>JAYOEU010000003.1:0-40457 GCA_038116915.1 Alphaproteobacteria bacterium
TCGTAACCGCCTGATTCTCTCATGACAGGTGGACCACTCAATACAGGCAGGCCAGCGCCAACAAACAAGGCATCGCGTGGATTGTTGTTCGGTGTTATGTGGTTTCAACAGTTGCGCTCTCACAATACCGTGGGCAAACTCTTCGTGTGGAACGATATCGGAAGGTCTCGGCGCATGGCGGTTTTTCGTTAGATGTCCGCGAACATCGAAGGATTGATTCGGTCGAGTTTCGTTAGAATAAACTCGACCGAGGAAAAGGGGCGGCACATCGTTTGTGGGGCCCCCATTGCGAAAGGGAGCGTGATCGGCCGGATCCCCGTCGTCGTGGTCCCGCAAAACGAAGTAGACCTGCTACGCGGGACGCTGCTTTTCAATTACGCATTCGAATGGGACCCGCCGGAACGCTATAAGGCCACGAAGGATTTGCAGCAATGCGATACGAGGTACAACCAAGGCATCGCGTTGGGGTTGATTTCACTTTGTAACCATAACTTCACTCCGAATTCGGACTACGAGTTCGACTATGACGAAAATTACCTGATCTGGCGCGCTCTGAGGGATATCGAGGAAGGCGAGGAAATCACCATTCATTACAAGGTTCCGATCTGGTTTGACATGCACGACGAACAGAATTTGGCGGCCCAATAGGCGGTGGTTTCTGCGGGCCGGCCAAAACCGGCCGGCGCGCCGTCGACCGTCGGATGTCACCGCGTGTTTCGTTCGCATCCCCGACTTTTTGAAATCGGCGTTTGCGATCTTCGCAAGGCCTGAGCGAACAATATCCCATCCATAACGTGCCTCGCCCGATGCATTGGGCTAGAATTCCTGGCATTGAGGGTCCGACGGGCACGATCGGAGGTGGTTGGGAATGAATGTTATCGACGATTCTTTGCGTGCTCACCAACAGGCGGCGCAGGCGCGGCAAGTTGCCGAGGGATGGCTTGCGGCGTTCGAAACCGCGTTGAGCGCGCGGGATGCGACCCGTATCGGCGGATTGTTTTATCCGGATGGTCACTGGCGGGACATCCTGGCGTTCACGTGGGATCTGTCCTCCGCCGACGGTCGGGACGCCATTGGCGACGGGCTCGCGCGGGCGCAGGCGTCGACCGGGGGCGGCAGGTTCCATCTTCCCGCCGGCCGAAAGCCGCCGCGGCAGGTCCGGCGCCTCGGCCGCGAGTGCATTGAGGCGATTTTTGAGTTTACGACGGCGGTGGGCCGGGGTTCCGGCATCATCCGGCTGTCCGAGGATGCCGGCGCCTGGAAGGCGTGGTTGCTTTCGACCACCTTGGAGGAGTTGGCGGGATGGCCCGAACAGGTGGGCGACAATCGTCCGACCGGCGCTGCCTTCTCGCGCAATTTCGGCGGTGATAACTGGGAAGACGTTCGCCGCAAAGCGGCTGCCTATGAAGACCGCGAACCGACGGTCCTGGTCATCGGAGGCGCCCAGGCGGGCCTGTCCATCGCCGCCCGGCTGAACCAGGTCGGGGTCGATACCCTGGTCGTTGAGCAATGGCCCCGCATCGGCGATAGCTGGCGCAAGCGGTACCATTCCCTGGCGCTGCACAATTCGATCCATCTCAACCACTTGCCCTATATGGATTTCCCGCCGACATGGCCGAAATACATTCCCAAGGACATGCTGGGGAACTGGTTTGAGTTCTATGCCGACGCGATGGAGATCAATTGTTGGACGGATACCGAGTTCGTCGGTGGCACATGGGACGAGGCGGCGAAATGCTGGACCGCGACGCTGAAACATGGCGGCGGCGCCGAACGCGTTGTGAAGCCCCGGCATCTGGTCTTTGCGAATGGCGTCAGCAGTTATCCCATGATCCCGGAACTGCCGGGTCTCGATGAGTTCAAGGGGCAAGTCATTCACTCGGAAGGCTTCGACAGCGGCGCCGGCTGGTCCGGGAAGACCGCGCTGGTGCTGGGCACCGGAAGCAGCGCCAATGATATCGCGCTCGACTTGCACAGCCATGGCGTGAAAACCACGCTTATCCAGCGTGGTTCCACCACCGTGGTATCGATCGATCCGAGCGCCCGGTTGAATGAAGCGATTTGGGACGAGGGCCCGCCGCTTGATGACTGCGATCTCATTGTTGCCTCGGCGCCCCCGGCCCTGATCATCGAAGGCTATAAGCAAGTCGTAAAGCGCATGCTTGAACTCGATCACGACATGATCGAAGGCCTCAAGCGCATCGGTTTCAAGTTCGATATCGGCGAGGACGAAACCGGACATCAGATGAAGTATTTCCGCCGAGGCGGCGGCTACAACCTGGATGCCGGAAGCTCCGATCTGATGATCAGGGGTGAGTTGGGCCTGATGCATTTCGATCGGATCGACCGGTTCACGGCGGATGGTGTGTTGATGAAGGACGGCTCGACGATGCCGGTTGATCTGCTGGTGCTGGCGACCGGATACTATCCGCAGAAGGAGTTGGTTCACCGCGCGCTCGGCGAGGAGATCGCCGAGCGGATCGGCCCCGTCTGGGGCATAGGCGAGGATGGCGAACTCAACAACATGTTTAGGCGCACGCCGCAGGAAGGCTTGTGGTTTATCGCCGGCGGCCTGGCTCAATGCCGCATCAATTCGAAATACATGGCCTTGCAGATCAAGGCCATGGAACTCGGGTTGCTTGGGCCGCTCGAAGCGTGATCAGTACGGGGCGGTTCGATGGCGCGGTGGCTCCGGTGTGATATTGCCGGAACAATCTAGCGGCCCATGGGTCGCCGATTTCCTCCGTAACCTCCGGCGGACACCACGGGCAGATCACCTAAATTGGTCTTCCAATTCGCATTTTGTCCGAGGTCGGCAAGCAGGTGCGAATTCTCACTTGTCAATCGCCTCGATACCTATTCAGATTTCCAAATGTCGCGGTCGACTCTCGTGAGCGTGGGTGGCTAAGTTGTTGGGGGATCGACACCAATAGATCCTGGAACCTTTCCGGGATCTTCCTGGTTGCGGCGGTGACGATGGAGGCAGGATTGAGCACTGAAACGAATTCGGCGGCATCAACCTTCCGCGTATTGATCGTCGACGACGAACCGGACATCCATGCCGTAACCCGCCTCGGGCTTCGCGGGTTGAGTTACAAGGATCGCCGCCTGGAATTGCTGAGCGCCGCAACCGGCAAGGAAGCGGTTGAGACGATGCGCGACAATCCGGATGTCGCGGTAGTTCTGCTCGACGTGGTGATGGAAACGCAAACCGCCGGTCTCGACGCCTGCCGCGCGATCCGCGCCGAACTCGCGAACACCAATGTCCGCATCATTCTGAGAACCGGCCAGCCCGGTCAGGCGCCGGAGCGGGAGACGATCGACAAGTACGATATCGACGGATATCTGGGAAAAGCCGATCTTGATGCCAATCGCCTGTACTCGGCGGTCCGGACCGCGATCAAGGCCTGGGATGAACTGGTTCAGTTGGAGCGGCTCCAGCATTATCTGAGGATCCTGCATACCCGCGCGGTCGCGTTGCGTTCCTACGATCCCCTGCCCACCACTTTGTCCCACATTCTGGAGGCCGCTCTCGAGATCAGCCGGGCGCCCTTGGGCGTGCTGGATCTGGATACCATGGACGAGCACGGAAACCCCCAACATCATCGCGCCCATCTCTCGACATCCACCGATCAGGTCAAGGTGCGTGCCGAGGTGGAGAGCGTGCGCCGCGGCATCGCGCGGGAATTGTCGTCGCGCAGGTTGGAGCGCGCCGGGGCGATCGGCGACGGATACCTGGTGCCGATCGACCTGCATCACGAATTGGGGCATGGCTGGCTCTATCTCGGAATGGGGACGATGGAGCCCGCTGTTGAAACGGCTTTGACCCTGCTTGCCGGCCACGCGTCCAATGCCCTGTACTCCTCTGTTGCCGAGCGGATGCTCGAAGGACAGGATGATGCCCTGGACGCGATCGCGGTATGACCGGGAAATGCACCGCCGAGACGAACGGGTCCGGTTTTGGGGCTTGACTGAAACATGACGGACACAGCGCCGCCAATTGACCGGGGCCAAGCGCGCATGGCGCTGGCCTTGAGTACATTGGCCTTTACCGCGTGCTTTGCCTGCTGGGTGTTCAATGGCGTCCTGGTGGCGCATCTGGCCAGCAACAACGTGGTGCGGTTTTCGACGACGCAGGTGAGTTGGCTGCTGGCGACACCGATCCTTACCGGCGCGGTCAGCCGGGTCCCTCTGGGCATGCTTACCGATCGCTATGGTGGCCGGATCGTCTTCTTTTTGCTGATGTTGGCGACCGCGGCTCCGCTCTATCTTGTGTCCCATGCCCGGGATTTCAGCGACTTTCTATTGGCCAGCCTCGGGTTCGGGCTCGCCGGCGGCGGCTTCGCGGTCGGGGTCGCCTATGTGGCGAGCTGGTTTGAGAAGGAAAACCAGGGAACGGCGCTGGGTATTTTCGGCGCGGGCAATGCCGGCGCGGCGATAACCACGCTGGTGGCGCCGTCCGCCTTGCTTTGGCTCACCGCTTCCGGCGCCGATCCGGAGGGATGGCGCGCCTTGCCGCGGATATATGCCGGCATCCTCGTGTTCATCGCCGTTCTGTTTCTGGTGCTCGGCCGCGAGCGTGTTGTCATGCAACCCAGTCAACAGGCGTTTCGAGAGCGGATCGCACCGTTGTTCAGCCTGCGGGTCTGGCGCTTCGGCCTTTATTACTTCTTCGTATTCGGGGCCTTTGTCGCGATCGCCCAGTGGCTGGTCCCCTACAGCATCAGCGTCTATCAGATCTCACTCGTGCAGGCGGGGCTGCTGGCGACGGTCTTCAGCTTGCCTTCGGGTGTGGTGCGCGCGGTTGGCGGGTGGCTCTCGGACCGGTTCGGACCGCGGGCGGTGATGTACTGGGTCTTCATGATTTGCGCCATCACCTGCGCCATTCTCTCGATCCCGAGGATGGATATATTCTCGCCCGGGCCGAGTGTCTTTGCGCGTCAGGCCGGCACGGTGGAGCGCGTCGACGCGACTTCCATCAGCGTCAACGGTCTTGCGCATCGGGTCCAGGCGCCAGTGACTCCGACCCCGGCGGCGCAGGATACCGGGGATGCGGTGTTGCCCCGGGTGACGAAGTGGCATGAGCCGGTGGTCAGTGTCGGCGAAACCGTCGTCAAGGGTCAGCTTCTCGCCAAGGGGACCGCGAATATCTATTACCCGGCAAATCTCTGGGCCTTCATATTCCTGGTGTTCGTCTTCGGTGTGGTGACTGGTATCGGCAAGGCCGGTGTCTATAAGTTCATCCCGGACTACTTTCCGAACAATGTCGGCGCGGTTGGCGGCATGGTCGGTCTGATCGGCGCGCTCGGCGGCTTCGTGTTGCCGCCGTTGTTCGGACTGTTTCTCGACCTTACCGGTGTCTGGTCCAGCACTTGGGCGATTCTCGCCGTCATCGCGGTCATCTGTCTTATCTGGATGCAGCGCGTCGTGCGCAACATCCTGATGACGGAGGCTCCGGAGCTTGCGCGCCTCGTCGAATTCAGCCCGCGTCACGCCCTCCCTTCCGACATAGCCGATGCCGCGGCCGCCAAGGATCTTGAGACGCTCCTGAAACAGGTTCCGCTTTTCGCGAACCTGCCTCCCGAGGAACTGGTCCATCTCGCGGGAACCGGCCAATTTCTGGCTCTGAACGCGGGGCAGGTTGTCTTCTCGGAGGGTGACCCGGGCGATTCCGCCTATGTCATCCTAGATGGGAAGGTCAATATTCTGCGGTCCGGCGCGGCGGAAGTCGTCATCGCTTCGCTCCGACGGGGCGAGATCTTCGGCGAACTTGCCCTTCTCGATGGTGAACCAAGGTCCGCCACGGCCGTCGCGCACGGGGATTGCGCGCTGTTCGCCGTGGCGCGCGAAGACCTGATACGGGTGTTATCCGGCTCGCCCCGCGTCCTTGGTGATTTCGTCCTGAACCTGTCGAAACGGCTGCGTGACACGAACGCGGCGGTCTACGAAGCCGCCATGAATTCGCAGAGGCTTAAGAGCGAGGGCGAACTGGAACGGCACCGGCAGATCAGTCAAATGGTCGCCGGCGTGGCGCATGAGATCAACACGCCGATCGGTATCGCCACCCATGCCGCCAGCATAATCGTGGAGGACCTGCGGCCGGATTCGCTGTCCGCGCTCGCCAAGGACAATCAGGCCGAACAGGCGCTGGGCGACCTGGCGGAAGCCGCCAAGCTGATTCAAAACAACATCTCCCGCGCCGATGCGCTTATCCGCTCCTTCAAGAACCTTTCGGTTCATCAGATTGCCGACCGCCGCGAGACCGTCGGCCTCGCGCAAATGACCGAGGAGGTCCTGCAACTTTTCAAGATCGAGGCGAAGACTTCCGGCATCACGTTGAAACTCGACAACCGGTTGTCCGGAGACGGTGATTGGGATGGATTCCCAGGCCTCTATTCGCAGGTCATGCTTAACCTTCTGTCGAACGCGGCGCGGTATGCCTACGGACCGGATACCGAGGGCGATATTGATGTTGTGCTCTCCGACAAGGGCACTGACAAATATCGCATCGAGGTCACCGACCATGGCCGGGGCATCGCCGCGGCGGATTTGGACCGGGTGTGGGATCCGTTCTTCACCACCGGCCGTGAGATCGGTGGTTCGGGTCTGGGATTGGCGATCGTCCGCAACATTGTGACCGGATCGTTCGGCGGCACAATAGGATTGAATTCCGAACCCGGCGCGGGAACCACCGTGTGGTTCGAATTCCCCAAATCCGCTCCGGCGGAAGCGTAGTCTCGGACCGGGAAGGAAACTGATCCATGCCCAGCGAATTGCCCGTGATCGATCATGCCGGTGCGCTTGAGGACTCAGGGTCTCTTCCGCCGTGGGTGGCGGACGGTCCGGTCCAAGGTGCCGCCGGAACGCCGTATTCGTGCAGCTTCTGTGGGGTCGGCGACAACGGCTTTCTCCATGCCGAGACATCGGGGAACATGGAACTGAGTGCCGATCTGGGCGCGGGAAAAACCCACTATTCGGGCGGCGCGGATGTGACCGAGCGCAATGTCCGGCAAACCTTACCCACCGCCGGCTGCGTCAAGCTCAAGCTGTCCATGGCGGCG
Organism: Alphaproteobacteria bacterium; assembly: GCA_038116915.1. GTDB lineage: Bacteria > Pseudomonadota > Alphaproteobacteria > Thalassobaculales > Thalassobaculaceae > JADHLJ01. Next base: position 7,062 of record JAYOEU010000003.1, read on the forward strand.
CAGAAACCAGCCTTTCCGATCCATCTCGCGCCCAGCGTTCTGGACGCCGACGGGCAACGCCGAACCATTTCATACGCGGAAGCGATCAAGGCATTCGCCGATCTTCAGCTGGCCCACCGGGGCCGCATGGGCAAGACCCTGTTCTATGCCTGCGGGCAGATCGACTATTTCGCGATTTTCGCGGTCCAAGAGGTGTTCCGGCTGCTTGGCGTGCGCAACCTGACGGGCAATGCCGAGCATTGCCTCAACGCCGGCGCGGTCCACAATGAAATCCTGACCGGGCAGGAAGGCCCGTTTCTGACCATCGATCAGAGCGTCACCGGGCCCGACCGGTTTTTTCTGTTCAACGGCTGGAACGGTCTGGTGACCCATCCGCCGGTGTACCGCGCGATCTCCAGACGCGAGGATCTCGACGCCTTCCTGGTTGAGGTCGCGGTCACGGAAACCGCCATTGACCTTGCGAAGAAGCTTGGACCCGAGCGCGTCCTTCTGGTCAAGCCGCGGTCCGATCCGCATCTGGCGTTGAGCGTCGCCCACGAGTTGCTGACGGCTCACGGCGCGGCGATAGAGGGCCGCTTCATCGAGCATTTCGCCGAAGCCGACAGTTTCGAGCGGTTTTCGAGTTTTGCGCGGCAAAGCCGCTTCGAGCCGCGTCATGTCGCGGGACGGATCGCGCCCGAGCCGGAATATGAGGCGCGCCTTGAGGACGGCATCCGCATGATCGCCCGTAAGCTGGCCGAACGCGGAACGGTACCGATTAACATACCGTCCGTCGGGCTGTCGCAGTCGAGCGGGGTGGTCGCGCATTGCCTGTGGGGCTCGGCGCTCGCCATGGTCGGCAAGTACGGCCTCAACCCGGACGGCAGTCCCGCCGGCGGCACGCTGAGGGTGCCGGGCCAGATCAACGCCGAAAGCGAAGTGCAGGGGCTGTCCCGCAAATACTATATGGGGCGCATTCCGATCGAAGAGACGGCGGAAGCCGCGCGGCGCATGGGGCTGCCCGACGATGCCTATCAGGGGGTGGTCGAGGATGAGCCCCGCGCGGCCCTCGACTATGCCGATTTCACTTCCGATGCCGGCGAACTTTTCGTCTTCATGGGCACGCAGTTCGAAGCCAACATGATGGATCGCCGCCGTTGGATCACGAAGCTGAAGGATCCCAAAACCAAAATCTTGGTGATCGACCCGATCCCGGATCCGTTCACGCTAAAGCATGCGCATCTGATTATTCCGGCCCCGCCGCATATCGCGGCGACCAAGCTTTATCAGAACGGCGAGTGGAAGATGTCGTTGTCGGTGCCCGGCAAGCACCCGGCGCCGGAAACCCGATCGGACGCCACGATTCTCTATGACATGATGGCGGCGGTCGCGGGACAACTGGCGTCCGATCCGAACCGACGCGCCGACCATGCGGATCTGGCCCGGCATCTGGACTCGGGATATCTCGAGGAGCGTTTCGCAAGCGGGCTCAAACGGATGCAGGGCGAGGTTGACCGGGCTCAGCTCTGGCGGCGCATTCAGGACTACATGGTCGCCGGCCGGGGACCGCTCTATTGCCGTCCGGAACATGCCGACGGGCGTCCCATCGAATGGACGGAACTGGTCGAGCACGGCGCTGTCGTCTATGGGGGCGTCGGGGTCAACCGTTACGTGCTGGATTACGACAATCCGGACCGCAAGCCGTTCGCGGGCATTTTCCGTGAGCCGCGCGATTTCAGATTCTTCGTGCCGACAGAGGATGATCTCCACATCCCCCATGGCATGATCCTGAATTCCGGGCGCTCCTCCTTGTCGTCCGACCGCAAGGCGGTTCAATTCGCGACTTCCACCTTCAATTCGGGCAAGGCGACGCCGCTCGTCAACATGCCGGACGAAAACCCCTGCCATGTTTCGCCGATGCTTGCGAAGAAGCTCGGACTTGTGGAAGGCGACCGGATCCGGGTGACCGGGCGTAAAACCGGCGCCTCGATCGATCTGCCGGCGGTGATCACCGACCGCGTGAAGGGTGAAACCGCCTATGTGAGCTTTCACAAGAACCGTGCCCAGATCGAGGCCGAGGTCTATGTCAATGACGTGACCACAGCCGAGGAGCGGTGCGCCTATTGCTCGCAGACCAGTCTGAAGTCCAGCCCGGTGCTTTTCGAACGGATCCCGGCGGCGGAAATCCGTAGCCGTGACGGCCAGGCCGCCCCGGCGGTCGTCAGTGGTCTCCGCGGCGCAGGCGAAGGTCTCGATACGACGAAGATCGACACCCGCGCCGACCTTCCGGTCTGGTCGGGGCAGGACACGCCCCTCTATGTCAACGAGATCATCCGCGAGACCCATGACGTTTTCACATTCCGCCTGCAGGGTGATCCGCTCTGCCGGTTCACCTATCTGCCCGGCCAGTTCTGTTCCCTGGTCCTCAATATCGACGGCAAGAAGGTTGTCCGGTCCTACACGATATCCTCGACCCCGACCCGTCCCTATGTCCTGGAAATCACGGTGAAGCGGGTGCCGGGCGGCCTGGTTTCGAACTGGCTGCCGGACAATCTCAAGGTCGGCGACAGGATCGAAGTGGCGGGGCCCAAGGGGAAATTCCACCTGACGCCGGGCGCGATCCCCCGCAAGGTCCTGTTCCTCGGAGCGGGCAGCGGAATCACGCCGGTCATGTCCATGTCCCGATGGCTCTGCGATGTGGCCGCCGATGTTGATATTCAGATGTTCAATTCCGTGCGGTCTCCCAACGACATCGTCTATGCCAGGGAATTCGACTACATGGTCGAACGCTATCGCATGTTCTCCTCGGTGCAGGTCTCCGAGACCCGCGGCGAGCGTGGAGACTGGACGGGGCTCTCCGGACGGATTTCAAGGCCGATGCTTGAATTGGTGTCGCCGGACTTGTTTGACCGGGAAGTCTATATGTGCGGCCCGCAGGGATTCATGGATGCCGCGCGGGCGTTGTTGGGCGAGATGGGCTTTGACCTCGCGAAACTGCATTCCGAAAGTTTCGGCGGTGTCCGTACCTCGATAGCGGAAAAGGCGCCGCCGTTGGGCGGGGGGGCGGACGAGGCTGTTCCGGAAACCGGCGCCTTGTCGGTCGAGTTCGCGAAAGCCGGCATTACCGCCGCGACCGACGGGCGCGGGTCGATCTTGGATCTGGCCGAGGCGCACGACATCGATCTCGACTATGGCTGCCGAACCGGAAGTTGCGGGGATTGCAAGGCCAGACTGATCTCGGGCGAGGTGGATCTGAGTAACGATGCGGGCTTGGAGCCAGGTGAGCGGGAAGCCGGCTACATATTGACATGCGTGGCCCACCCGAAAGGCGATTGCGTCATCGATGCCTAGTCCGGTGGTTCCCGGAGTGGCGTGAATCCCTTCTCCCCTGGGCTTCGGAAGGGAAATCCGACAGCGTAGATCCATTGGATCCCTGCCGGGGCGACCCGATCGCCCGATACCAGATTGTGTCTTGGAAGCGCTGATTGTCCAAATGGATGATGAACCCGGGATCGGGCAACACTATTGTTGATGGATCGGAGATTCCGCACCACACTGTGCGGACTGAGTGGTTCCGGCTTCGGGGCCCTCTGTCGAAATGGGCTCTGCTGCGCATATCAAAACCAAAAGAGCAACGCGGCAAATCTGGACTGTCGTCCCACCAACAGCCCGGTATCGGACATTCGGATGAGAGAGGAATGATATGAGCAAGATTACTGGAGCCACCCTGATCGCCAGGAGCCTCAAGCAGCAGGGAATTGACCATCTTTTCGGTGTCGTCGGTTTTCCGGTCGGCCCGATCGCCGAAGCCGCGCAGAAGGAAGGCATCAACTATGTCGGCATGCGCAACGAGCAGTCGGCGTCCTACGCCGCGCAAGCCTATGGCTACATGACGGGGCGCCCCGGTGCCTGCATCGTGGTGACCGGACCGGGCGTGGTGCACGGCCTGGCGGGCCTTGCGAATGCGCAGCAGAACTGTTGGCCGATGATCTTGATCGGCGGCGCCTCGGAAACCTACCGCGGCGGCATGGGCGCCTTCCAGGAAGAGCGCCAGGTGCTGATCGCCACGCCGTTTTGTAAGTTCGCGCATGGTATCGAAAGCGTCCAGCGCATCCCGTATTACGTCGAAATGGCGACCCGGCATGCGATCTACGGCCGTCCGGGTGCCTGCTATCTCGATATGCCCGACGACATCATTCAAGGCGAATGCGACCTCAGCGAAATCACCCAGGTCCAAAAGGTTCCGGAACCGCCGCGGATGATCGCGCCGAACGAGAACATCGACGCCGCCCTGGACCTGCTCGAAAAGGCGGAGCGGCCGATGGTGCTGGTCGGCAAGGGCATGGCCTGGGCGCAGGCGGAGGACGAGGTGCGCGAGTTCATCGACCGCACGCAGCTTCCCTTCGTGCGCTCGCCGATGGGCAAGGGGGTGGTCCCCGACAACCATCCGCTCGCCGCGTCGGCGGCCCGGACCCTGGCGCTGCAGCAGGCGGACGTCATTTTCCTGATGGGCGCCCGCTTCAACTGGATCTTCCATTTCGGCCTGCCGCCGCGGTTCGCCCCCGACGTCAAGGTCATTCAGTTGGACATCTCGCCGGAGGAAATCGGCCACAACAAGCCGTCGGAAGTCGCGCTTGTCGGTGACGGCAAGGCGATCATGGGCCAGATGAACAAGGCCCTGGAGGGACGGCAGTGGTTCTATCCGAAGGACACGCCGTGGCGGAAGGCGCTGGGCGACAAGATCTCAACCAACGTCCAGACGATTTCGGCCCAGGTCAACGACGACACCGCGCCGGCCGGCTATTACCGGGCGCTGCGGGACGTCGCGGCCTGGATGCCCGAGAACGCGGTCCTCAGCGCCGAAGGTGCCGGAACCATGGATATCGGCCTTACCCAGCTGCCGGTCGCCAATGCGCGGGCCTGCCTGAATGCCGGCACCTACGGAACCATGGGCGTCGGGCTCGGTCACGCGATTGCGGCGTGCATCGTCCATCCGGACAAGCCGGTCATCCATCTCTCGGGTGACTCGGCCATTGGCTTTTCCGGCATGGAGATGGAAACGCTGGTCCGCTACAACCTGCCGGCCAAGATCGTCGTGCTGAACAACGGCGGCATCGGCCCGGGCATGCCGGAGATTCCGGAAAACCCGATGATGAACATGAAGCCGAACACGCTCATTTACGGGGCGCGCTACGACAAGATCATGGAGGATTTTGGCGGCAAGGGCTTCTTCGTCGAGGATCCGAAGGATATCCCGGCGGCGCTCGACAAGGCGATGGCCTTCCCGGGACCGGCGTTGGTCAACATCGTGATTTCGCAAAACTCGACCCGTAAGGCGCAGCAATTCGCGTGGCGTACGTGAGTTCGTTCTGACGGGCTTTTGTTTCGAAACACGCGGCGGGCACGGACTGAACATCCGTGCCCGTTGTGCTTTGCGGGCCGATCCCGCCAGGACCGGTCAGGCGGTAAGGACGATAGAGCCGGCCGATTGCCGCGCTTCCAGCGACCGGTGAGCCTCCGAGGCATCCGCGAGCGGGAATGACGCCGGCGCGTTCACCTTGAGCGTGCCGTCGGTCAGACCGGTGAAGAGCGCGTCCGCCATTGCGTCCAGGCTTTCGCGGTCGGCCGTGTAGTGAAAGAGCATCGGCCGGGTCACGCTGTAGGATCCCCGGCTCAGCCTGGATATCTGGAACGGGTCGATCGGGCCGGAGGATTGGCCGAAATTCACCAGATGGCCGAGGTCCGCCAGACAGTCGAGCGAGCCGTCGAAGGTATCGTGTCCGACGGAATCGTAGGCGACGTCGACGCCGCGGCCGCTGGTGATCTGTTTGACGCGCGCGACAAAATCCTCATCCCTGTAGAGGATGACCTCATCACAGCCGGAACGCGCCGCCAGTTCGGCCTTCGCGTCGCTGCCGACGGTTCCGATGACGGTTGCGCCGATGCGATGGGCCCATTGACACAAGAGCTGGCCGACCCCGCCGGCGGCGGCATGCACCAGGATGGTGTCCTTCGGGCCGATCGGATGCACCCGGTGCAAAAGCATGTGCGCGGTCAGGCCCTTGACCAGAACAGCGGCGGCGACGTCATCCGAGATGCCTTCGGGCACTCGAACCAGATCCCGCGCAGGGATCAGCCGGGCACCGGCATAGGCGCCGTAGCCGCTGGTGAAATAAGCGGCCCGGTCCCCCGGCCGAAAGCCGTCAACCCGCGCTCCGACCGCCTCAATGACGCCGGCGGCCTCAAGGCCGGGAATCCCAGGCAGCTTCAGTGTCTGATAGAGGCCCGAGCGCACGTAACAGTCATGAAAATTAACCCCGATCGCGGTCTGCCGCAGCAAAACCTCCCCGGGGCCGGGATCGCCGACCTCCACCTTCTCCAGCCGCAGGACCTCGGGTCCGCCGGTTTCCCGCAATACGATTGCATCGGCCATCGTGTACTTCCGCTCCCTTGCTTAACCCCTTGAGCATCACTGGCTTGGGGAAGATCCCGATCCAGCGACGCAACCATCCCGCAGTCTGAGGCGGTTCCCGCCGTCCGGCAACCACGCCGGGCTTTCGTTGATCTACGCCGCCGAAAAACTCTCGTGACTCACAAGCCACCGCCGCATCTCCGCGATCGGCGGATCGATGCCGATACCCGGTCCGTCGCCCAGATGGAACAGGCCGTCCGCCATGCCGGGAAGCGTTTGGATTACTTGGGTTCGGAGTGGATTTGGATTGGTGTCGACCTCCAGCAGCCCGGCCCCTCCGGCCGCCGCCAGAACGTGCGCGGAGTGCACCAGACCGATGCCGCCGGACAGCCAGTGGGGGCAATAGGTGCGGCCGGCGGCAAGGGCTTCGCGGCCAGCCTCAAGGCACCCATCGACGCCGCCCCATTTGCCGATATCAGGCTGGACATAGGCGAACCAGCCGGTGCTTTCGGCGAGGCCGGCCGCGTCGAGAATGTTTTCGCCGCCGGCAAGCGGGATCGGGCATTCCGCCGCGAGGATGCGCCATTGCTCGGTGGGCGTGGTGGCGACCATCGGCTCCTCGAACCACTCGACACCCGCGTCGGCAAGCATGGAGATCGCCGCCCGGGCTTGCTCCAGCGTCCAGCACTGGTTGGCATCGACGAACAGCCGCTCGCCGGAGCGCATGCCGGCGCGCAGAGCCCGGAGATTCCGGCGGTCGGTTTCCGCGCCGAAGCCGATCTTCAGCTTGAAGGCGCGGTAGCCCTCGGCCCGGACCCGTGCGGTAACCTCGACACAGTCGCTCGGATTGAGCCCGCTGCCATAGGCCGGCACCCGGTCCGGCGCGCCGGGATTGAGCATCCGGCGCAGAGGCTTGCCTTCCCGGCGCGCGGCGAGATCCCAGAGTGCCTGATTGCACGCCGCCAGAACCCCGCTCACCGGCCCGTGCTCGCTCGCCTGGACTTTCAGGATGTGAAACTTGCGGATGAGATCATTGGTGAAGGCGCCGGGACTCTCAACCGTCGCGCCGAGCAACTCCCTTGGCAGCAGGGTCGCCGCCAGCCGCGCCCGGTATTCGGTGGTGATGATCGGGAAATTTCCCCAGATCTCGCCCCAGCCATGGAAACCATCGGTGTCCTCGATCCGGATCAGTGCGGTCGCCCGTGCGGGAATGCTGCCGAAGGAGGTGACGACCGGGGTGTCTATCTCGGCCCTAAGGGCATGGATGTCGAGTTTGGCGATCGGGGCCGGAGGGGTCATCGAGGTGGTTTCCATTCCTGCCATGAGGGAAAGCAGCTACTTGTTTTTACCGCTCTGGATATTGTCGAAACCGGCATTTCGAGGCAACGTGCGTCGGACTTCGAAAGTGGGACGACTCGCTCGGGAGAAGCAGCTCATGCATGATCTGGTCATTCGCGGAGGCTCCATCATTGACGGCACGGGCGCCGGCCAGAGCACAGGCGATATCGCCATCGACAACGGTGTCATCAGCGAAGTCGGCGGCAAGGCCAGACCCGGCAAGAGGGAGATGAAGGCCGATGGCCTGCTGGTCACGCCGGGCTGGGTGGATATCCACACCCATTATGACGGCCAGGCGACCTGGGACCCGGAATTGGCGTCGTCGTCCTGGAACGGCTCGACCACGATCCTGTTCGGCAATTGCGGCGTCGGCTTCGCCCCGGTGCGCTCGGAGCATCACGACGCGCTGATCGATCTCATGGAAGGGGTCGAGGATATTCCGGGCATCGCGCTCGCCGAGGGTCTGTCCTGGGATTGGGAGAGCTTTCCTGAGTATCTCGACGCGCTGGAGCGTCAGGAGCGGGTGATCGATGTCGGGGCCCAGATGCCGCATCACGCGCTGCGCGTCTATGTGATGGGAGAGCGGGCGATCCGCCACGAGGCGGCGACGGAAGAGGATATCGCCACCATGGCGCGGCTGACCGAGGAGGCGCTGAAGGCCGGCGCCTTCGGTTTCACCACCTCCCGAACCGACCAGCACAAGACCACCACCGGCGACATGGTGCCGGGACGTTATTCCCGGACAGAGGAATTGATCGGGATCGGCCGCGCGCTCGGCAAGGCCGGCACCGGCGCCTTCGGAATGATCTCGGACTTCGAGGATGAGGCGGCGGAATTCGAGTGGATGACCCGCCTCGGCGCCGAGATCAAAAGGCCGCTCTGGTTCCTCTTGACCGACCGTTCCTATGACCCGCAACGCTGGCGCCGGCTGCTGGCCGGGGCGAAGGCCGCGGGCGCGAGCGGGGCCGATATCACTGCCCAGATCGCAGGCCGTCCGGTGGGGCTGATCCTGGGATTGACGACCTCGCTCACCTCCTTCTCGGTGCGCTCCGGCTTCAAGGCGCTGGAAAGCCTTCCGCTCGCCGAGCGTCTTGCTAAGCTCAGGGATCCCGCGGTCAAGCGCGCCATCCTGGGCGAGGAGGTCTCGGCCAAGCTGCTCGACATCCTGCCGCCGTTGCAGCGCGAGATCACCACGCGCTGGGACCGCATGTACCCGCTCGGCGATCCACCGAATTACGAGCCGGCACCCGATCAGTCGGTCGCCGCCATCGCCAAGCGCGAGGGCAAGTCACCGGAGGAGTGGGCCTATGACTATCTCGTGGCGGGCGACGGTTCCTCCAAGTTCCTGTTCCCGGTGACCAACTATGTGAGCGGCGATCTGGAACCGGTGCGTGAGATGCTGACCGATCCGCGGACCTTGCTGGGCTTGAGCGATGGCGGCGCACATTGCGGGCTGATCTGCGATGCCAGCGTGCCGAGCTTCATGCTGGCCCATTGGGCGCGCGACCGCTCCCGCGGTGAACGGTTGCCGCTGGAATGGGTGGTGAAGCGTCAGACCAGCGAGACCGCCGATTTCTTCGGCTTCAAGGACCGGGGCCGGCTGGAGGTTGGAAAGAAGGCGGATCTCAACCTCATTGATTTCGACAATCTGCGTCCGCGCGCGCCGGAAATCGTCAATGACCTGCCGGCGGGCGGCAAACGCCTCATTCAAAAGGTCGACGGGTATGAGGCGACGATCGTCTCGGGCGTGCCGATCTTCGAGCGCGGCATCGCCACGGGCGCAAGGCCGGGCAGGCTGGTGCGGGCCGGGCGCTGAGGCGCGGGCCCATGAAGATCGAGGAGAGAGATCTCGATTTTTCCGCCAAGCGGGTGCTGGTCACCGGCGCGGCGAGCGGGATAGGCGCCGCCATGGCGCGGACCTTTCATGCCCATGGCGCGTCGATGTTGCTCACGGACCGGGACGAAAGCGGACTCGCGGAGATCGCGGGCGACCTGCCGGGAAGCCGGAGCATCATCTTCGATCAGGCGGACCCGGCCTCGATCCAGGCGCTGGCGGAGGTGGCGGGGCCGGTTGATGTGCTGCTGAACAACGCCGGCGTGCTCTGGTCCGGGCCGTTTGCCGAGATGCCGATGGCCGAGCTCGACCGGGTTTCCACGATCAATTTCATGGGGCCGATGCGGGTCGCGCATGCGGTTGGTCTCGGCATGCTCCGACGGGGCACGGGGGTGATCGTCAATACCTCCTCCCAGTTAGCGTTTCACGGCTCGGCCGAGCGCGCGGTCTATGCAGCCACCAAGGCCGGGATCGCCCAGTTCACCAAGTCGATCGCCGCCGAATGGGCGCCGCGCGGCGTGCGGGTGGTGGCGATCGCGCCGGGGCGCACCCTGACCAACCTCAACCGCTACCTGTTGGATGATGATGCAAAACGCGCCGAGGCATTGCGCGGCATTCCGGCGGGGCGCCTTGCGGAGGCTTCGGAAATGGCGCGGCTCGCCCTGCTGCTCGCGTCGGACGTCCTGGGCTATGTGGTTGGCGAGACGGTGATCTCCGACGGCGGCTATGTCCTGCTCTAGCCCGCCGGTGGCTTGAACTCCGGAACCAGAGCCTGCAGGGCCCGCATGGTGGCCTCGGTATTCCGCTCGCGCGCCTGTTTTTCGAGATCATCGAATGCCCCGCGCAGCTCGGCGAGCCCGATGGTCCGGGGCGTCGCACGGCTGACCAGGGGAATGTCGGTTTCCAGCAAGACCTCATCGGCGTGGAACAGAGCCTCATGCAGCTTCTCGCCGGGACGCGGGCCGGTGAAGACGATCCCGATATCCGCATCGGGGGTGAGGCCGGACAGGCGGATCATCTGGCGCGCGAGATCGAGGATGCGTACCGGCTCGCCCATATCGAGCACGCAGATCCCGCCGGCATTCAGCCGGCCGCCCATGGCGGCGGATTGCAGCACCAGCGACACCGCCTCGCGCACGGTCATGAAATAGCGGGTCATGTCGGGATGGGTAACGGTGACCGGTCCGCCATTGGCGATCTGCCGCTGAAACAACGGGATGACGGAACCGGTGGAGCCGAGGACATTGCCGAAACGCACGGCGATGAACCGTGTTGTCCCCGTCGTATGGCCTTCGACATCCAGCGCCTGGCAGTAGGCCTCGGCAAGTCGTTTGGTCGCGCCCATGACGTTGGAGGGATCGACGGCCTTGTCGGTGGAAATCAGCACCATGGTCCCGACGCCGGCGCGGGCCGAGGCCTCGGCGACATTGCGGGTCCCGATCGCGTTGGTGAGGATGCCGTCCAGCGGGTTGGCCTCGACCAGGGGTACATGTTTCAAGGCGGCGGCGTGCAATACGAGGTCCGGTGGGACCTCATCAAATAGCTGATCCACGCGGCGGCGGTCCCTGACATCCGCGAGGATCGCGCGGCGCGAGAGGTCCGGATGCCGTTCGGCGATTTCAAGGTCGCTCTGATAGAGTAGAAATTCAGAGGCGTCGAGCAGCGCGAGTTCCGCCGGTTCGAGCCCCGCGACCTGGCGCGCGAGCTCGCCGCCGATGGTGCCGCCGGCGCCGGTGATCAGTACCTTCTTGCCGGTGATCAGGGCGCGAACCGGCGTAATGTCCAGAACCGCCTGGCTCCGGCCCAGGACGTCCTCGACATCGATCGGGCGGGGCTGAAGAGTGGTGGAACCGTCCTCCGGCTTGTCGAAAGCGGTAAGGCGGGGCATCCGGGCAAGCGGCAGTCCGAGCGCGTCGGCAACCTCCGAAATCTCCCGGACCACCGAGCCGTCTATTTCCCGGCGGGTGATCACGATCCTTTGCGGCGCGAGATTGCGTTGGCGGAGGGTTACGACCGCCTGCTCCAAGGCTTGCAGATCGCCAAGGACCGGGACCCCGCGAATGTTGCGGCCGACCCGCCCGCCACGGTCATCGATGATCCCGACGGCGCGGTAGGGGGCCTCGCGGCCCCTGGACATCTCGCGGATGAACAGATCGGTTCCGTCGCCGGCGCCGATCAGCAGCACCGGAATGCGGGCATGAGCATTGCGCTCCAGCAGGGAGGCAAGCTCGCCGTCCTTCAGAAAGCGATAGAGGAATCTCGGCCCGGCCAGCAAACCGGTCAGCACGATGATCTCGATCAGCAGAAAGGAACGCGGGAAGTCCGCCAGGCGGTTGTAGACGAACTGGCAGGCGACGAAGAGCACGACGGTCAGCACCACCGCCTGGAGGATCCGGCCGAGATCACCGATCGAGGCATAACGCCAGATCGTGCGGTGCAGGCGCATCCACAGAAACACCGCGGCCGCGACGAGGGTGAATATGGCGAGGCCGTGCAGCACCACATCGCGCGGCCAGACAAGCAATTCGCCGCCGAGCCGGAGATAGAGCGCGAGCAGGAAGGAGGCCGCCGCCATCGCAACGTCATGCAGATAGCTCAGCGCCACGCGGTTGAAACCATGCATTGTCACGAAAAGCGCTCTCCGGCCTCGCCGCGTGTTGGACCCGGTGTCCAGGATAGCACAAGCGATCGCCGTATCATGGTTCGCTCCGTTCCGGCGCCAGAGCTTTTTTCAGACCCTCGGCCAGGGTCAGAGCCGGCTCCCATCCGAGAGCGTCGCTGATACCGTGTCCGTCTATTTCCAAGGACCCGTAGAGCCGTCTTGCGATCCCCGGGGCAACCAGCGTCACGATCGAGCGGATCATCCCGAAGGGATCCGGCGCGAGAGCCGGGGACCTGCCCAGGGCCGTCAGGATGGCCCGGCACAGCGCGCTGGTGCCCACCGGTTCCCCGTCATGCAGAAGGAACAGCCGGTTGCGCCCGGTATCGTCCTCCAAACACCGGACCAGTGCCGAAGCCAAGTTCTCCACATGAATGAAGGAGCGCCGGTTTTCGATCCCTGCCAATGGGAGCAGCCATCCCGGCATGATGCGAAGGAGTTTCACCAGAAAACGGAAGTTTCCCATGCCGCCGTCGCCGTAGACGGCGGCCGGTCGGACGATGGTGATCGGCAATCCCAGTTCCGCTGATAGTGCCCTCAGGGCGAGTTCGGTCTCGAGCTTTGCGGCTCCGTAGGTGGAGTCCGGCTTCGGCACCGACGTCGCGTCGAACGGGCCGTCCGTCGTTATTTCGCCGTTGACCTTGACCGAGCTTACGAAGACCAGCCGCCGCATGCCGGCGGCGGCCGCCGAGCGGGCAAGCGCCGGGACCCCCGCGGTTGCACCCTGTTTTGCCGATGCATGCTGTGCGCTCTCTGTATGTGGCGGCGGGACCAGATGCAGGACCGCGTCGGTATCCGCGATGAGCGTGTCCCAATCCGGTTCGGCCCACGCATCCTCCACATGGCGCAGCGCCGCGACATCGGGAAGCCGGGTGATCGCGCGGCGGCGGACAATGCCAACGACCTCGTGTCCGGCGGCGGACAGCGCCCGGTTGACGTGACGCGCGATGAACCCGTTGGCTCCGATCACGGCGACGCGCACTACTTCGCTCCCGGTTGTTCGGCGCGGTTGCCCCAGCCCCAGCCCGCCGCCATCCAACGCAACAGGATCGCCACGATCAGAGCGGCGAGCGCACTCCCCCATGCCGGACGCTCGGGCGCGAGAAACCAGGCGGTAAGCATCAGGGCCGCATTGGCGACAATCACCGATCCGCAGATCGCGGCGTGTCCGATCCCCCGGATCGCCGCCTGCTGATAGAAATGCTGGCGATGCGCCTGGAATATGTTTTCCCCACGCGACAGACGCCGCGCGAGAGTGATGGACGCGTCGGCCAGGTAGTAGGCCGGCAGAACCAAACAGGCCGCGACGGCGGAGCCGTGCTCGCCGGTTCCCGCGCCCGCGTTGATCAGCAGCCAGCCGAGCAGATATCCCATCGGGATACTGCCGACATCCCCCATGAAAATGCTCGCGGGACGCCAATTCCAGACCAGGAATCCAAGAGCCGCCGCCGTCAGCGCCAGCGCCGGATCGATCAGCCTCGCTTCGCTTGCTCCGAGCGCCGCAAGGCCGGCCACACCGACGCCGATGGCACAGATCTCGACCCCGGTAATGCCGTCGATCCCGTCCATGAAATTGAACAGGTTGATGAACCAAAGCCACAGAAAGCCCGTCGCCGCGAGGTCCAGCGCCGCCGGGAATACCGCGTGAAACAACCCGCCCTGATCCGATATCAGCCAAAGGCCAGGCGCCACGGCCGCGACCTGCGCAAGCAGACGCGGAACAGCGCCCAAGCCGCGCAGATCATCGATGAAGCAGACCGCTCCCAGCAGGATGGCGGCTGCCAGAATAACGACGTCGGGCAGCCCGAGTTTTCCCGCAAGCGCGGCGCCGGTCAGCCAGGCGGCTCCGGCGGCGCCGACAATGGCAATTCCGCCTCCCCTGGGTGTCGGAACCTCATGGCTGCTCCGCTCGTTCGGCCGGTCGAGAATCTGCCGTTTCAACAGGTGCCGGATCAGAAAATATGTGCCTGCAATGGAGATGATGAAACCAACGAACGCCACCAATACGTAGCGGACGGGCTCAATGATGCTCGGATCCTCGGTCATGGCTGACGGCACAATCGTTGACGGGAGCGGCTGTTCTCTGCTGTCGCCATGGGCGTGCCTTTCAAGGGGCGGAGCACCTGGGCCCCGACGCGCCTTTTACTCCTTTGTACCGCTCCGAACGTCCTCGCGGCGGAGCGCCCATCTTATCGTGATTTCACCGGTGTCGCGAACCCGCTCAAGCGGGGTGGAGATCACAATCTGCTCACAGCGTTGCCGTTCGTCGGTTCCGAAATAGACGCTTTCGTTGATGTCGAGCCCGCTGTCGGTGCGCATCCGCCACCCGCCGCCGCTCGGCGGGCGCAGCAGCGCCGACGCACCGCGCTGGATCACCGATGCGCGCACCCGCGGATGCAGATGAAAACGCAGGGTCGCGACCTTCGGAACATCGCCCGGGTCTCCGGTGTAGATGAGCTTGTCCTCGCCGCGAAGATCGTCGCCGGACGCGGACAGATACAGACGGCGGCGGTGCAGCAGGCCAAATTTTTTCAGGTACCCGTCGTGAGCGGCCTCGACCATGCTCGCTCCGTCGGCCTGCTGGCGGTCCACGGAGACGGTGATGCGTTTTCCGTCGCCGGACAGGTCGACCGCGTTGTGATCGTCGATCATCAGCATCGAATGTGCCGCCGACGCCCTGAGCGGCCCGCGCCAGCGCGGATCCGCGTTGCTGGTACCACAATTGACGATGAGACGCTGTTTGCCCACGCTCAGCTCAAACGCCAACGGGCTTGCATGGGCGCATCCTTCGATAGGGCTGGGGGCGCCGGTATCCATGATCAGGCAGGACCGGCCCCCGGTCAGGCGCTGAAACCCGGTATCGGGTGCTTCCGCCGCCGTTTTGAACCGTGATTCGGAACGCGCGATGAGCGATTCCAGCAGAGCCGACCGATTCTCCGTTGCCTGATGGAAAAGCGCCAGCCTGCCGTCGCCGTGCCTCCAGAGCCGCAGCATCGCCGTCATTCGGTCGATCGCCTCGTCGAGATCCGCTGGGGATGCGCGGCCCGCCGCGCGGAAGGCGGTCCGGATATCGATCAGCGCCATCAGGGCTTCGCAATGGCGCGCCGGAGAGCGGGACACCTGTCCGCCATCGGGATTGATCTGGGCCGCGATCTCGCTTTTCAGCAGCCGCTCCGCGACTTCCAGGCCGGCGGCCCCCCGGCCCAGGGCCACCGTGGCGAATGTCAGCCCGTTGATGGCCTGAAGCCGCCGGACGCCGGGTGGCGCCGCCGTCAAATCCCGCTCAAGATGTCCGGCTTGGCGCGAAAGGCTCGAGAGAACGCGGTCGCGAAACGCATCCTCGGCCGATTCACAGAACAGATCATAGGTTCCGAGCCATAGCGCGATCCGATTGCCGAGAACGTCCGGACGCCAGGTCAGGGGGTGCCACTGGTCGTTGCGCCCGATCCAGCCCGCGACCAGATTGCGTGCGGTGTTTCGCGCGGCCTCGCCGCCGAGATCCCTGAGGTCCCGGAGCCAGGAAAACCCATGCAGATAGGCCGCATGGGCCTCCGCCTGCGGAAGTGCCGCCCAAGCCGTATCGGCATTCGCGATGACCACGTCCGAGGACACGAAGCGCCCGTCAACGATGGCGCGGCCCCGGTCGGCATCGCCGGGCCAGGCGTCGGTGGTTGAAACCGCGATCTCGGACCGCCGGTTCCGGTTCAGCAGCCAGCGCGAGACCGGCGAGCGGAAATACAGTTCACGGAACGTCCGCAACGGTCCGCGATCCGTCATGTTCAGGGGCGCCTCAGATGCGCGATGTTTTCCGCGTAGGATTTGCCGGCCCCCGCGAAGACCGCGGTGCCCGCGACCAGCACGTCGGCGCCCGCGTCGATAGCCAGACGGGCGGTTTCCGGTTTCACTCCGCCGTCGACCGAAAGGTCGATGGCCCGGCCGGTTGCATCGATACGTTGGCGAACAGCGGCGATCTTGGCGCATTGGCTGGCGATGAAGGCCTGACCGCCGAAGCCGGGATTGACCGTCATCACCAGAACGAGGTCCAGCAGATCCAGCAGATTGTCCAATACATCGACCGGGGTGCCGGGATTGAGCGCCACGCCGGCCTTGACGCCGGCTTTGCGGATCTGCTGCAGAGTGCTGTGCACATGGGCCCCGGCTTCCGGGTGGACGGTGATGATGTCGGCGCCGGCGTCAACGAAGTTTCCGATATAAGGGTCGACCGGACCGATCATCAGATGGACATCGAACGGCAGGGTGCTGTGCGGCCGCATCGCCTTGATAACGTCGGGGCCGAAGGACAGGTTCGGCACGAAATGGCCGTCCATGACATCGAGATGGATGTAATCCGCGCCGGCCTCAGTCACCGCGCGAATCTCGGCGCCCAGCGACGCGAAATCGGCGGCGAGCATGGAGGGCGAAATACGAATTGGCTGTTGCATGACGATTGCAGGTATCAGGTTGCGCCCGGCCCCGCAAGCACGGGGTTGGCAATTCGGCGAGCGGTCACCGGCGGATCAGACGCGAGGCGAAAAATCCGTCGAGTCCCCCGCGTTCGGACAGATGAAACGGGAAGCTCCGAAGATCGCCCGCGTCAGTAACGCAGGCGCCTAGGCCCGGCAGTTCCTTGGCCTGGATCGGCGAGCGCTCAACCGACG
Source organism: Alphaproteobacteria bacterium (assembly GCA_038116915.1). Lineage (GTDB taxonomy): Bacteria > Pseudomonadota > Alphaproteobacteria > Thalassobaculales > Thalassobaculaceae > JADHLJ01. The sequence goes on from JAYOEU010000003.1 coordinate 23,942, forward strand.
CGTTCGATTCCAGGAAAGCCTCGATCCGGCGCTCACCCTCTTCGGGCTGCAGCGAGCAGGTACAAAAGACCAATACGCCTGCGGGCTTCACCATCTCGACCGCACTCGCCAGCAGCCGGTCCTGAAGTGCCGTCAGCGTCGGCAGATCCTCCGGTCCCTTGGAATGCAGGATGTCGGGATGGCGCCGGATCGTACCCGTCGACGTGCAGGGCGGATCGAGAAGCACGGCGTCATAGGGCGCGCTGGGCCGCCAGGTGGTCGCATCCTCGACCAGGGTCTCGGCCTCAAGATGCAGTCGGGCAAGGTTGCGGCGCAGCCGGCCGAGACGAGGCTCCGAGCGATCGACAGCCGTCACATGCGCGCCGGCCGCCACGAGCTGCGCGGTCTTGCCGCCGGGAGCGGCACAGAGATCAAGCACGCGCTTGCCCTTGACGTCGCCGAGCAGACGCGCGGGCAGCGCGGCGGCGGCGTCCTGGACCCACCAAGCGCCCTCCGCGAACCCCGTCATCGCATCGATCGGACCGTCGAAGGCACGGCGCAGCGTGCCCGTCGGCATCACCGTCGCTCCGAGCCTGCGGGCCCATCCCTCGGGATCGGATTTCACCGAAAGATCAAGCGTCGGCTCCCGCAGGCAGGCCGATGCAATGCGTTCGGCAATGTCGGCGCCGAATCCCTCCGACCAGGTGGCGAGCATCCAATCCGGAATATTGCGGGTCTCCGGAACCGCGGCGAGCATTGTCTTGCCTTCGCGCGAGAGCCGCCGCAGCACGGCGTTGGTCAGGCCCTTGAACTTGGCGAGCTTGCGGGTTTCAACCAGGGTCACCGCGCTGTCGACGCTGGCATGCGCGGCAACGCCGAGAAACAGCATCTCGGCGACCGCCATGCGCAGGATGTCGCGCACCGCCTCGCCGGCCTTGGGGAGCGGCTTTTCCAGGCACGTGTCGATCAGGACGTCGATCTGGCCCAGGCGCCGCAGCGTCGTCGCCGAAATCAGACGCGCGAACCCCTTGTCCCGCGCCGGCAGGCGTCGGAAACCGTCGTGAATCGCCATCGCATCGTCGAAGGACTTGCGCCTGGCGAGAACCGAGCGCAGCAGGTCGAAGGCGACGCTGCGGGCGGCGGATACATCGCTCGAAGAACTCATATCGCACGGATACTCGCGCGCGGGGGGCGGGTGCAAGAGCTAAACCAATATGCCGGAAAATTTGCCCGCCGCGGCGCATGGGGTGAGTGTGTTTCGCGGAGCCCAAGGTTGCGTGCCGGAGGCGGCGGGGCCATATTCCAGGGATGAACGACAAACCGCGCGCCTTCAGCCAGACCAGCATTCGTGATGCCTCGGCCCGCCCGTCGGGTTCCGCGCCGGTCCGGCCGGAAAGCACGCCGGTTGCCGTTGACGCCAAACTTGATCCGCGCGCGGCGGCCGCGAACCTTCCCAAGGAACTGGGCGGTCCCAAGGGTCCGGAGCCGACCCGCTTCGGCGATTGGGAACATAACGGGCGTTGCGTCGATTTCTGACCGGCGCCGTGACCGCCCTCAGGCGCGGATCTTCCGGTAGATCAGCTTCACCAGCGGCAGCAGCAGCAGAATGATCGCGAGGATCGTGATCGGCCCGGCGATGGGCCGGGTCAGGAAGATGCTGAAATCGCCATCCGAGAGCAGCAGGGATTGGCGCAGCTTCGGCTCGGCGATGGGCCCGAGGACGATGGCAAGCACCGCCGGCGCCAGGGGATAGTCGAGAATGCGCAGGAAATAGGCCCCCAGCCCGAACATCACCATGACCCAGACGTCGAAATTGTTCTGATAGGCCGCGAAGGTGCCGACGATCGACAGCACGAAGATCAACGGCGCCAGGATGGTGAACGGCATCCGCAGCATCCACAGGAACATCGGAATACAGGCCAGATTGACCGCCAGCGCGATCACGTTCGACACATAGAACGAGCCGATCAGGGGCCAGACGAAATCCGGCTGGTTGCTGAACAGCAACGGACCGGGCTGCAGACCCCAGATCACCATGCCGGCAAGCAGGACGGCGGTCGTCGGCGAGCCGGGAATGCCCAGCGTCATCATCGGCAGCATGGCGCCGGTGGAGGCTGAATTGTTCGCTGCTTCCGGCGCGGCGATGCCGTCGACCTCACCCTTTCCGAACCGCTCGGGATTGCGCGAGATCATCTTGGTGACCCCGTAGGCCATCAGCGATCCCGGCGTCGCTCCCGCCGCCGGCAGGATGCCGACGAAGAAGCCGAGCGCCGAGCCGACGGTGGTGCCTTTCCAGGCCTGGGGGAATTCGCGGATCTCCCGGATGAGCGTCGAAATCTTGATCTTCGCCTCGGTCATCGTGATGTTTTCCTGGGCGGAATTGATCGTCCAGATCATCTCGCCGATGCCGTAGACGCCGATCGCCAGAACCAGGAACTGGATGCCGTGGGAAAACTCGGTGATGTCGAAGAAGATCAGTCGCGGCTCGCCGGAGACGATATCGAAGCCGACCGTCGCCAGGACCAGGCCGAAGGCGATGGAGAAGATGGTCTTGGGAATGTCGTCGCCGCTGAGGCCGACAAAGGTCGCGAAGGCCAGCAGCATCAGCGCGAAGATCTCGGGATTGCCGAAATCAAGCGCGATGGTCGCCAGCGCCGGCGCGAAGCCCGTGAACAGCAGATTGGCCACGGTGCCGCCCACGAATGACGCAAGCGCGGCGGTGATGAGCGCCTTTTCGGCCTTGCCGGAAAGCGCCAGCGGCCGCCCGTCGAAGGTTGTCGCGACGGCGGTCGAGGCGCCGGGAATGCCAAGGGTGATCGAACTGATCGCGCCGCCGTACATCGCGCCGTAGTAGATCGCCGCCAGGAAGATCATCGGCGAGGTCGCGGTGCCCGTCATGTCCTGAATGACGAAGGTGAACGGCAGCAGGATCGCGACCCCGTTGACCGACCCGAGGCCGGGCATCGCGCCGACGAAGAGGCCGACCAGCACGCCGAGAAACGCCAGGCCGAGATTGATGGGGTACAGCGCCTGGATGACGCCGTAGCCGAGGGACGCCAGAATCTCCATGTCAGGCCGGCTCCCTATGGGTGCGGGATCTCGACAGGCGCGGAAACATCGGGGTTAGGGAGTGCAATGCAATCACCACTCAGAGGAAGATGGCATAGAGCGGAAGGAACAGGGGCTCGAGATAGCCCTTGGGAAGCACGATCCGCATGGCGACATCGAAAAAGAAGAAGCTGAACACCGGCACGCCGACCGCGATCGCCGTCGTGCGCCCGATGGAATGGCGGCCGAGGAAGCGCAGATAGTAGATCAGGAACAGGAACATCGCGCCGTAATAGCCAAGCACATGGGTCAGCCCCATGAACACGAGCAGGCTGCCGCCGACCTGAAAGAGCATGTGTTTCGCGTGCGGGGTCAGGAACGGCTCATCCGAGCGGGACGGCGGTGTTTTCCGCCGCCACCAATTCACCCCGGTCCACACGCAACTGATCAGCATCACCAGGGAGAGCCAGAACGGCCAGAACCCGCTGCCGGGTCCTTCGCCCTCGACAAAGCCGATATTGGCGAAGCGCACAGCATCCGGATCCCAACTCGGTCCTTCGCCACTCTCCCACATGAGATAGATCGAAAGGAGCCCCAGCAATATGGCCGTGACGATCTCAGCCCGACGCATGATCGGGGACTCCCTTCGTACCGCTAGTCACCTGTGAGTGCCTATTTGATGGCGCCCGAGGCCTTCAGGATCTTCTCGTGACGGTCGCGTTGGACCTTCCAGTAGTCCCGGAGCCCATCGCCGGCGAGGAAATCACCCATCAGTGATTGCTTGGCCTTGTACTTCTGCCAGGTCTCCGACTTGAAGACCTTGTCGAACAGCGCCGTGTAATAGGCAAGCGCATCGGCGGACATGCCCGGCGCGCCGACCACGGCCCGCTGCATGAAGTACGCGAAGTCGCCGCCTTTTTCCTTCAGGGTCGGAACATCCGGGAACATCGGCAGCCGTTCGTCCGTGAAGGCAACCAAGGGGACGACCTGACCCGCCTGGTAGAAGCCGAGCGCTTCGGACGGATTGTTGACGGTCGAGTTGATCTGCTTGCCGGCAAGGTCCTTGGCCACCGCGCCGCCGCCCTTATAGGGAATATACTTGATGCTGAGACTATAGGCGTTGTTCAGATGGTCGGTGATGATGTTGTCCTCGGAATTCTTTCCGGTTCCGCCCATCACCCAACCGCTGCCGGCTTTCTTGGCCGCTTCCAGGAACTGCTCGAAGCTGGTGATGCCGCTGTCCTTATGGACCCAAAGCAGAAAGGTGTCCTCCGCCATCCGGCCGACCGGAGCGAATTTCATGATGTCGACCTTGAGGCCGGGCTGACGCAAAGGCGTGGTGAAAAACGAGTTGAGGGTCACCATGATCGTGTGGTCCGGGTCACCGGCGCCGTTCAGGTGCACCAAGGCCTCGGCGCCGGTTCCGCCGGGTTTGTTGTTCGGGACCAGCGGGCGGGCCGAAAGATTTTCCTTTTCCACAATCGACTGCATGAGACGCGCCATCTTGTCGGCGCCTCCGCCCTTGCCCGCCATGATAACGAAATCGACAGGTTTGGTCGGCTCGAAAGCCTGGGCCGGAACCGTCATCGCCGCCATGGCCGTGGCGGCGGCAAGGCCAATCAACGCATGTCTTCCCAAATTCATAACGGACATCATCTGTCTCCCTTGAGAATTTTTTTATCGTTTCGGGCGAGCATGTGACTCGTGAACTGAATTGGACGTCGGTCTTGGCTCCCCCATGAACTTTTATGCCGGTCCGGAAGGTGCATGATATTCAGCGCGGGACCGCCACATAGGCATCATCACAGCATCACAAGTTTAGCACCAAGAATCGTCATGGCGATATTCTTGATCATGGATCTCGGGCCCGGGAGCCGGTTCATTTTCCGGATGGCGAAAAAAAGAGGCGGGATTTGCTCCCGCCTCCTGAAATTGAACTGATGTTGGTGCTCTTGATTTCTAGAACAGGCCTTCGATCTTGCCGTCCTGGTTCAGCATGATCTTCGTCGCCGCCGGGACCCGAGGCAAACCGGGCATGGTCATGATTTCGCCGGCGATGGCAACGACGAACTCGGCGCCGTTCGACAACCGCACCTCGCGGATCGAAAGCTCGTGCCCGGTGGGCGCGCCCTTGGCGTTCGGATCGGTCGAGAAGCTGTACTGGGTCTTCGCGATACAGATCGGAAGATGGCCGAGGCCCATGTCCTCCCAGGTCTTCAGCTGATTCTTGACGTTGGCGGGGGCCACCGCGTCATCCGCGTGATAGATGGTCTTGGCGATGGTCCGCACCTTCTCGAACAGGGGCATCTCGTCCGGATAGAGGGGCTTGAAATCCGCCTTGCCGCTGTCGGCCAGTTCCTTGACCTTGCGGGCGAGATCCTCCGCCCCCGCGCCGCCATCGGCCCAATGGGTGCAGGTGATGGCCTCGACACCATGCGGCGCCAGGGTCGCGCGCACCGCCTCGACTTCGGCATCGGTATCGCCGGAGAACCGGTTCAGCGCCACGACGACGGGAACCCCGAATTTCTGGGTATTGGTGACATGGCGCTCGATATTCACCACGCCGCGCCGGACCGCCTCGACATTCTCCTGGCCGAGATCCTCGCGCGCGACGCCGCCATGCATCTTCAGCGCCCGCACCGTGCCGACGACGACCGCGACAGAGGGCTTGAGACCGGCCTTACGGCATTTGATGTCGAAGAATTTCTCGGCTCCGAGATCGGCGCCGAAACCGGCTTCGGTCACCACGTAATCCGCGAGCTTCAGGCCGACTTTCGTCGCCATGACGGAGTTGCAGCCGTGGGCGATATTGGCGAACGGCCCGCCGTGGATGAAGGCGGGATTGTTCTCCAGGGTCTGCACCAGATTGGGCGCCAGCGCGTCCTTCAGAAGCACCGTCATCGCGCCGTCGGCCTCGAGTTCCTTTGCGAAGACCGGTTTGCGCTCGCGCGTGTAGCCGACGATGATGTTGCCGAGCCGGCGGCGCATGTCCTCCAGGCTGGTCGACAGGCAGAAGATCGCCATGATCTCCGAGGCGACGACGATGTCGAAGCCGTCCTCGCGCGGAAAGCCGTTGGCCGGACCGCCGAGCGAGCCGGTGATCGAGCGTAGCGAGCGGTCGTTCATGTCGAGCGCCCGGCGCCAGCTGATCCGGCGCGAGTCCAGGCCCAGGGCGTTGCCCCAGTAGATATGGTTGTCGATCATCGCCGCCAGCAGGTTGTTCGCGGCGCCGATGGCGTGAAAATCGCCGGTGAAGTGGAGGTTGATATCCTCCATCGGCACGACCTGGGCATAGCCGCCGCCGGCCGCGCCGCCCTTGATGCCGAAACAGGGGCCGAGGCTGGGTTCGCGCAGCGCCATGATCGCCTTGTGGCCGAGCCGGTTCAGCGCGTCGCCGAGCCCGACCGAGGTCGTGGTCTTGCCTTCGCCCGCCGGGGTCGGGTTGATGCCGGTAACCAGGATCAGCTTGCCGTCGGGGCGGTCCTTCAGCGAGTCGACATAGTCCATCGACACCTTGGCCTTGAAGTGGCCATAGGGCTCAAGCGAGGTGGCGGGAATCCCGAGGCCGGCGCCGACCTCGAGAATTGGCTTCATCTTCGCTTCGCGCGCGATTTCGATATCGGAACCCACCATGATCCGGTCCTCCCCAATTTTCCTGTTGCTTGGCCGAACGGCGCGCCCGGCGATCATCGCGTGGACAGTCTCTCGAATGTCCTAATCGTATTCTCCCGTTTTCGACGAGGATTCGCCAGCGCCCGTCTTGCGCATCGTGAAAAAAATCAGGCTGCTGCGCCCATCGGCTCTCACCACAGCGCCTTGGTCAGATCACTCAGGGTTTTTCGCTGTTTTCCGCCCGCATCGAAGTTCCCGGGCGCGAGCCATTCGGCATGGGCGGCGCGCACGCCGGGCCATTCCTCGTCGGTGATGGAAAACCAGGCGGTATCCCGGCTGCGGCCCTTGACGATCAGATGGTTGAGGAATTCGCCCTCATAGCGGAATCCGAGGCGCAGGGCCGCCGAGCGGGAGGGATTGTTGAAGGCGTTGCACTTCCATTCCAGCCGCCGGTAACCGAGCGTATCCATGACATGGTGCATCATCAGCGAGAGCACTTCGGTGGTCCTCGGTCCGCGCTGCCAGGCCCGGCCGAACCAGATATTGCCGATCTCGGCGACCCCGAACTGCTGACGGATCTCCATGAAACTTCCCATGCCGCCCAGCTTGCCGGTCGCATTGTCGCGATAGCCGACGAAGACGGCGTCTTTCGACTTCGCAACGGACTCGAGCCAGGGCCGCATGGCTTCCGCATTGGCGAAGGGACCGTATCCGAGATAATCCCAAATGCGCTCGGGCGCCTCGCCCTCGATCCCGGCCTGATACAGATCGGCCAGATCGCGGTCGGCATCGACGGGATCGAAGCCGACCAGGCGTCCCTTGGCGGTGGCGCCGGCGAACCCGCCCCAGGCGGTCTTCGTGACCACGACGTTACCGATCGGGCGGCGGCCGGCGGCGCTGGCGCGTTCGTTTTGTGATGGCATGGTGCTCTCCTCAGACTGTCGCGACGCCCGCCACGGGCGAATGAATATGCGCGCCGCCAAGCAGCCCGCCATCGGCCTCCATCACGATACCGGAGGGCACCGCATAGATCGACGGCGCGGCGGTCGGCGTCCACGGGCGCGATGGCGCGACCGTGTTCAGCGCCGCGGCAACGTCGTCATCAAGGCGGCCGTCATGGGTGATCCTGTCCACCTGGCTGATATCGATACGGGGTTGCGCCAGCGCCGCTTCCAGGTCCATCGAGAAGTCGTTCGCGAATGAGGCGAGCTGGAAGACCGCCGGCATGATCCTGCGGCCGCCGGACGCGCCGAAGCCGAACCAGGGCTTGGCGTCCCGGGTCGCGATCATCGGGCACATGTTGGACAGCGGGCGCTTGCCGGGCGCGATCGAATTGGCGCGGCCGGGTCGCGGGTCGAACCAGTTGATGCCGTTGTTCATCAGAACGCCGCTGCCGGGTGCCACGAAGCGGGAGCCGAACCTCGAAAGCAGGGTCGTGGTCATCATCACCATGTTGCCCTCGGAGTCGGCGGCGCTGATATGGGTCGTACAGCTCCGGTCGCCCATGTCGCCCGCATGGCCCAGGATCTCAAGGCGCCGCTCGTAGGAGGCGATCAGACAGCGGGCATAAGCGGCATAGGTGTCGGCGTCGGGGCCGGCGCCGGAAAACGCCGGAAGATGCGAAAGCGCGTCGGCGAAGGTCGGCCCGGCGGTGAGCCCGCCCGCGAGATTATAGACGGCGCCGCCGCGCTGAACCGTCAGCGGATCCACGATGCGCGCCGCGTAGCTGGCAAGGTCGCTCTCGGAAAGGGTGCCGCCGGCGGCTTGTACATCGCCAGCGAGCGACCGCGCGATGGGCCCTTCGTAAAAGGCTCTGGGTCCGTTGGCGGCGAGCGTGCGGAGCGTGCCGGCCAGATTGCCGAGGGGAAGGTGGCCGGGATCGATATCCGCCGCCATCGCCGGGACCAGACCGTTCGGAAGCCAGACCGCCTTGGAGCCGCCATAGCGGCCGAGCAACCCCGCCTCGGAGGCGACGTTCAAGGTGGTCCACCACGTGATCCGATGGCCGCGCTCCGCCAAACCCAGAGCCGGAGCGATCAGATCGCCCCAGCTTTTGCGCCCGAAGCTTTCGGCCGCCAGGGCATAGCCCGCGACGGACCCCGGGATCGCGATCGATTTGGGGCCATGGAAATTCACGTCGCCCGCGACCGCCGGCCATCCGAAGAGATCCGCGCCGGCGGCTCCGGTCAGCGGATAGTCCGCCGGATTGAGGCCAGCCGGGGCGACCATGCCGAAATCCACCACCCGGACCCGCTTTTCGGCGGCAATGTAGGCGACCATGAAGCCGCCGCCGCCGAGCCCGCTCATCCAGGGCTCGGTCACCGTCAAGGCCAAAGCGGTCGCGATCGCGCCATCGACGGCATTGCCGCCGGATTCGATCATCGCGGCGCCGACCGTCGCCGCCTCGATTTCCTGGGAGACGACAACCCCCTTGCCGCCACGCGCGACGGGTTTCGACAGGTTCCAGGTTTCAAAGGGGACGTCGGACAGGGCGGCGGCGGTCATGTTCTTGTCCTTTTGATCGATAACGGCTTTTTCCGACGGGCGGGACACCCTATCTTTAACGGCATGAGAGCGGACACCCAGCCCCACCCGGCGTCAAGGCCGAATTGTCTGTTGCGCATCGGCGTCGTGGCCCTGATTGCGTTGCTGACTGTTGTCGGCGCCGCGCACGCACAAACACAACAAAAAAAGGACGAGGAAATCCCGAATCGCATCAAGGGGCCGGATGGCGAGGAAATCTCGGACGCGGAATGCAAAAAGCTGAAAGGGGCGACAGCTCCGTTGGAGCGGCTGGCGCGTATCGAGGGAGCGATGTCGGTGCGCAATCTCGAGATGACCTATTTCAGCAAGCCGCTCTATGCACTCACGGCCAAGGATTTTGCGTTGTTGCGGATTTTGAAGCCGTTTTGCGATGGATCGCCCTCAGAGCTCGACAAACTCGTCTTTGACCAGGTCGAGAAAAAGGTCGAAGAGGCCCGGAATACCCGTGACAACACGATCAATTGGATCAACGACTCCACCAAGAAACTGGACGCCATGCCGCCGAGCCCCGAGGCGATCCGTGAGGTTCACAATCTCTGGACCGAGATGGAGAACCGCCGTTTGGAAATGCTGGCGGCGGACCAACGCTATTTCGCCGATTATCTGACCGAGCGGCGCAACGAGCTCTATGCGGGCAAACAGGCGCAGCCGAGAGTGCTGATTTCACCCTTCGATCCCGGACCGACGATCCCACCGGACGCGAAGGAATAGCGGCCCGATCCTCGGATATCCGACGCTTTGCGTTGACGCGCCGGCATTTCCGGCGTATCCGACGCCCATGTTCGATCCGGCACATCTTTGCTCGCGGCGCATGCGATCGCGTGGCGCCACCGCCGAGGCCCGGTAGCGCCCTAACCGGTTAGGCGTTGCGCCGCCGCGTGTTTGCGGAATTGGATCGACCGGCCGTTCCGGCCAAAAAGAGCAGAGATCATGACATCAACCGTTGATACCGCCCCTCCCGGGCCTTCCGGTTTTCATTCCGGCCCGTCCTGGGGCGGCGAGTTTCGCGCCACGTTGATCCTCGCCTGGCCCCTGGTGCTCAGCCAGCTTGCGACCGTGACGATGTCCACCACCGATGTGGTGATGATCGGATGGCTCGGCCCCGGGCCGCTGGCGGCGGTGACGCTCGGCAGCAGCGTCATGTTTCCCTTCGTCTTCTTCGGCATGGGGGTAATGACCGCCGTGGCGGCGATGTGCGCTCAGGAACTCGGCGCGCGCCGTTACCGGGGCGTCAGACGGACCGTCCGCCAGGGCCTTTGGATTGCCCTGCTGCTGGCGGCGCCGTTCACCGTCATTATCTGGCATGGCCGCGACCTGTTGCTGCTGATGAACCAGGACCCGGCAACCGCGGCTTCGGCGGAACCCTATCTGCGGACCGCCGTCTGGGTGCTGTTCCCGAATTTCGTTTATGTGGTGTTCCGGAATTTCACCTCGGCCCATAGCCGGCCCCGGGTTGCCCTGGTCGTCACGGCGGTGGCGATTTTCGTGAACGGATTGGCGGACTATGCGCTGATCTTCGGCAAGTTCGGCTTTCCGCGCTGGGAATTGTTCGGCGCGGGCCTGGCCACGACCATCATGCATGTCTTCATGGCCGCGGCCATGCTCGGCTATGTGTTGTGGGACCGGCGGTTTCGCCGCTATCGGATCCTCGGCCGGCTCTGGCGGTCGGACTGGCCGCGCTTTTTGGAGTTGCTGCGGATCGGCGTTCCCGCCGGCTTCATGGTGTTGGCCGAGGCCGGGATGTTCGCGATCGCCGCCTTCCTGATCGGACAGTTCGGCGCCGAGCCGCTGGCGGGCCATGCGATCGCGCTGCAATGCGCGGCGGTGACCTTCATGATACCGCTCGGGATCAGCCAGGCGGCGACCGTGCGGGTGGGGCTCGCCTGGGGACGCGGGGACGAGGCCGGCATCGGACGGGCCGGGATGGCCGCGCTGGTCATCGCCTTGATCGCGCTCACGCCGGCGGCGATCGTGTTTTGGCTATTCGGGCGTGAGATCACCGGGCTTTATCTCGATCTCGAGGATCCGGGGAATGCGTCCGCGATCGGATTTGCGGTCAGCTATCTCGCGGTCGCGGCGATTTTCCAGTTGGTGGATGGCGGCCAGGCGATTGCCGCCGGCGCGTTGCGCGGCCTGAACGACACGAGGGTTCCGATGATGCTCGCCACCTTCTGCTATCTCGGCCTTGGTTTCGGCTCGGCGGGCCTGCTTGCCTTCCGGTTCGATCTGCAGGGGGTTGGCGTGTGGAGCGGCCTCGCCATCGGTCTGGCGGCTACCAGCGTCATGCTGCTCTGGCGTTTCGCCAATCGCCGGCGCTTGGGCCTTGTGCGGTTTCCGGCCGGTTCACAGACCACGGCTTCGCCCTAGGCGGCGTGGCTTTTCGCGATCTTCATGGCGATATGCTCGCCCGCGGTGACCGCCGGGTATCGCGGTTTCGCGCCGGGCGCGAGGCAGGTCGGGATGCAGTCGATCCGGGCATCGAAATTGGGATGCGCGAAGAAGCCGATCGACTGACGCCGTGAATTCCAGGCTCCGAGCGTGTTCGGGTTCGCCACCCGATGCAGGGTCGAGGTCCAGCGGTCGTTTGTCCATCGCGCCATCATGTCGCCGAGATTGACCACCAGGGCGCCCGGCCGCGGTGATACGGGGATCCAATGGCCATCCGGCGAAAGCGCCTCCAACCCGCCGATGGCGTCGGTCATGGCGAGGATCGTGAAGACCCCGAAATCGGTATGTGCGCCGGTGCGGAGCTGGCCGTCCAGCGGTGGCTCGCGAAGCGGCGGGTAGTGGTGCGAGCTCAGGATGCTGAAATGCCGGTCCATCTTGTCCGCGAAGGCGTCTTCCGGCAGCTCCAACGCGACCGCGAAGATCCGCAGCAGATCAAGCGACAGGCGCTCGTAGGCGGCGTATAGCTCGCGCAGAGCCGCGCTGAACTCCGCCGGCGTGTCGGGATAGATGTTCTCGGCATAGGCGCCGGACGCCTCGGGCAGATGGGCGTAGTCGGCGCGGTGATCCCGAATCGGGCCGAGGAAGACCGTCTCGCGCAGATCCGGCGGCACCGACTTGTCCAGGGTGTTCGCCAATCCCCGTGTCGCAAGCGCGTGATAGCCGCGCTGGCGTGCCGGGCCGGTCGGATGCCAACGGTCCTTTTCCGCCTGGTCCTGGTCGAAAAACGCGCGTGACGCCGAAAACGCCGTGTCAATCGTCCGATCCGGGATCCCGTGGCCCGAGACGATGAGGAAGCCGGTCGCCTCGCAGACCATCGCCACGTCGCCGGCGACGACGTGTTTCGCCGCCGCGTCGCCGCGCAGAAACGGAGCGATGTCGATGGTGGGGATTTCGGCCGCTTTATCATCGGCATGCATGTCTGCCGCGCTCCGTTTTTGGGTCAGCCGATGTCCGACAGGCCGTCGGCGACCACCCGCTCATAAGGCATGTCCCGGCTGATCAGACCGCCGGAAATCAGCGCCGCCTTCAACCGCACGACCGGGGTCGGCGGCAGCGCCGTGGTGCGGGTCCAAACGCCGGTATCCCGGTAGCGGTTTACGATCCGGGCGAGGGCCTCTTGGCTTAGGTTCGGAAAATATCCGGCCACCGCGGAAGCGATCGCTTCCGCGGTCTCGGAGAAGAGCGCGGTCTGGGTCTTCGCCATCGCCCGGGTCATGGCAAGGCAGGTCTCGCGGTTTTCGTCGGCGAACTGACGGGTGGTGTAGAACGTGGTGTAGGCCGTCGCCCCGCGCTCGGCGAAGGCGTGCCAGAAATGCCCGTCGCCGGACGCCAGCAGATCATCGGTATAGGGCTCGAACACCTGTATGACATCGATCTCGCCGGCGCGCAGGGCGGTGGCATTTTCAGCCATGGTGTTGCCCGCGACCCGGTTCAGCCGCGCCGGGTCGAGGCCGGCGCGCTGAAGATCATCCTGAAAACACATCCAGGGTGTCGGCACCTCACTGACCGTGCCGACGCGAAGATCCTTGAGATCGGCGAACCGGAACCGGGGGTTCGGCTCGCGTCCGACCAGGCTGAACGGCTCCCGTCCAACCACCATGCAAAAGCAGACCAGCGGGCAGTCGGGGTCGCGGTCGTGATGCAGCATCACCCGCATCGGGCCGCCCCAGGAGACGTCCGCCTCGCCTTCCAGCAAGGCCTCGGCGGTGCGGTGAGTGGCGGGAGAGGTGCGGATTTCGACATCCACGCCCTCGGCGGCGAAGGCTTTCCGCGCATCGGCGAGGTAATACGGGATATAGGCCGCCGCCCGCATGTTCTCGTAGAGGATGATCGCTCTGCTCATGATGTGCGCTTCCCGCCCCGGAAATAGGCGGCCTTGGCGCCCTCGACATCGCCGACCGTCATCTCCTGGGCATAGCCGCCGCCGGCGGCATGCTCGGTCCGCTCCCGCCAGGCGGGCACCGGACCACCGTCGAGATAGGCCTCGGCCAGCGGCCGGCCCATGGCTGTGTCCGGCGGTTCGATATCCAGGCCGCGCAGCATGGTGGGCATGATGTCGACGATGCCGGTCGGCACCTCGAACGTGGTTTCCCGATGCATGCGGTCGCCGCCGATCACCATCAGATTGTTGATCTCGGTCTTCTGCAGCCCGCCATGCATGCCGCCGCCAAGCGGGATGTCGCCATTGTCGGCGATGCAGAGGCCCGGATAGCCGAACTCGTTCACCCCGTCGGAGGACCGCATTGTGTAATTGATGTCCGGCGAGCGCTCGTTGAGACTGTTGATCAGGCCCATGGACAACGCGCCGTCGCCGCTGCTGCGGGTGAAGGTGAGGCCGCACCAGTCCTGTTCCTGTAGAAAGCCGAGAACCTTGCGAACCAGCGCCGGATCCCGGTCGCGAACGGTGATCTGCCCCGATGAGCTACGCTTCACGGCCACGTCCACACCCTCGCCGATCGCCTTGCCGGCCTTGAAACCGGCGGCATTGAGGGCGTCGATCACGTTCACCTGGCGGGTGACGGTGATCTGGGCATGGTCCGAGGCGGCGATGATCTGCCACCCGGCGGCTCTGCCTTCAGCTTCCCACCAGTCGAGAATGCGCCCGAAACCGGCATCGACGCCGCGCACCGCGATATCGCTTTCGGGCGAACCGATGCCCTTGTAGTGGTAGGAGAGATCCGGCTCGTTGTACCAGATCACCTGAATATCGGCGTCATGGTCGGGAATCATGTGCTCCAGGAGAACCCTGGTCGCATAATCGGCGACGGCGGTGTTCGGCAGGGTTTGTTCCGGCACCGGGCCGAAGCGTCTGATGATGCCGTCGAAATCGGCGGCGGGACTTGAGACATCGGCTCCCCAAATGGAGAAGACCGGCTGGCCGAGCGCCGCGGCGTCGATGTTCAGCAGTCTGGCATTGCCGATCTTGCCGGTCGTCAGTACTGCGTATTTGCGGTCGGCGCGGGCCATGATCTCGCCCAGGTTCTCCGCCTTCTGCAAACGGCCGTAGATCCCAGCCGCCGTGGTCATGCGCGGCGTATCGGAGGTATCCATCGGCCCGTCATAGCCCAGCGCCGGATCATAGAAGGCATTCGCCATGATCCCATGGCCGGCCCCGGCATTCGCGCCCGCGGCGAGGCTGGCGCCGCCGCAGAACGCGCCGGTGACGAAGCTCGACACCTGGACCCGGGTTTCGGACGGAAAGGCCGAGCTGCTGTTCGGAAAATCGCACCAGGCGCCACGGAAGCGGTGAAGATTGGGCATCAGGTCAGGCCGGATCATGTCCCGGCGCAGACCGTCGAACAGGACGAACAGGAATCTCGTGCGCGGCATGGGGTGGCTCCGGGGCATTCGGAAAATGGATTCCCACTATGGCGAGCCTCTTGCGGTGTGAAAAGGGCCGGCAACGCGTCGCATGCCCGAAAAGACGGATCTACGCGGCAATCCTGATCGGGGCCGGCGGCTTTCCAGCGCGGTGGCGTTCCGCCATCTCCGCAAAACCGGTTTCCAATGCACGGACATAGCGGTCGCGGTCGAATAGCGGCGCCGAGGTGCGGGCGGCGCGCAGGCGCTGGCGTATCCGGCCCAGCGCGCCGGGCGTCGTGCAGAGCGTGATTGCCTTGGCAATGAACGCCTCCCAGTCCGGCGTGACGAGGTCGAGCATTCCGGCGGCGCCGAGGACGCTTGCCGCGACCCGGGACGCGAAGGCATCGCCGGTACGGGTGACCAGCGGGCAGGCGCGGTACATCAGCTCGGCCGCGGTCGAATGCGAGGTATGGGGAAACGTGTCGAGATACAGATCGGCAAGCGGCAGGCGTGCCAGGTGATCGCCGTGCTCGGGGTGGAACCGGGCGAAGATCAGCCGGTCCGGCGCCACGCCGCGCCTCTCGGCGGCGGCGCGCAGGGCCTCGGCGCGGGATGCCGGTCCGCCGGGCAGCCAGAGGACCGCATCGGGCACCGCCCGCAGGATCCGGCACCAGGCGCCGAAGGCCTCGGGCGTGATCTTGTAGGCGGTGTGGAAGGCGGCGAGCACAAGCCGGCCGCTGGGCAGTCCCTCGTCCGCGCGGGTTGGCGTCGGTGCCGGCCGGCCTTCGGTCGGAGGCGGAAGATAGCAGTCCGGCATCCAGACGATGGGCTCGGTATAGGCGGTTTCGGTGCCCGGCCGGATCGTGTTGCGGTCGTTGATCAGATAGTCATGCAGGCCGCCGCCGGTCCCCGGATACCCGAGAAAATTGACCAGGACCGGCGCGGGACGATGGGCGATGATGTTCGGATGACCCTGGGCATAGCCGTCAAGGTCTACCAGGATGTCGATCTCGTCGGATCGGATGCGTGCGCTGATTTCATCCTCGCTCGCCGCGCCGAGGGGACGGAAATGCTCCACGCAGGCGGCGACCCGGCGGTAGATTTCATGCGCTCCATGATCCTTGCTGGCATAGGCGAAGACCTCGAACCGCGCGCGGTCGTGCCGTTCCAGAACCTCGACGATGCAGCGCCCGACGGGATGTTCGCCGAAATGCGGTGAGAGATATCCGAGCCTGATCCGCTTTCCGGCACCGGACATTCCGGAAGCATCCCTTCCAGGCGGGCGTGTTGCCTTGAGATGAGCCTGGGCGATCGCGCGGGCCGCCCGAAGCTGCACGGCGGGATCATCGCTCCATGCCAGCGTGAATGCCGGTTGCGGGTCCGCAAGACCGGCGGCGAGCAGAACGCCGTGAGCGCGGGAGAGCCACACGAGATCACCGTCCCAGTCGCAGGCCTGGCGGCGGCACCACATCAGGCCCAATAAAGCTTCGCCGGTCTCCGGCGCGAGGACGAGGGCTCGGCGGAAATGGTCCGTTGCCTCATCATTGCGCCAAAGCCCCCGCAAGGTGAAGCCGGCCAAGGT
>JAYOEU010000003.1:40557-79378 GCA_038116915.1 Alphaproteobacteria bacterium
CCAAGGTCCTTAAACGGGGGCTTTCCCTCGCGCGGAGCGCCCGGGTCAGGAGCTTCAATGCCGTGGCGTGATCATTGCGCGCGCCGAAATGCCGGACCGCTTTTTCGGCGGTCGCGATGGCGCCGGGGTCTGCCGCGCAAGCGCGTCTCAGGAAATCTTCCGTCTCGCGGGCGGACGTGCCGCTAAGTTCCGCATAGCTCTCCAGAAACGCAGCGGTGCCGGGGCTGAGGAGCAGCGCGCGCCGTCCCGCCCGCCGCGCCGTGTTCGTTCGGCCTTCATCATTCGCATGCAGCGCCGATGCGTGCCAGGATTCGGCCTGCGTCGGGTCGATGACGCACAGCAGGCGGTGTCTGCGGAACGCCGGAGCCCGTTCAGCCGATCTCCGTTCGACCACCGTGAGATTGACCCATGGCGCTCGGCTCGACGGCGCGACGATCACCGCGCGCCGCAGATGTATCGTCGCGGCATCGACGTTTCCGTTCGCGTTCAGGATCAGCCCGGACAGTTGATGCGCGGCGCCGGCGATCTCGAGCGGACCATGGAACAGCGGCCGGCAGGCTTCCAGGGCCTCCCGATGCCGTCCCGTCTGGAACAGGGCTGCCGCCGCTTTCAGGGATTTCTTTGGGTCCGGCATGGGCTCGGCGTTTTGTGGCTGATGGGGCGCAAGATGTGTAACACCATGCCGCCCCTGCGTCCCCGGCAAACATGCGCGGGACGCGGTGTGATGTCGCGGGTAAGGTGGGCGGCCTTGCCTTGACCGGCGATCCACGCCAGTACTTTCGGCCAGCAGGGGAGCCCAGCATGTATGTATCGACGGAGAGCCAGAAGGAACAGGCGACACTCTGGTTCGAATCCCTGAGGGACCGGATCTGCGGCGCGTTCGAGGCTCTGGAGCGGGACTATGCCGGCCCGTTTCGGGATCGCGAACCCGGCCGTTTCAAACGCAAGACGTGGAGCCGCGAGGGTGGCGGCGGCGGGGTCATGTCGATCATGCAGGGCCGGGTCTTCGAAAAGGTCGGGGTCAACGTCTCCACGGTTTCGGGCGAGTTTTCCGAGGATTTCCGCAAGCAGATTCCGGGCGCGCAGGAGGATCCCCGCTTTTGGGCAACGGGCATCTCGCTGGTCGCGCACTTGCAGTCCCCGAAAGTGCCGGCGGTTCATATGAACACCCGTCACATCACCACCACCAAGTCCTGGTTCGGCGGTGGCGCGGATCTGACGCCGATGGTGCCGGACGACACGGACACCGAGACCTTTCACGCCGCGCTCAAGGCGGCCTGCGACGCCCATGATCCGGACTATTACCCGCGCTACAAGAAATGGTGCGACGAGTACTTCTTCTTGCCGCATCGCGACGAGCCGCGCGGGATCGGCGGAATTTTCTACGACCAGCTCGATGGGGATTACGCGCGGGACATGGCCTTCACCACGGATGTCGGCGAGGCGTTCCTGGGTGTTTATCCTCGGATCGTCAGGCGGCATATGAACGAAAGCTGGACCGAGGCCGAGCGCCAACACCAGTTGGTCAGGCGCGGCCGCTATGTCGAGTTCAATCTGATCTACGACCGGGGAACCCTGTTCGGCCTCAAGACCGGCGGCAATACCGAGGCGATCCTGATGAGCCTGCCGCCCCAGGTGATTTGGCCGGCCCCCGACATGGACTGACCCGGACCTGCATTAACCGAAGGTGATCGACGCGGAGCCGAGGCCCGGATAGTCGGCGCGGACGGTCATGCCGGGGCTCGCGAAATCGACGCCGTTCCAGGAGCCCGTGGTGATGACGTCGCCGGCCTTGAGGCCGCGGCCAGCCAAGACCGGCGCGCGGGTGCCGACATGGCTCGCAAGCCAGGCGATCAGGGCGAAGGGATCACCGCCGGGAAAGCCCTTGTCCGCCGGCTTGACCGCACCGCCCAGGGCGAGGGTCGCGGTCAGGGCGCCAAGCGTCGCCTGGTCCGGCAGTGGGACTTCCGCGCCCACGACCAGGGCGTGATTGGACTGATTGTCGGCGAGTGCCCAGCACTTGTCCTTGACCGGCCATCCGGCATAGCGCGTCTCCACCACCTCGATGGCGACCATGGCCGTGGCGACGGCGGCCCTGGCCTGGGCGCCGGTATACGGCCCGCCACCCGGCGGCAGATCGCGGGCGAGCCGGAAGGCGACCTCGCACTCCACCGCTTTCAGACGCAGGGAGTTGGGGAAGCTCGCGGGCGAGGTCAGGAGGCGCGATGCAAGGATCGGAGCGCAGGTTTCCGGAAAATCCGGGGCGGCGGGCCCGACCTTCCAGGCGCCGACAGGCTCTCCCGACAGCAGCACCGCCGCATCCTGAATGGCATAGGCCGCCGCGACATTGTCCGGCGCACTTCCATCCGGGAAGTTTTCGAGGGCGGCATTCTTGGCGCGGGCGTCGATCAAGGCGCGCGCGGCGGTTTCAGCGGTACTTGTCATGTCTCGTCCCCCTCAATGTCGATTGCCTGGCGTGCCCAGGCGAGGCATCGGGCCCGATCGCCGCGCATGCCGTCCGCGATCCATTTTTCCTCAATCTCGGCCAGGATCCTACCGACGCGTCGGCCGGGGGCAAGACCTAGTTTGATAAGGTCCGCGCCCCGCATCGGAAACCGCGGCGCGGACCAGGTTCCGACAACATCGAGAGCGCCGGACACCTCTGTTGCCGCCAGTTCCTCAATGGCCCCCGTCACCAGAACCGCATCGGTGAAACGCTCCGGTCCGAGACGGTAAAGCCATGCCCGCAGAGCATGCGGCGGCGCCGAGACCTGAAGGCGGTTTTCCATCATCGCGGTGAGCCGGTCCCGGTCCGCGTTGGAGAATCGGAGCCGCTCGAGCGCGCCGTCGGCCCTCGGGCGCAGAAAGACGGCAAGACGGCGCAGCGGATCGGCGCGGCTGGCGGGTCCTTCGTCCTCCAGGGCGATAAGCCGCTCCAGCGCGGCGATGTCGGGTGTTTCGGAGAACAAGGGCGACAGGATCCCCGCATCCGTCATCGCCCGCGCCGCCGGGCCTGCTCCCGGCGCGGCGAGAAGCTTCAAGAGTTCGCTTCGCACCCGCTCTCCGGACAGCCTTGCCTGGAGGCTCGCACCGGCCCGGCAGGCGTCCAGCCCCGTCGGATCAAGCGCCTGCCTGCCATATTGCGCATAAAACCGGAAGAAGCGCAGGATGCGCAACGCGTCTTCGGCGATGCGCTCGCGCGGATCGCCGACAAAACGGACGCGGCCCGCCCGGGCATCCCGCAATCCGTCCATGGGATCGGAAACCGCCCCATCCAAGTCCATGTAAAGCGCGTTCATGGTGAAGTCGCGCCGCGCCGCGTCCTCCGCCCAATCGTCGGTATAGGCGACGACCGCATGCCGTCCGTCGGTCTCGACATCCCGCCTGAGGGTCGTTACCTCGAAATGGCGGCCCTGGTGAATGGCGGTGACCGTGCCGTGGGCGAGCCCGGTCGGTTTGACCGCAAAGCCGGCGGCTTCCAGAAGTCGCATGGATTCCTCTGGCGGATATATCGTCGCGATGTCCAGGTCCGTGGTCGGCACGACCAAGACCGCGTTGCGCACGCACCCGCCGACGAACTTCGCTCCGCCGGATTGCGCCTTCAAGGCCTCCATCAGACGGCGGACCGGTGTCTCGGTCAGCCAATCGGGCCGGATCGTTTCAGCCGCTGGCATCGGCTCCTTCGCCCGTCACGGCGAGCAGAAGCTCGGCGAGGTTGACCAGCATCCCGGCGGTCGCTCCCCAGATGTACTTGTCGGGATGCGGGAAAACGTAGAAATGCCGGATCATGTTCTGCCATTCCCGGCTATGGCGTTCGTGATTCGAGCGGTCCAGCACAAAGGACAAAGGCACCTCGAACACCGAGGCCACCTCTACCGGATCGGGCGTCAATTCGAAGGGCGGACGCACCAGTCCGACGATGGGCGTGACCTCGAAGCCGGTGCGGGTGAAATAGGTGTCGAGGCGTCCGATGACTTCCACATGCCGGCGGTGCAGCCCGATTTCCTCCTCGGTCTCGCGTAGCGCCGTGTCGATGTGGTCGGCATCGCTGTCCTCGACGCGGCCGCCGGGAAAACTGACCTGGCCCGCATGATGCGGCAAGTCCGCGGAACGCTCGGTGAGCAGGATCGTCGGCTCTCCCTCGCGGCCGATAACCGGCACCAGAACCGCGGCGGGACGGTTTTTCTCCGGGATCGCCATTCCCGGATTGAGGCTGTGGTCGCCAAGCGGCGTCACGCTGGAGGAACGCCGTTTCGGCGGACCGTCGCCCGCCGCCGCGACCGCGCGGTTGAAGGCGTTACTGAAGTCCTCGAGAGTCAGCATTCGGGTTCGACCGGGCCCAGTGGAAAGAATTCGCCCTTGCTCCATACGCCGTACACCCTCTCCGCGCCAATCTCACGCTCTTTTGCGAGATCGGCCAATTCGTAAAAGACCGATCTGGTCAGCCGCGCCTCCAGTCGGTCGCGAACCAGGATATAGGGGCTCGGCTCTTCCGTGTCAGGGTCGATGACGATCCTGAGTGGGTGGTCGGGGCCGCACTCCACCTCGGCATCCAGATTTGTCCTGAACCGCAGGACATCTCCTGACCCGTCGCCGACGCCGCCCGGGAGATGCGTCACCTCGACGGCCATGAAGGGTGCGTCGTCCACATCGATCAGCCCGCGCTCGACCGGCGTGACCAGCCAATAGCGTCCGTCATCCTCGCGGCGCAGCACGGTGGAGAACAGTTTGACCAGCGGCATCCGATTGATCGGGGTGCCCTGATAGAACCAGGTGCCGTCGCGCGCGATCCGCATTTGAAAATGCCGATTCGGGTTTGCCTCACGCAACTGAGACTTGCCCGAAACCGCGTCTGCTATACGCTCTAGACCGGAAGATGAAGATTGAGATTGCTTGTCGCCCATGGCGGACCGATATCCTATTCTGGTTCCACTTCGCTCAACGCCGTCTGAAACCCAGTGGATAGGTTCAGCTATCTGGTACCCATTGGCACCCTATGCCTGATCCCAACCACCAGCGCGAGAGAGTATACACCCATGTCCGACTCCTCCACCCTCGATAGCGCCTCCCTAGATCGCCAATTGGCGGAAATCGACGCCCTCGGCGATCGCATGGGCAAGGTGCGTCAGCAGGTCGAGCGTGTCATCTTCGGCCAGCAGCACGTGGTCGATCAGGCCCTGATCACCATCCTCGCCGGGGGGCACGGTCTTCTGATCGGCGTTCCGGGCCTTGCCAAGACCAAGCTGGTGGAGACGCTGGGCACGGTGTTCGGTCTCGCCGACAAACGCATCCAATGTACTCCGGATCTGATGCCGGCGGACATCATCGGCTCCGAGGTCCTGGAAGAGGATGCCGCCGGCAAGCGGAGCTTCCGCTTCCTGCCGGGCCCGGTCTTCTGTCAGGTGCTGATGGCGGACGAGATCAACCGCGCCAGCCCGCGGACCCAGTCGGCACTGCTGCAGGCCATGCAGGAGCAGATCGTGACCGTCGCCGGCCAGACCCATGAATTGCCACAGCCCTTCCACGTTCTCGCGACTCAGAACCCGTTGGAACAGGAAGGCACCTATCCGCTGCCGGAAGCCCAGCTTGACCGGTTTCTGTTGCAGATCGATGTCGGCTATCCCGACGCGGAATCGGAGCGCCGGATGCTGTTGGCGACCACCGGCGCGAACGAGGAGAAGGCGGGCGCGGTCATGACCGGCGGGGAACTGATCGCCGCGCAGGCTTTGCTGCGCCGTCTGCCGGTGGGCGAAAGCGTCGTCGAGGCGATTCTCGCGATCGTCCGCGCGGGACGCCATCAGACCAGCGATATCGACGAGGTGCAGCGTCACGTCGCCTGGGGGCCAGGACCCCGGGCCAGTCAGGCGCTTATGCTCGCAGTGCGCGCGCGCGCGGTCATCCAGGGCCGGATTTCACCCTCGGTGGACGACGTTCTTGCCCTGGCGCATCCAGTGCTGCGGCATCGGATGGCGCTCAATTTCGCGGCGCGGGCCGAAGGCGTCACCCTGGACTGCGTGATCGACCGGTTGTGCGAGCGGCACCTTTGATGCAGAGCGCATTTTGATCAGACATCAGGCAGAAGCGCTCGCCGGCCGGCTCCCACCTCTCCAGGTGCAAGCCGAACGGATCGCCGCGACCGTGGCGCAAGGACTGCACGGCCGCCGCCGCGCCGGGCAGGGCGAAAGCTTCTGGCAATTCCGCCGCTATCAGCAATTCGACGAGGCGCGTCACATCGACTGGCGGCGCTCGGCGCGGGGCCGCGATGTCTTCGTGCGCGAGAACGAATGGGAGGCGGCCCAGAGCGTCTGGATCTGGCGCGACTCCTCGCCCTCGATGCGCTATCGCTCGCGCCGGGATCTGCCGGAAAAGGCCGACCGCGCAGATGTTCTGGCAGCGGCGCTGGCGATCCTGCTGATCAACGGCGGCGAGAATGTCGGTCTGCTCGGCGAGGGCATGGCGGCCCGGGGCGGACGCGTCGGTCTCAATATTTTCATAGAATCTATAGCGGTCTCCGACGGTGGAACCAGCGCCCCGCCGGCCGAACCGTTACCGCGCCACGCGGGCGTCGTCCTGATCGCCGACTTTCTGGAACCGGTTTCGGTGTACCGCGCCTCGATCGCGGCTCTGGCGGGGCGCGGCTGTGTCGGGCACTGCCTGCAGATCCTGGATCCGGCGGAGGAGGGCTTTCCCTTCGCCGGCAGGATCCGTTTCGAAGGGACCGAGGACGAGGATCCGCATCTGCTGCGGCGCGCGGACCGGGTGCGCGGCGAATACCGCGAGAAGCTGGCCTTGCACCGCGAGGAATTGAAGGATCTGACCGCCACCTTCGGCTGGAGTTTCACCACCCACGACACGGATCAGCCCGCCGATGCGGCCTTGTTGGCGCTGTATGGCGCGCTGTCCAGAACCGTGGTTTGGGAGTAGGCGGTGATGCTCGCGCTCGGCTCTCTCGCTTTCGCCAATCCGTGGATGCTCGCGGCTCTCGCCGGGCTGCCGTTGCTCTGGCTGTTGCTTCGGGTGACGCCACCGGCCCCCCGCATGGAACGGTTTCCGGCGATCAGACTGCTCTACCGGCTACGCTCCGAGGAGGAGACACCGGACACCGCGCCCTGGTGGCTGATTTTGCTGCGGCTGTTGTTGGCGGCCCTGGTGATCCTTGCCGTCGCCCATCCGATCCGCAATGCGGACGAGGCGTTTTCCGGTGTCGGCGGCGCGCTGGTGATCGTCGTGGATGATGACTGGGCCGCCGCGCGGCGCTGGAATGACAGAATCACGGTCATGGAAGGTCTGGTCGACCGCGCGGAGCGGGACGGGCGTCCGATTTTCCTGCTGCGCGGGACCTGGACGCCGGACGATGAACGGCCCCTCGACCGGCCGCTCACGCCCGCCGAGGCAAGATCCGTCATCAAGGCGATGCAACCTCAGCCACGGCCGGTAACCCTGGAGACCCTGAGCACGGCGCTCGAGACAGCGCCGCCACCGTCCCCTGCCGATGTGGTCTGGCTGAGCAATGGTGTCCTTGATCCGGGCGAGGCTCGTCTGACTACGCAATTGCGCCGGCTCGGCGGCCTCACGGTGGTGGCCGACGATGCGAAGGGCGTAAGCGTTCTGGTGCCGCCGACCAGCGCCGGACGGACGGTCGAGGTGGAAGCGGCCCGCCCTGCGGCGGGTATCGTTGAGCCGATCACGGTTCGGGTGGTTGCCGGAGATGGGCGCGTGATCGCCAATGCCGCGGGCGAGTTCGCGGCGGGCGAACCGCGGACCAAGATCGAAATCTCGCTCCCGGTGGAGCTTCGGAACGATATCGCGCGCCTAGAAATCGAGGGCGAGACGACGGCGGCGGCGGTGGCGCTGCTTGACGATGCCTTCAAACGGCGGCCCGTCGGGCTGGTTTCCGATACCGCCTTCGACGGCAAGCAGCCGCTGCTCGACGAGCTCCACTATCTTGAGCGGGCGCTGTCGCCGTTCAGTGAGGTCACCCGCGGAACCCTCTCCTCGCTGCTGCGCGGCGGGGCCTCGGCGCTGATCCTCGCGGATGTCGGTATCGTGCCCGAGGGCGACCGCCGGCAGCTCAAGACCTGGATCGAGGCTGGCGGAGTGCTAATCAGATTCGCCGGTCCGAGATTGGCGGCGGCAAGCCTCGATACCAAGGGGCTTGGGCTTGAGGATCTGGTTCCGACGCGCCTGCGCGGCGGTGACCGTGCGCTCGGCGGCGCGCTGTCCTGGGCGAGGCCGCTGTCGATCACGGGATTCAGTCCCGAAGGCCCGTTCGCCGAAATCGCCGGCTATGGCGATGTCGTCGTGCGGCGTCAGGTGCTCGCGGAGCCGGCCATCGACCTGGACGAGCGGACCTGGGCGCGGCTGGCCGACGGGACGCCGATCGTGACCGCGCGCCGGCAAGGCGAGGGTTGGCTGGTTCTGTTTCACACGACCGCGAACCCGGAATGGAGCGATCTGTCGCTATCGGGGCTGTTCGTCGACATGCTGAGCCGGGTGGTCGGGCTTGGCGCCGGGCACGCGGGCGCCCGTGCCGGCGAGACCTTGCCGCCTCTCGAGACATTGGACGGTTTCGGCCGGCTCGGGGTGCCGCCGGCGACGGCGCGCGGCCTGTCCATAGGAGAAGACGGGGCATCGCCCGAGGTCGGCCCGAAACAGCCGCCGGGTTACTACGGAACCCAGGCCGGACGACGCGCGCTCAATCTCGCGATCGATCCCGCCAAGCTTCTCCCGCAACCGGTCCCGCCAAGCGGCGTCGCCCAGCGCGGCTACGCATCCGGCGAGGAACTCGATTTCCGCCCTGCCTTGCTGTCGGCGGCGCTGGCGCTGTTCCTGATCGATCTGCTGGTCACGCTCATCATGCGCGGGCACTTGACGGCCCGCGCGCTCACCGCCGGCGGGTCGGCGTCCCGCTCTCTCGGGAGTGTGATGATCCTCGCGGTGGTGCTTGCCGGCCTGACCTTGGTGCCGTCGCCTGCGCGGGCTCAGGCGGAGGACCGGGAGCATGACGATTTCGCGATGAAGGCGAGCCTGCAAACCCGCCTAGCCTACGTGATCACTGGGAATGAAGGCGTCGATGTCGTCAGCGGATCCGGTCTTTCGAGTCTGTCCGATGTGCTGATCCGGCGCACCGCCATCGAGCCGAATTCGCCGGTGGGCATTGATCTTGAAATCGACGAGCTCGCCTTTTTCGCTCTCCTCTATTGGCCGATCACGCCCGACCAGCCGCCGCTGTCCGGCGAAGCGGTGAAACGGGTGAACGCCTTCATGCGCAATGGCGGCACCATTCTGTTCGACACCCGGGACCAGTTCGAGGGCGGTTCTTCCAGCGGCGGCGCGGGAATGCGCCGGCTGCGCGCCTTGAGCCGGGACCTGGACATCCCGCCGCTGACACCGGTGCCGCAGGATCACGTGCTCACCAAGGCGTTCTATCTGCTGAACGATTTTCCGGGACGTTTCACGGGCGGACAGGTCTGGATACAGGATCAGCGGGACGGAACCGCGAACGAGGTCACGCCGGTCATTATCGGCAGTCATGACTGGAGCGGCGCCTGGGCCCGGGATCAAACCGGGCGTTTCGCGCTGCCGGTCGTGCCCGGCGGCGAGATCCAGCGCGAGATGGCGTTCCGCTTCGGTGTGAATCTGGTGATGTATGCGCTGACCGGCAATTATAAGGCCGATCAGGTGCACGTGCCGTCGATCCTTGAAAGGCTGGGCCAATGATCTCCGGGGCGATGACCATCGCTTTCGACCCGTTGATTCCCTGGGTCCTGCTCGGGTCGGCCGCGGCCGTGGGCGGCGCGTTGGTGCTGTTCGGTGTCTGGCGGCGGGCGAACGGCATGACATGGCGGCTCGGGGCTCTGGCGGCATTGCTCGCCGCGTTGGCCAATCCGACCCTGGTGAACGAACAGCGCAGGCCCACGGCGGATGTCGCGGTGATCGTTGTCGATGAAAGCCCGAGCCAGTCGATCGGTGCGCGGGCCGAGGCGACGCGCGACGCGCTGGCGAAACTGGAGGCTGTCCTCGCGCCGATGCCGGATCTCGAGATTTGCACGGTTCGGGTCTCCGGCAAGCCGGGCGGACAGGGGGCCGCTCGCGGCAAGGACGGCACACGGCTTTTCGAGGCGGTGGGACAGGCTGTTTCCGATATCCCCAAACGCCGGCTCGCCGGGGTGATCGCCGTGACCGACGGTCAGGTTCATGATGCCGAGGATGCCGTCCGGCGCGGCGATCTGCCGGCGCCGTTCCATGTCCTGCTGACCGGCAGGCGGGGCGAAAGCGACCGGCTGCTGCGGGTCGAGCGGGCGCCGTCCTTCGGCATGGTCGGCCGCGACGTCACGATGAGTATCCGGGTGGAGGACGGGGAGGTTCAGGAAGGAACTTCCATCCCGGTTACCCTTCGCCTGGACGGCAAGGAGACGACGAGCCTGCTGGTTCCGGCCAACCGATCGCACGAGTTCAAGGTACCGATCAAGCACGGCAGCGAGACCATCGTCGAACTGATCGCCGAGACCCGTGACGGGGAGCTGGGCGCGATCAATAACCGGATGGTCCTGGCGATCAACGGCGTGCGTGACAGGCTCCGGGTGCTCCTGGTTTCCGGCGCGCCGCACGCCGGCGAGAGGACGTGGCGCAACCTGCTGAAGGCCGATCCGTCGGTCGACCTGGTGCATTTCACGATCCTGCGTCCACCGGAAAAACAGGACGGCACGCCGATCCGCGAGTTGTCGCTGATCGCGTTTCCGGTGCGCGAGCTGTTCGAGCTGAAACTCGACGAGTTCGATCTGATCGTCTTCGACCAGTATCAGCGCCGGGGTGTGCTGCCGCGCGCCTATTTGACCAATATTGTCGAGTATGTCCGCAAGGGCGGCGCGTTGCTGGAGGCATCGGGTCCGGCATTCGCCTCGCGGCTCAGCCTCGCGAATTCACCGCTGCGCGACATTCTTCCGGCCATGCCCACCGGCCAGGTCATCGAGCGCGGCTTCAGACCCCGGATCACGGATACCGGCTATCGCCATCCCGTTACATCGGGTCTCGCGCTCGGCGGCCGGTTGGACGAGAACGGCGCGCGGGTCGAGACCGCGAAATGGGGGCGATGGTTCCGGCAGATCGACGCGACGCCGGACCGCGGCGTGGTGCTGATCGACGGGGTGGAGGAGAAGCCGCTCCTGCTGCTCGACCGGGCCGGCGAGGGGCGGGTCGCCCATCTGCTGTCGGATCATATCTGGCTTTGGAGCCGCGGTTTCGAGGGCGGCGGCCCCCAGGCCGAAATGCTGCGCCGGACCGCTCATTGGCTGATGAAGGAACCGGAGCTCGAGGAAAACGATCTGAGCGCGGTGGTCCAGGGCACCCGGATCGAGGTGAAGCGCCGCTCCCTGGAAACCGATCTGGCGCCGGTCACCATGACCCGGCCCGACGGGACGACGCAAACCCTACCGCTTACCGTTACCGCCCCCGGCCTCGGCTCCGCCGTCTTCGAGACCGACCAGGTCGGCCTGCACAGTTTCAGCGACGGAAACCTGGTGCGGCTGGCGGCGGTCGGTGCGCTCAACCCGCTCGAATTTGCTGATCTCAGAACGACCGAGGCCAAGCTGGCGCCCGCCGTGGCCGCGACCGGCGGCGGATTGCATTGGGCGGTCGAGGATGGTTTTCCGAGCGTGCGCCGGATCCGTCCGGGCCGGGCGGCGTCCGGACGGGACTGGATCGGTCTGCGCGAGAACGGCGACTATGTGGTTACCGGCGTCAGTCTCGTTCCGCTGATGCCGGATCTCTTGGTTCTGATCCTCATCCTCGGCCTGGCGACCATCGCCTGGCGGCGGGAAGGCGCCTGAGGCCGCATCAGGAGGCGTCGAGGGGCAAATCCCAATACGGCGTCCCCGCGAAATGCTTGGCGACGAAGTCGATGAACACCCTGACCTTGACGGACAGGCTGCGGCTCTGGGGATAAACCGCGTAGAGGCCCAGCGGCGTCGGCTCGAAGTCGTCGAGAATGGTTTTTAGGGTGCCGTTCCGCAGGCCTTCGTGAAGAAGAAAAGTCGGGAGCTGGGTAATGCCGATCCCGGCCTCGACCAGAGGAAGCATCGCGTCGCCGTTGTTCACCTGCGCGCGGGGGTTGATGCGCACCCGGTTCGAGCGGTCGGGCGTCGTAAAGCGCCATGCGCTCCCGGCCCAGACATAGCTGTAGGTCACACAGGCATGGTCCGCGAGTTCCGAGGGATGGCGCGGCTCGCCGTGACGCTCAAGATAGCTCGGCGCCGCGACCGTCACGATCCGGATGTCGCAGAGCCGGCGCTGTATCAGGCTCGAGGCTTCAAGATTCGCGATGCGCAGCGCGACGTCGTAGCCTTCCTCGATCAGGTCGACGATGCGGTCGTTCAGGGCCAGTTCCAATGACATTTCGGGGTAGGTTTCAAGAAACGCCGACAGCGCCGGCGCCAGATGCAATTGCCCGAGCGACATGCCGGCCGTGACCTTCAGCAGACCGGTCGGCCGGGAGTGCAATTGGCCGGCCTCCAGTTCCGCGGCTTCGATTTCCGCGACGATCGACCGGCAACGGTCATAGAGCTTCGCGCCGGCATTGGTGACGCTGAGCTGGCGCGTGGTCCGGTTCAAAAGCCTAGCGCCCAGGCGGTCCTCAAGCGCGGAAATTTGCTTGGAAATCGCGGATTTCGAAAGCCCCAGATCGTCCGCCGCCTTCGAGAAGCTTTCGAATTCGACGACCTTTGCGAAAACCGCTAGCCCGGTGATATTCCCGATCTTCATATCTGTTTCCTTTTGGAAACGATGTGTTGCCGCGGGATGTTATTGTAACCGATAAGGGCCCGCCAATCTTTAATCGGCCGCGGCGCCGGATTCGTGAAGTTTGATGCCGCCCGCACCCGGAACAGGAGCAACCCATGATCACCGCGATCCCGTTCGACAGCCTCGGCGGCCTCGACATCGACTGGCTTTCGGCGCGCCATCATTTCAGCTTCGGGCATTACCATGATCCCCGGCGCATGGGGTGCGGGGTTCTCCGGGTCTGGAACGACGATACGATCCAACCCGGCACCGGGTTCGATCCGCATCCGCACCGGGACATGGAGATCATCACCTATGTCCGCGAGGGCGCGATCACCCATATCGACCGCCTGGGCAACCAGGGCCGGACCGTCGCCGGCGATGTGCAGGTCATGCATGCCGGTACCGGGATCGTCCATGCCGAATACAACCGCGAGCCCGGCATCACCCGTATTTTCCAGATCTGGATCGAGCCCGACCGGGCGGGTCACCAGCCGGGCTGGGCGACGAAGGTGTTCCCGAAACAGGAAGCGGACAGGTTTGCGGTTCTGGCATCGGGACGCGCGGCGCATTCCGGTACCGGTGCGCTCGCGATCCATCAGGATGCCGCGGTTCTCGGAGCCCGGATTGCGGCCGGCGCCGAGGTGACACACGATTTGGGCGCGGGGCGGCGCGGCTATCTTGTCGTCTCGGAAGGCCGGGTGACGCTCAATGGCGTCGTCCTCGGCGAGCGTGACGGCGCCTCGATCCGGGAGCAAGACACGTTGCTCATCCGCGCCGAGACCGCGAGCGAGGTGGTGCTGGTGGACGTGCCGTAGCGGTTCCCGGCACCACGGTGCCTTCGCGGCGGTTCAGATCACGCCCTGTTCATGCAATCTTGCGAGTTCCTGGGGATCGGTGCCGCAGATGTCGCCGAGCAGGCTGTCGGTATGCTCGCCCAGCATCGGCGGGCGCTTGATCTCGGCCGGTGAGGCCGACATCTTGATCGGGCAGCCGACCATCCTGTAGGTGCCGCGCGGCGGATAGTCGAGATCCATCACCATCTCGCGCTCGATCAGGTGAGGATCCTGGAGGATTTCGCCGGTATCCTGGGTGGCGCCGCAGGGCACGCCGGCATCACCGAGAATTTTCATCGCCTCGTATTTGGTCTTGGTCATCGTCCAGGCCTCGATGATCTCGGTGAGGCTTTTGCGATTCTCCCAGCGCGCGTCGAAATTGCTGTAGCGCGGATCGTCGATGATGTCCGGACGCTCGATCGCGGTGCAGAAGGCCTTCCACATCTGCTGCTGCGCCAGAACAAAGATATAGTCGTTCGGGCCGCCCGGCTTGCAGGGATAGGTCGAGCCCGGAACGTTCCGTCCGAGCTGGTTGCCGGTGCGCGGCTGCACCCCGCCGAGCCGCTGGTGGTCGCGCAGGCTGATGCGCATGATGTTGACCACGCTGTCCTGCATCGACACCTCGACCTCCTGGCCCTTGCCGGTCTTATGCCGCTGCTGTAGGGCCGCGAGAATGCCGATCGCCATATGCATGCCGGTGCCGGAATCGCCGATCGCCGGCCACACCAGGGTCGGCGGGTTCTCCGGGAAGCCGGTCGTGCACATGGCACCGCCCATGGCCTGGGCGACCGGCTCGAAACTCTTGAAGCCGCTATAGGGACCATAGGTGCCGAAGCCCTTGATGGTGGCGTAGATCAGCCGCTCGTTGACCTTGGAGAGCACGTCGTAGCCGAGGCCGAGGCGGTCCAGCGCCCCAGGGCCGAAATTCTCCACCAGCACATCCGCGGAGGCGATGACCTTCTTGAACAGCTCCTTGCCCTCGTCGGTCTTCAGGTTGAGGGTCAGGCTCTGCTTGTTGGCGTTCAGGATCAGGAAGAACAGGCTGTCGCTGTCGGGCTTGTCCTTCATATTGGTGCGCGCAACGTCGCCCTTGCCGGGCTCTTCCAGCTTGATCACATCCGCGCCCAGCCAGGCCAGCATCTGGGTGCAGGCCGGACCGGCCTGGTTATGGGTCATGTCGATGACGCGGATACCCTCGAGCGCCTTGCTCATGGTCTTTCTCCCTGTCGCGTGATGTCGCGGTCTGTCAGTGGGGGCGCAATTCGCCCAGCGCGGTTTTGGTCGGATCGATAAAGTCGACCGTCGGATTGCCGGTCCGGCCATAGCCCCACCAGACCTTGAGGCCGAACATGGTCTTCAGCCGGTCCGAGGCGGCGGCCAGGATCTCGCGGTCCATGGCGATGGTGTAATTGACCTGGGGCCGGTATTGCGGGCCGCAGAAGGTCAGCAGCATGGCCACGCGATGATCGTTGGTGCGGTTCTCGCCGGTGCCGTGCCAGATCCGCCCGTCCGTGATGATCGCGGTACCGGCCGGCCCTTCGGCGGCGACGGTCTCGCTGCCGGCGTCGCGCTCCGGGTCCGGATGCCGGCCCGCGAGGTGGCTTCCCGGAACCACGCGGGTGCCGCCGTTGGCGTCGGTGAACTCGTTCATCATGAAGATGACGTTGGATACCGCGGCGGGCGCGAGGCGCGCCGGCGCTTCTTCGAGTTCCGCGTCATCGTTGAACCGGGTCCGGGTCATCGAGCCGACCGGCAGATAGCGTTTCCCGGCCGGTACCGGCTCGGGCGCCCACCATTGATCGGTGTGCAGATTCATTTTCAGGCCGCCCGGCTTGGCGATGTTCGAAGTGTAGGAAGAAAGCTGAAACTCCTCGCCGAG
This sequence comes from Alphaproteobacteria bacterium, assembly GCA_038116915.1. Taxonomy (GTDB): domain Bacteria; phylum Pseudomonadota; class Alphaproteobacteria; order Thalassobaculales; family Thalassobaculaceae; genus JADHLJ01. Next base: position 56,050 of record JAYOEU010000003.1, read on the forward strand.
AACATGGCCCACCATCTCGTGGATGTGGTCGAGTTCGAGGATGTCGAGAAACACCCGGCCCTTGTTCGGCAGCAGCCACACCCGCTGATTGACGCCCCCGTTTGCGGCGGTGAAGGCCTCGGCGCGGATCTTGCCGGTCTCGTCGCGAAACTGTCCCCATTGTTGGGTCGGGCCGCCGTCCTCGAAGGCCTGCCCCAATTGCAGTTCCGCCTCCGCCTGTTCGGCGATGCGGTCGCGGGCGCGCGACAGCAGGGGGTCTTCAAGCGCGCCCTCCAGCAGGCCATAGCCCCAGCGGTCGATATCGGCGCGGACCCGGTCCCGGTCGCCGGTCGGCTTCGGAAGCTCCGATGGGTTCCAGTTCTTCATGAAGATCGCCCTCGTGATGTCTTGGCCAAAGGATGCGCTTGGCGGATTTCCCTCGCAAGCGGACTCGCTGGTGGCTTGACGAGAGGCCCTTTGATCATCCCATATCTGGTCAACCGATCAACCAGTCACTGCCGGCTCCGCCGGAACGGAGAAGCCCGATGAAGATGAAAGCCGCCGTCCTGCGTGAAACCGGGGCCAAGCGCCCCTATGCGACATCCAAGCCCGTGCGCATCGAGGAAGTGGAACTCGACGCGCCCAAAGACGGCGAATTGCTGATCAAGATCGCCGGCGGCGGGCTCTGCCATTCCGACCTTTCGGTGATCAACGGCAACCGGGCGCGGCCGATTCCGCTGGTGCTCGGGCATGAGGGCTCCGGCGAGGTCGTCGAGGTTGGCCGAGGGGTCCGCGACATCAAGGTCGGCGATCCGATCGTCTTTCAGTTCTCGGCCTCTTGCGGGCTCTGTTCCAACTGCCTCGGCGGCCGGCCGCAATTGTGCACGACCCATGGCGCGGCCCGCGGAAAAGGCCACCTGATGGCCGGCGGCAGCCGCCTCCAGGATTCCAAGGGCGTCGAGATCGCTCACCAGTCCGGCGTTTCCTGTTTCGCCGAATACGCCGTGATCGACCGGGGAACCGCGGTCAAGGTCGACAAGGACCTGCCGCTTGCCGATGCGGCGATCTTCGGCTGCGCGGTGATGACGGGTGTCGGGGCGGTGTTGAACACGGCGCGCATCCGAGCTGGAGATACCGTGGCCTGTGTCGGCCTCGGCGGGGTCGGTCTGAACGGGTTGATGGGGGCGAAGGTTGCCGGCGCCGAAAAAATCATCGCGGTCGATATCAGCGACGACCGGCTCGGCCTCGCGCGGCAGCTCGGTGCGACGCACACGGTAAACGCCCGCGATGCCGACCATGTTCAGCAGATCCTCGACATCAGCAACGGCGGTGTCGACTACGCGTTCGAATTCTCCGGCACCATCGCGGCGACCGAGACCTGCTACAAGTCGCTGCGGGCCGGCGGCGAGGTGATCGTGGTCGGCCTGGTGCCGAACACCGGACCGAACATGAAGCTGTTCTCGTTCAATCCCAGCGATATCGTGAATTCGGAAAAGGCGATTCGCGGCAGCTACATGGGAAGCTGCGTGCCGGTGCGGGACATTCCGCGCTATATCGAGCTTTATCGCCAAGGCCGGCTGCCGGTGGACCAGTTGATCAACCGCAGCATCAGCTTCGATGAGGTCAACGAGGGTTTTGATCTTCTGGCGGACGGCCTTGCGATCCGTCAGATCCTCGAGCCGCATCGCGTGTGACGATAAGGCAATGGCAGAGCCTTTCCGCGAGCATTTCCCGAAGCTTGGGCGCGTTCTGATCCATGTGCTGGGGAGCGCGGTCATTCTGGGCGGTCAGTTGGCCGTCCCGCTTGGGAGCGCGGCGGCGGGCTCGGTGGATGTCGAGGCGTTGACGGCGTCGGCGCTGTCGGCGGCGCGCGTCGCCTCCGAAGAGGAGGCACAAGGCTTCGGCACGTTGATGTTCTATGATCCGGCGCAGGATCTCGCCGGCGGCGTCGACGGCGCACCCTACGGCGCCGGCGACCGGGCTTGGGTCGAGGCGGCGCTCCGGGTCTACGATCTCTTTCGTCAGATCGGCGGTGAGGCGGGGAACAAGCGTTATCTGTTCCGGCGCGAGGCCGGGCGGGTTTTCCTCGGGACCGAGGGCGGAACGGGCGAGTGGCACGCGGCGGTGGAAACCGGCCAGGCGGCGTTTTTGCAGTTGCTCGTCCGGTCGAGCCGGGTCCTGCCGGAAAGCATCCGCAACACGGTTCTCGGCGACGGGAACCGGGCGCTCGCGGCGATCGCGGGACGCGTGACGGCGGTGCTCGGCGACGCGGACAAGGTTTTGCTGGTTGCCGGCGGTGGCGCGACAGTTGTTCGGATTGAGGAAGCCTGGCATGCGGTCGGAACGACCGGGCTCGATGTCACGGCGGTACCCGCCGAGGGCGGCGGCATTGAGGCAAAGGTCCGCAGCCGGCTGGGAGAAGTGGACGGCCCGCAAGCCGTGCTTGCTTTTCGGGACGGCCATCGGTTCAGCCCGAGTAGGACCCTGGAAGTCGCCGCGGGCAATACCGCTGGAACCACGGCGGCCGCCGCGCCGCCACCAGACCCTTCCTCGAATCGGACCACCCGGCTCGACCCGGCGAACCCGGCCCCCGTGCCCGATGCCATCGCGAGCGGCGGCGAGACCCGGCGCTACGCGATATCGGTTCCGGCGACAGGCGGCTATGTGATCAGGTCAACCGGGCCCAGCGATCTGGTCGGTGTGCTGAGGGGGGCGGACGGAACGGTTCTGGCCCGCGATGACGATGGCGGCAGCGGCTATAACTTCAATCTGGCGGCGACGCTGGAAGCGGGTGAATACACGCTAGAGGTCACCCATTGCTGCGCCGGATCCGGTCCGTTTTCACTGACTCTATCGTCCAAATAGACAACGCCCCCGGATCGTTCGAGCGATCCGGGGGCGTGTCGCTTGAGGTTTCCGGCGCGGCTATTGCGCCGAACCGATCTCGGCGATCGCGGCCTGGAAGCCGGCGTGATCCCAGCCGTCATACTTCGCAAGCGCGGTGTAGGCCTTGCCGAGCGGCTCATCGATGCGCTTGGCGAGATCCGCCATGCCCGCGGAGCGGGCCGCCGACGAAATCGCGCTAAGCGCCATCGTCGCCTGCTCGGCCCCGGCATAGTCGGAGAATTCCGCCGCCGCCGCCTCGGCCAGGACGCCCTTCATCAATGCGGCGATGTCGTTCTTGCCGAAAGCATGTTTGCTGAACTTTTCGACCAGCGCATCCGCGGTTCCCTTCAGCGCGTTGGCCGCCGTCTTGTAGGCCTCGAGCCCGTTCAGGGTGGAGCCGTGCAGATCCTTCATCTGCTTTTTCAGCGTCGCTCCGAGTTCGCTGTCCACATGGTTGGCCAGAATGCCCAGCATCAACGCATTGGAATCATCGAACCGGACAACACCGGACGGCAAACCGGTGCTCGGGCGCGCCTGCCATGTCGGCGCCGTCAGCGGGTGGTGGCAGGCCTGACAGTCGAACAGCACCAGTTCCGGGAACAGGCCATCCCAGCCGCGTTTCGGGTCCGCGGCCGCGTCGACCCGGCGCTTCAGGGCAATCGCCTGACCGATCGCCCAGGTGCGGATGCCGTTGGCGACGGCCTTGCGCTTGCGATAGTCATCATCGACCACGAAATGCGCCGGCTGAATGGCGGTAAAGGTATCGAGCTCGAAGCTCATCCTCGGATGACCGGCGCCCATGATCCGGTGCGTCACGAACTTCTTGTCGTCGCCGAAATGGCAGGACAGGCACAGCTCCGCGCGCTTGACCGGATCCTCGGTCGGAAACATTCCGGCGTTCAGGTTGTCCTGGTGATTCGCGGCGCCGGAGATGTGGATGCCGAGCCAGCGCTCCGCGCCGCCGTGGCAGGATTCACACGCCACACCGTCGGAAATCTGAAAGAACCGGCCGCGTTTCTCCTTCGGCGCATTGTCCGCGTGGCAGTCGAGGCACAGGTCCGCCTCATGGGCGTTCGGCAGGCCGAGATTCGCCGCGATCCGTTTGGAGGCGTCGTTCTGCAGCACCACATAGGCTTTGGAGTGCCGGTCCTTCTGGGACCAGGTGATGTACTCGTTTTGCAGGACCGTCGATTTTTCCCACGGCGAAGTGGCGCCGTGACACGTGCTGCCGGCACAGGACGTCACGCCGATGTGCAGATCCTTACCGAATTGCGGTGTCTGTCCCTGGACCGTGCCGGCAAGACCGAGAACCGGAACCATCAGAAATATGGTTAGGAAAAGCTGTTTCAGCTTGCTCGTGATCTCAATCCTGGAAATCCCCATCATCTCCCCGGTACCCCCTTTTTTCGCGCCATCACGCGACTGTTTCCCTCGGATCGTACCACCTTTTGGTGACGATCGTACGTCGATCAGTGCCGGCCCTTCGCCTCCGCCAACGCCTTCAAGGACACCAGCGCCCGCTGAATCTCCGGATCCCGGGGCGACAATTCCGCCGCGGAAACGTAGGCCGATACAGCTTCGACGAGCCGCCCCGAAGCTTTGTACGCCGCACCAAGCCTCGTAAAATTAATCACGTTGCCTGGTTCGTCGCGAGCTTTGCTTTCAAGCTCCGCCAGACTTTTGACGTCGCTCGCCAAACGCGGCTCCGGCAGCCGATTGCCCGCTGACAACCAGTCGCCGAGAATGACGAAACCGCAAAGCGCCAACGCGCCGAGACCGCACAAGGCCGCCCGATTCCGTCGCGATATGACCATCCGGTTCCCAATCATCGGTAAAAGTTTGGCACCTTTCGACGCGTACTGACAAGCTTCAAGCCGGAGCCGCCGCCGAGGTTGTTCGATCGTGGCCAAATTGCGGCATATCGGCGCGTCTGCCGGAGCAGGGAGGCCGAAAATCCCCACGGACCTTCCACCAAATATGAATTATACGACAATTCCAAGCGTTTATCGGGCATTTTTTTGCATGCTTCTTTTGACAGAATGCGCTTGTCGCCTTATCGTTCACGAAGCGGGGAGGATCGGTGGCGGCGGAAAAATCCGGCACGCCGACAGGGAGTTGGGTAAGTCGTGACGACTGAATTCGATATTGTGATCGTCGGGTCCGGACCGGCAGGCTTGAGCGCTGCCGCCCGGGCGGCGCAGCGCGGCGTCAATCATGTGCTGTTCGAGCGCACGGACCATGCCTCGGACACCATCTACAAATACCAGAAGAAAAAGTTCGTCATGGCGACCCCGGACGTGCTGCCGCTGCAGAGCGACATGCGGTTCGAGGCGGGAATCCGGGAGGACATCCTGGACGCCTGGAACAGCGGGCTCGAGGAGCACTCGGTCAACATCCGGTACAAATCCGAAATCACCGCGATATCAGGCTCCAAGGGCGATTTCACGCTCACGGTGAACGGCAGCGAGACGGTCAAGGCCAAGCACGTGATCATGTCGATCGGTGTGCAGGGCAATCTGCGCCAATTGGGCGTTCCAGGCCAGGAATGGGATAAGGTCCAGTATCAGCTCGACGACCCATTGGAATATGACGGCGAGACCGTCGTCGTGGTCGGCGCGGGCGACGCGGCCATCGAAAACGCGATGGGCCTGACGGCGCAGAACGAAGTGATCATCATCAACCGAAAGGGCGAATTCGCCCGCGCCAAGCAGGGCAACCTGAACGCCATTAACGGGGCCATCGAAAGCGAGCTGATCGAGTGCTACTTCAACGCATCGCCGCTCCGCGTCGAGCCGGGCCTTCTGGTGCTCAAGACCCCGGAAGGAGAGGCGGAGGTAAAATGCGACCGGATTATCGCCCGTCTCGGAGCCAATCCGCCACGCCGCTTCGTTGAAGCTTGCGGCATCAAGTTCTCCAGCGACGATCCCTCGGCCTTGCCGGAGCTGTCGGCGACCTATGAGTCGTCGGTGGAAGGGATGTACATCGTCGGCGCGCTCGCCGGTTATCCTCTCATCAAGCAGGCGATGAACCAGGGATACGAGGTGGTCGAGACCATTCTCGGCCATCCGGTCCGCCCCGCGGACGAGGCCCTTTTGGAGGATCGCTTCTCGTCGATCGAGGGGATGTCCGTGGATGAGGTGCTGGAGGCGATCCAGACCAACGTGCCGTTGCTGTCGCACATGTCCCGCTTGCAGTTGCGCGAGTTCATGCTGGAAAGCCGGATCCATCTGGTGCGGCCGGGCGATGTCATCTTCGAGCGGAACGACTTCACCAACAGCGTCTATTCGATCGTCGATGGCGCGGTCGATATTCAGATCAATCCGAACGATCCGAGCGAGGTTGTGACCCTGCGGACCGGCGCCTTTTTCGGCGAGATGGGTTTGATTTCGGGACGTCGGCGTACCGCGACCATTCTGGCCCACGCGGACTCGATCTTGGTCGAGACGCCGCGCCGCGCCATGCTGAAGCTGATCAGTTCCATCGACGCCGCCAAGCGGGTGATCGACGAGGCGGCGATTTCGCGGCAGATCCAGACCCATCTGGCGCCGAATATCGATCCGGCGCTGTTGGACGAGGTGGTTACCACCGCGACCATTGAAAGCTTCTCGGCCGGCGACGTGATGATCCAGGAGGGTGAAACCTCGGACGACGTCTATCTGGTCCGCTCGGGCTCGATGATGGTTTCGCGCCGCATCGGCGGACGCGATGTGGTGCTGTCCTACATTCCGGCCGGCAACTATGTCGGGGAAATGGCGCTGCTCACCGAAGCGCCGCGCTCGGCGTCGGTCAAGGCGACGGTCGCCTCCGAAACCATCAAGGTTGACGCGGGTGCGTTCAAGCGTCTGCTGGCGCGCGAACCGGCGCTGAAAAGTGAGATCGAAGAGCGGTTCCGGGACCGGCTGGTACAGAATGTCGAGGCCGAGCAGCGACCGCATTCAGGCCACATCATCGAGTTTCTGGTGAGCCAGGGACTTGGCGAGGCCACGGACGTTCTGCTGATCGATGAAGCGCTGTGCGTGCGTTGCGACAATTGTGAAAAGGCCTGCGCCGAAACCCATGGCGGCAAGTCGAGACTGAAACGCGAGGCCGGGCCGACCTTCGGCACCTTGCACGTTCCGACCTCATGCCGTCATTGCGAGCATCCGCATTGCATGTCCGACTGCCCGGCCGACGCGATCCACCGGGCGCCGAATGGTGAAGTGTTCATCGACGAAAAATGCATCGGCTGCGGCAACTGCGCTCGGGATTGCCCGTATAACGTCATTCACATGGCCTATCCGCCGCCGCCCAAGCCGGGCCTGTTGCAATGGCTGCTGTTGGGCATGGGGCCGGGGCCGGGTGAGGACAAGACGCCCAGGGCCAAACCGGAGGGCGCGCGGGAGACCGCGACCAAGTGCGATATGTGCAAGGACATCGCCGGTGGCCCGTCCTGCGTCAGCGCCTGCCCGACCGGCGCGGCGATCCGGGTCAATCCAGAGGAGTTCTTCTCGATCACCGCGTCAGCGAAGTCGGGGAGAGCGTGAATGCATGAGGGTTTCCTCGTCTATGCCGGGTTCCGATATCTGAAGCTCGCGACATTTCTGTGCGTGGCGTCGATCGCGCTCTACGCCTGGCACATGCCTCCGGACGAGCCGAATGGCGGTACCTGGCTTGGCTACGGCCTCGGTGGGATCGGGGCGACACTGATCCTGTGGCTGATGTGGTTCGGCGTGCGGAAGCGGAAGTACGGCACGACCGACAAGCTGCAGGGTTGGCTCTCCGCCCATGTCTATCTCGGGTTGAGCCTCATCATCGTGGCCACCCTACACACCGGCTTCCAGTTCGGCTGGAACCTCCACACCCTGGCTTACACTCTGATGATGGTTGTGATCGCCAGCGGGTTTTTCGGAATTTACGCCTATGCCCGCTATCCCCGGCTGATGACGGAAAACCGGCGCGGAATCACCAATGACGAAATCTACGCGGAAATCGGCGAGCTGGATCGGGAATGCCGGCAATTGGCCAGCGCCATGCCGGACGAGATTGCCGCACTGGTCCTGGTTTCCTGCAATGAAACCAGCATCGGCGGCTCGATTTTGCGGCAATTGAGCGGGCACGATCCGAATTGCGGAACCGATCGGGCCTTCGCTGGGATCAGAGATCTGGCCTCGTCGGCCGGGGCGGCGCATGGTGGTGATATCCGCAAGCTGATCAGCTTACTGGGCAAGAAATCGACGCTGCTGAGGACCATGCGGCGTGATGTTCAGCTCAAGGCGATGTTGGAAATATGGTTGTATTTCCATGTTCCTCTTTCATTTGCGTTGCTGGCGGCGCTCGTCGGCCACGTGATTTCCGTTTTCTTCTACTGGTGAGGCCGACGTGGAGCTGCGACTCGCATTCCTGACCCGTCGCGCCAAGGGCGGGGTTTCAACCAAAGAGGAAGCGATCTCCGCCGAAGTCGTGCGGATCGGTCGTGGAACCGAAAACGAGGTCTATCTGCCGGACCCGCGGGTGCCATTGCGTCTGGCGACGCTTCATCACACCGCGAACGGGCTGTTTTGTGAGGCGGTCGGTACCGCTGACCTCAGACTCAACGGCAACGTAATTCGCAATGCCGAGATTTCGGTCGGCGATGTCGTCGGTGTCGGACCATACGAAATCGTGGTGGTCGATCCGCCAGAGGGCAAGGATGCGGCGATCACCGTAGAGCTGGTTCAGCCTGTCGGTGATGACGTAAAGGAACTGCTTGCGCGCAGCCGAACCACATTGTCCGCCGGGGGCATGAGCAAGCGGACCTGGGCGTGGGTATTCTTCCTGGCCATCGCGATCGGCTTCCTCGGCTTGCCCATCGGCGGCTATTTCATGCACGGCGGCAAGATGGTCGACGGCCCGATGGGGATGAAGAACGATCTGTCCTTCGACGTCTCCTGGAAAAGCGGCGAGATGATGGATGCGCACAAGTTCTTCGCGGATGACTGCGGCGCCTGTCATAAGAAGGCTTTTGAGATGACGCCGAACCGGGCCTGCGCGGCGTGTCATGGCGATGTGCGCCATCATGCCGATCCGGTCGTCTTTCCAGACGAGAAGCTGACCCAGGCGCGGTGCGCGTCCTGTCACAAGGATCATCAGGGCCCTAATCCGATGTTCCACAGGGACCAGCGGCTCTGTTCCGATTGTCATATGGATCTGCGCACAGGGTCGCCAAACACGACCTTGGCGAATGCCTCCGATTTCGAACGCGATCATCCGCAGTTCCGGCCGACGGTATCCACCGATCCGGGCAAGGACATCTGGACCCGGGTCAGCCTGGATGACGCGCCCAAGGAAATCTCGAACCTGAAGTTCACGCACAAGACCCATATGGACGCCAAGAAAATGCGCACGCCCCAGGGCGGTTCCAAGCAACTGGAATGCGTAAGCTGTCACAAGGTCGAACCGGGCGGCGGTCTGATGGTGAAGGTCGACATGGAAACCCAGTGCGCCGAATGTCACCGTCTGACTTTCGATCCGGCCGCGCCGGACCGCCAAGTCAGCCACGGCAAGCCAGAGGTGGTCCTGCGGGAACTGCGCGAATTCTATGCCGCGAGCGCTCTGGAAGGCGGGGTCCCCGATCCGAAAGCGCCGGAGATCGTGCGGCGGCGCCCCGGCACACCGCTTACCGTGCCGGAGCGCAAGGAAGCGCTGGAATGGTCCCGCGACCGGGCGCTCCAGGCGGCTGCCTATATCTTTTCTGCCAGTCAGTGCGGAACCTGCCACGAGGTCGTCAAGGGCGATGATCCCGAAAAATGGACCGTCAAGCCGGTTCGGTTGACCGACCGATGGCAGCCGAAGTCGCATTTCTCGCATTCCAAGCATCGGGATATGAAATGCACCGATTGCCACGCGGCGGACGAATCGATGGTGAGCACCGATGTGCTGTTGCCGAAGATAGAGACCTGCAGGAATTGCCATGGCAGTGGGACAAGCACGGCGCGGGTGCCGAGCACATGTGTCATGTGCCACGGATTCCATTCGCCCTCGCAGCCGTCCATGGTCAAACCTGAGGAGTTGGTGAGGAAATGAACTGTATCGGCACCAGAATACGTGTTGCGGCCGCGACGTTTGTTCTCGCGCTGGTGTTTGCCGCCGGCGGTGCGGCGGCTCAGGACCGTTTGACCGAGGCGGGGACCCGGCTCTCCGCGGTCAGCGTCGATCCCGCCGGCGTGTCGGTGGCTCGCAATGTGACGGTCGCCGGAGACTCGGTGACGGGAAGCTTCGTGACCGCGCATACCGCCAGCGGAAAGGCTCTGCGTCGCGATCATCTTGGTTTCTGGCTGCCTTGGGACGGGAGGCTCGCCAGCATGACCGACAACCGTTTTCCGGTTTCCGATGGTCAGTTGATCTTTAAGATTCTCAAGGACGAGGACATGTCGGGGGAGTTGTTTCCGATCAGGATCACGCTTGCCTACCGCACTCAGACCGCCTTGAAGTTCGGGGTGTTCGAGTTGCTGGACGGCGGGCCGGGAGCCGGCAAATGAGCGCTCGCGGCACTCTTCTGGCGGGATTTGTGGCCGCCGTGATCGCGTCGGTTACGCTTGTTCCGGGGCCTGCCCGGGCCGCCAACCTGACCGTCTCAGACGTACAGTTGGTGATCAGTCAGGCTGTGAACGAGGCGCGGGCGCGTGGGACGGCCGCGGCCATTGCCGTTACTGACCGGGTGGGCAACGTCCTCGGCATCTACAACATGGTGGGCGCGAACCGGACCACCGGGTCTACCGGGACCAATTGCCAGGTGACGCTTGGCGGAATCGCGGTCGGCTGTATCGTCATTACCTCGGACCCGGCGCAGATCAATGGCGCCGCCGGCAAGCCTAATATCAACACGCCCAGCAATCTGGGGCTCGACGGCTTGTCGATCCCGGGACCGGTGGCGGCGATCGCCAAGGCCATAACCGGCGCCTATCTGTCGTCGGGCGGCAATGCCTTCACGACGCGTACCGCGAACCAGATCGTTCAGGAGCACTTCAATCCGAAGGAACGGTTCGCGCCCAGCGGTCCGCTGTTCGGCGTGCAGTTCAGCCAGCTTCCCTGCTCGGACCTCAACATCAACACCAATGCCGTGACCATCGGGCCGAAGCGCTCTCCCCTGGGTCTCGCTGCCGATCCGGGCGGTTTGCCGCTGTATAAGAACGGTGAAATGGTCGGCGGGGTCGGGGTTATCGCGGATGGTCTTTACAGCGTCGATCTGTCGATCACGGATATCGACTCGGATGTCGACGAGCTGATCGCGGTGGCCGCGACGCGGGGGTTCGAACCGCCGGCCGACATCAAGGGCAACCGGATCACGGTCGAGGGCAAGACCTTCCGCTTCACCGACAGAGACGCACGCTCTCTGCTTTCGAATTCCGCCGCCGCGCCGTCCTTCGCCAGCCTGTTGGACCCGTCGGTCGGCGCGCTGATCCCGATCACCAGCTATTTCGACGGAACCGTGCGTGCCGGTCAGACTTTCGGCGATGGAGGCTCCGGCTTCCGCGCGGATACCAGCGGCATCTTCGCGCCGCTATCGGCATTCATCCTGGTCGATCAGAACAACCAGCCCCGCTTCCCGCCGCAAGCCGGTAGCGAGGGAACCTCGGACGCGCTGACCGCCGCCGAGGTGACGACGATATTGCGAAACGCGCTCAGCGTCGCCACCCGGGCCCGCGCGCAGATCCGCCGGCCATTGGGCAGCCAGGCCCAGGTAACCATGTCCGTCGTCGATACCAACGGGAAGATTCTCGGCATCGTGCGCACGCCTGACGGGCCGATCTTCGGTACCGATGTGTCCCTGCAAAAGGCCCGGACGGCCGCGTTTTTCTCGAATACCAGTGCGGGCGACGAACTGATCAACGGTGGTCAGAGCAAGTTCGTCACCCGGGTGCGTTCCTTCATCGGTCCGACGGCACTGGCCGACGGCATCGCCTTTGCCGACCGATCGGGCGGCAATCTGTCGCGGCCCTACTATCCAGACGGTATCGATGGCGCCGCGAACGGTCCATTCAGCGAGCCGATCGGCGCCTGGAGCCCGTTCAACACCGGCCTGCAGTTCCAACTCGTGCTGGGTAATCTCGCGGCGCATGTCAATTTTCTGCTCGGCGCGTCGGCCACCGATACCCCGCAAGGCTGTACCTCGCTCGCGGTCCGGCCGCAAACCGGGGTGAGCCGGTTGCCTAATGGCATCCAGATTTTCCCCGGAAGTGTGCCGATCTTCCGCGGCTCGGCCCTGGTCGGCGGGCTCGGCGTATCCGGCGACGGTGTCGACCAGGACGATATGATCTCCTTCCTCGGCTTGCACAATGCCGGTGTCGAACTCGGTAACGGGGTGGGCAATGCGCCGCGGTCGGTGCGGGCGGATAATCTGGTGGTCCGGGGCGCGCGTTTGCGCTACGTCAATTGCCCGTTCCTGCCGTTCCTTGATACCAATGCGCAAAACGTTTGCGCCGGAAAGTAGTCCATGGCTGCTCGTGATCTCATCATCGGGTTATTGCTCGGGGCAGTGCTCCTCGGCGCGGGCGGGACGGCGCGGGCGCAGGAGCAGGAACGGCGGATTCCCGGCAAGGTTCCGCCCGCCGAGGTCGAGGACACCAAGCCGCTGCCCGGGGCGATCGTACGCCGGGTCGAGCCGCCGAGAAATCGCGACCCCGCCAAGATCGACGGAATTTCCGTACCCGACCGCTGGCGCCTGATCGAGGCGTTGGGAGTTACGGAGAGCGTCACCGATCCCTACAACCGAAATCCACTCAAAGGCGATCGTCCGATCTATGGCGACGACTGGTTCGTCAATGTGTCGGCGATTTCAGATACGGTTTACGAGCCCCGGTCGGTGCCTACGCCGGTCGGTGTGCAGTCGACCAACCGGGCCAACTCGGTCGATCTCTTCGGCGAAGTCAACCAGTGGGTGTTCAACGAGAACCTGATCCTGAGTGCATCGCTGATCAAGGGAGATACGGCGTTCATGCCGCCGACCCTTGAGATCCGGCTGGTTCCGGTTATCAATTACAACCGGGCGGTGGTCGAGGAGGAACGGGTGCTCCGCGCCGATCCGCGCCAGGGCACGACCCGCAACGACCGGCACATCGCCCTCCAGGAAGCCTTTGTCGACTATCATATCCGCAACGTCTCGGACCGGTATGACTTCGACTCGATCCGTGTCGGCATTCAGCCTTTCAACTCCGACTTCCGCGGCTTTCTATTTCAAGACGCGCAGCTCGGGGTGCGGCTGTTCGGCGACCGCGACAACAATATCTATCAGTACAATCTGGCCTGGTTCCGCCGGCTGGAAAAGGATACGAACAGCGGCCTGAACCATGTCGAGCGCAAGGTCCGCGAAGACGATGTGTTTATCGCGAACCTGTATTGGCAGGACTTTCCGGTTCTTGGGTTTCAGAGCCAGATCACCGGCATCTACAACCGCAACCGTGAAGGCAATGATTTCTTCTTCAACGACAACACCTTCATCGAGCGGCCGGCCTCCTTCGGCAATGAACGAGGACGGAACTACGATATCGGCTATCTCGGATTCAGCGGCGACGGCCATTTCGGCCGGATCAACCTGACGCATTCCTTCTATTATGCCTTCGGCAGCGACCGGAACAGCGTGTTCACCGATCAGCCCGCCGATGTCAGCGCGTTCTTCTTCGCCGCCGAACCGTCGATCGATTTCAACTGGGTCCGGCTGCGTGGCTCTCTGGTCTACGCGTCGGGCGATTCCGATCCGTTCGACAACCGCGAGACCGGTTTCGACGCGATCTTCGAGAACCCGCAGATCGCCGGATCCGACACCAATTACTGGATCCGTCAGGGCATTCCGCTGATCGGCGGCGGCGGCGTGGTGCTTTCGAACCGCAACGCGCTTCTGCCGTCCTTGCGGACATCGAAGGAACACGGACAGTCGAATTTCAACAATCCCGGCTTCAGGCTGGTCGGCGCCGGAGCGGATTTCGACATTCTCCCCGAATTGCGGCTCTCGACGAACCTCAACTACATGCAGTTCGACGACACCACCGTTCTGGAGGTGGCCCGCAATCAGCAGGACATCGACCGCGAGATCGGCTGGGACTTGTCGGCCGCCTTGATCTACCGGCCGTTCTTCAGCCAGAACGTCGTGTTTCGCCTGTCGGGCGCCGTGCTTTTCGCGGGTGAGGGCATGCAGGACCTCTACGGTGCCGACGGGGGCCGGGACGACGTGTTCTATTCGGTTCTCGCGAACCTGATCTTGACCTATTGAGGGGCCGCGGATGCGAGCTTTCCCCAAATTGGTGGTATTGACGATCCTTGGACTGCTGCTTGCGCCCGTGGGGGCCGCGGTGGCGTCCGGCGGACCCGAGAAGGCGCGCGAGGTCAGCTACACCGTCACGCCGCCGGCGCCGGCGGGGCAGTCGAAGGCAGAAGTGGACAGGAAATCCGCCGGATGCCTGACCTGTCATGAGAAGTCCGACGAGCCGAGCATGCACCGGTCGGGCTCCGTTAATCTCGGTTGCGCCGATTGTCACGGAGGCGATGTGTCGGTGAAGCGTCCGAGCACCGGCGCGCCTTCGGATTCGGCCTACCGCGCGGCGATGGATGCGGCCCATGTGCTGCCCAGATTGCCGGAAACCTGGAACTATCCAAGCAGCGCCAATCCCCAGGGATCCTACACGCTGTTGAACCGGGAAAGCCCGGAATATGTCCGCTTCGTCAATCCCAGCGACTATCGGATTGTCGAGGAGGCTTGCGGCGCCTGTCATGCGAAAGAGATCCGCGCCGCCAAGGGAAGCATCATGGCCACCGGCGCCATGCTGTGGGGCGGTGCCTCCTACAATAACGGCATCGTGCCGCTGAAGAATTACATCCTGGGCGAGGCCTACGATCGTGATGGCAATGCCGCCATTCTCGAGGCGGCGATCCCGGTCACCGAGGAAATGAAGAAGACCGGCATTCTGGACAAGCTCGTCCCTCTGCCTGCGTGGGAGGTCATTCCACCGGGTGACATCTTCCGGGTGTTCGAGCGTGGCGGGCGTAATATCGTCAATCTGTTCCCGGAAATCGGGTTGCCGAACTCACTAGGCCAATTGCAGCGGCTGGAAGAGCCGGGCCGCCCGGATATCCGGCAGTCGAACCGGGGGCCCGCGACGGGCCTGCGGATCGCGGTTCCGGTGATCAATATCACCAAGACCCGGCTGAACGACCCGCTGATGTGGTTCCTGGGCACCAATGAGAACCCCGGCGACTTCCGATCCTCGGGCTGCGCGTCCTGTCACGTGGTCTATGCCAATGACCGGGACCCGAGACATTCGGGCCCCTATTCACGCTATGGCCATATGGGTGAGACCCAGACCGTCGACCCGACGATTCCCAAGGGCGAGGCTGGGCATCCGCTGAAGCATGAGTTTACCAGTGCCATTCCCACCAGCCAGTGCATGATCTGCCACATGCACCAGCCGAACGTGTTCGTGAACTCCTTCCTCGGCTACACGATGTGGGATTACGAGTCCGACGCGCCCTCGATGTGGCCCAAGGAACAGCGTTATCCGAGCCATGCCGAGATGCGCGAGATCCTCGAGCGCAATCCCGAGGAAGCATCGATCCGGGGCCTCTGGGGCGATCCGGCCTTCCTGCGCCAAGTCTCGGAAATGAACCCGGAGCTCAAGAACACGCAGTTCGCCGACTATCATGGGCACGGCTGGAATTTCCGGGCGATCTTCAAGAAGGACGAGGCCGGCAACCTGCTTGACGCCGAGAACAAGATCGTCGAGCCGGACGATCCCGACAAGTTCAAGAAGGCGGTGCATATGTCGTCCATCCATCTCGATGTCGGGATGCATTGTGTCGACTGCCATTTCGAACAGGACGCCCATTCGAACGGGCACCTCTACGGCGAGGTCGCGAACACCATCGAGGTCACCTGCAAGGATTGCCACGGCACCGCCGACGATTACCCGACCCTGCGCAGCTCCGGGCCGGCGGCGCCTCCGGGCGGCACCGATTTCTCGCTGACCCGCAATTCCGACGGCTCTAGGCGCTTTGAGTGGCGCGGCAACAAGCTGTTCCAGCGATCGGCCCTATGGCCGAATCTGGAATGGGAGATGAGCCTGGTCAAGGACACCGTCAATCCGGATCACGCCAATTACAACGCCAAGGCGGCGCGCGCCAAGCTCGTTTCCAACGACACCGCGCGCCAGACCTGGGGACCGGGTGTCGCCAAGCAGGACCGTGCCCACAAGGACGAGGAGATGGAGTGTTTCACCTGCCATCTTTCCTGGACCACCTCCTGTGGCGGCTGTCATCTGCCGATTCAGGCGAACTGGAAGACCGAGCGGCACCATTTCGAGGGCGGCGAGACCCGCAACTACGCGACCTATAACCCGCAGGTCGTGCGTGATCAGATGTTCCAGCTCGGCATTCATTCGACGCCGAAGGGCAACACCATCGCGCCGATCCGCTCCAGTTCGGCGCTGATCCTGTCTTCGACCAACATCAATCGCGAGAAGATCTATATCCAGCAACCGCCTATCGCCGCTTCGGGCTTTTCCAGTCAGGCCTTCGCGCCGCACTTCCCGCACACCGTGCGCAAGACCGAGACCAAGACCTGCAGCGACTGTCACCTTTCCGAAGCCAATGACAACAATGCCCGCATGGCGCAGTTGCTCCTGCACGGTACCAACTTCGTGAATTTCGTCGGCTATAACGCCTGGGTCGGCGAGCAGTACGGGATCGAGGCGATCCGCGTCACCGAATGGGACGAACCCCAGGCGGTGATCGGCAGCTATCTGCAGAAATACGCCTATCCGGACTGGTACAGGGATCACCAGGACGCCGATCGGGAGCTCCGGGAAAGCTATGGACATTCCAGCCCCGGGACCGCGAGTTGCCTGCAGCTTCGCGGGGAGTATCTGTTCGTTGCCGAGGGCAAGGGTGGCTTCCAGGCCTATGACGTTGCGAGCATTGCCAACAAGGGTATCTCCCAGCGGATCATCACGGCGCCGTTTTCGCCATTAGGTCACAGCACCAGGGTCAAGAGCGAAAATGCCACCTGCATGGCACTCCCCACGGGACAGGCCATCGCGCCGGAGCGCAACAAGGGTGACCTGATGCGGGTCACCAATCAGGAACAACCGTTCCATGAAATCTACAATTACGCCTTCGTCACCGATGCTGTTGAGGGGCTGATTGTCGTCAATGTGAACACGCTCGCCGACGGAGAACCGCGTAACAATTTCCTTGAGCGTGCGCTGACCTGGAACGAGGGCGGCGTGCTGACCGGTGCCCGGCATATCACGATCGCGGGTAACTGGTTCTTCATCACCACGGATCACAGCGTGGTGGTGCTGGATATGACCGATCCGATGAAGCCGGTGTTGAAGAAGTCCGTTGCCATGGAAGATCCGCGGGCGACGGCGTTGCAGTTCCGCTACCTGTTCGTGACCGACAAGGGTGGCTTGCAGGTGCTTGACGTCACCAATCCCGCCGATCCGGTGAAGGTGGAGGGCGCAAGGATCTCGTTGAAGGATGCGCATCGGATGTATCTGGCGCGCACCTATGCCTACGTGGCGGCCGGCGCCGAAGGTCTTGCGATCGTCAATATCAAGAACCCGGAAAAGCCGGCGCTGCATTCGATCTACAACGCCGACGGAAAGATCGTCGACGCGCGCGACGTAATCCTGGGATCCACAAACGCCTCACTCTTCGCCTACGTCGCCGACGGGGTCGGCGGTCTGAAGGTGGTCCAGATGACATCCCCGGAAAGCCAGCCGCGTTATTACGGTTACAGTCCGGAACCGAAGCCGGAGCTGATCGCCTGGAAGGCAACGAACTCGCCGGCGCTGGCGCTTTCGAAGGGTTTGGACCGCGACCGGGCGGTCGATGAGACCGGCGGGCAGATCGCCATCTTCGGCCGGCTCGGCTCTCGCCCCTTCACCATGGCCGAGCAGCGCAAGCTCTATCTGGATGCCAAGGGCGACCCCTGGACCGTATCCGACACGCCGCGCGAGGGCGACTTCATCGCCGCGCCAAGCAAACGGGCAAAGGCGTCGGACTGAGGCGGCATCGCTCTTGAAATAAAGGTCAGGAGCCAAGGCCCCGTTCGGCGCCTCGGCGGAAAAACCGATGGGATCGAGAAAAATCGAGGACCCAATTCCCGCGCTTCTACCGCGCGGGCCGGGTCATCAGTTCCTGGTCTATGGCGATAGCTGCTCCGGGGTGGCTGAGGGACGGCACGAGGCGACTTTCGCGGCGGTGAACCGGGTCGCCCGGCTGCTTGCGCCGGCGCCGGAATTCGTGACCTTTCTGGGCGACGAGATCATCGGTCTTACCGCCGACGCCGACAAGCTGCGGGCCCAATGGCGGTACTGGCTGGATGTTGAGACCGCATGGCTGGACCGGACGAAAATGCCGGTCTTCCACACCACATCCAATCATACGACCTATGACGTGATGAGCGAGCGGGTGTTTGCCGAGATGCTTCCGCATTTGCCGCGCAACGGCCCGCCGGGGCAGGAAGGGCTCGCCTATTGGGTACGCCGGGGCGATCTGGTGATGATCTTCGTCCATACCTCGGCGATGGCGATGGGCGGCGAGGGTCATATGGAGACGGAATGGCTTGCCCGGACCCTGGAGGCGCATGCGGACGCCAGATACAAGCTGGTGCTGGGGCATCATCCGGTCTTTGCGGTGAACGGCTTCAGCGGCGCCTATCAACGTGAAATCGGACCGGAGCATGCCGGACCGTTCTGGGACATTCTGGTCCGAAACCGGGTCACGGCGTATCTCTGCAGCCATATCCTCGCCTTCGACGCGCAGGTGCATCGTGGCGTGCTTCAGATCACCACCGCCGGGGCCGGGACCGCGCACCGGATGCCGGAAGGGATCGAATATCTGCATCTGGCGCAGATGGCGCTCGATGCCCAGGGTTTGCGTTATCAGGTCATTGACAGCGTCGGCAATGTGCGCGAGCGGCTCGAGTGGCCGGGACCGCTTGGCGAGGAGCCGGAGTGGCTGATGGCGAACAGCGACGCCGATATGGTAACCGCTCCTGTGCTTACGGAGAGGGGGCCATGGCGTTGGCGGTTTCGCGGCCGTGCCGGCCCGCCGAGCACAGGCGCGGCTGAAACTCTCCTCGAAGCGCGCAATCCCGGCCATGCGCTGGCGCCGTTGTGGATCGGTCTGACCGGCCGCGACCGCAAGCTTACTGTCAGCCTCGCGCCCGAGAAGGGCCGCAGCCCGCATGTCTGGTTCGGCCCGGGAATCGCTTCCGATACGGAATTCGATTTTCAGATCGCGTTGCACCCGGACATGGGGCCCGGCGGGTTGCTGTGGCGTCCGCGCGGGGAAGCCTCATGGAGTACGCTGGACGGCGCCTCGCCCTGGGGGTGCGAGCGGCTGAAGTCGCTTTTGCAATGGTCGATCGGCCAGGGTCATGGCGGCGACGGGGACCGGCCTTTCGGTGGTGACGGCTTGTCGATCCTTATTCCCAAGCAGGACTAGAAGACGTCAAGTCGGGCTTCGCGCCGCGACACCTTGGGGCCGGCGGGCGTATCGCGGCGGACCGTGACCTCGCCGCGATAGGCGCCGGTCGGCCAACTCGTGCTCGACTTTTTCCCAATCGCAGACCAGATCCGGATCTTGTGTTTGTCCATGACCTGCTCCTTTTCGGCCAGAACCGCGCCGTCCGGAGCGTAGAACCGTGTCGTGACGACGTCCTTTGGGCGCAGCCCCGCAATCTCGGCCCAGAAGACGAGAGCCTTGGAATTCGCGGATAGCGACGTGTCGTTCAACTTGCCTTCACGGACCATATCCGCGTTGGGCACATGATCCGCGAAGCCGACATTGTACGGGATCGCCGACAGGTACTGGAGTTTCTCAAGAACCTCACGGCGCCAGAGCGGCGCCCGACCGATATCGCAATTCTCGCGGCCCGACAATCCGACGAACGGATCGACGACTTTCCCGTCTTTCTCCACGGTGATGTGAAGATGCGGGAATTCCGTCAGGCCGGACAGTCCGACAGAGCCGATGCGGTCGCCGCTCCGGACCGCGTCTCCCGACCGGACCAGGACACTGCCGCGCTTCAGGTGGCAGTATTGGGTGTGCCAGCCGCCGCCATGGTCGATCCGGACGCCGTTTCCGCATTCCTTACCCTTGATGGCCTCGCGGCCGATGGCGCGCACATTGACGTCCTGCATCCCGTCCCTGACGCCAAGCACCTTGCCGGAGGACGCGGCGCGAACCGGGACCATGTCATTCAGGCGACCGAGATGCGCCAAGGCGATGTCGGTGCCCTTGTGGGTATCGTAACTCATCTGCCCGCAGGCGAAGTCCTCTCTTCCCTTGCTTGGGTCGAGATCCACGAAATTGAATACCCAGCAGTCCTTGCCGGGCTCGCAATCGATGGGAAGGGAAAGCGGCAATGGCGAGCTTTTGAACTGCCGTCCTTCGAGACTGTATTCGACAATTGCGCCGGGGACCTGGCTGCGCGACTCGCTCTGTCCGGTTGCCGCCAAGGCGGAGCGATCCGAGGCAATGGCCTCGGATACCATGGATCTGGAGTCGTTGGAGGGGAGGAGGTTGTATTCGAAGATCGCCCAGACCGCTCCGCTCGCGACGATGGCCACGGCGGCGACATAGATGAAAAGCAGTCTGAGCAAAGCCAATGTCAGGCTACCTCATTCACTTGTTTCCCCGGATCGGCGGGCGCTGCCGCCAATCCTTTCGAGGGTCCTGGGCTGACGGAATCATCTGGCTTGCACGCCGGTTGCGGACTGAGTGCGCGACAAAGATTCCATCCGCTTGATCTTTTATTGTGATGTTGGTTTTAGCAGTTCGTCGAGAACTTCCGCCAGTCCCTCGCGCCAGGGCCGTCTGGGGGGCGCGAAGGCGGCGCCGATCCTGGTGCAATTGAGCACTGAATTCGTCGGACGCCGGGCGGGAGTCGGGTACTCGCTTGTGGGGATCGCCTCAACCTGGGGCCGCCGGCCCAGCACCGGTTCCGCGACCTCGAAAATGGCTTCGGCGAAGCCGTGCCAAGTGGTTTGGCCGCTTGCCGTGTAGTGATAGGTCCCCCAGGGAGCCGACCTGTTCCCGCTGATCTTCCCGGCGATCGCAAGTGCCGCCTCGGCTATGTCGCCGGCGAAGGTCGGGGCGCCTGTCTGGTCGGCGACCACGCGCAGGGTGTCCCGCTCGGCCCCGAGGCGAAGCATGGTCCGCACGAAATTCCCGCCATGCGCGGCATAGACCCATGAGGTGCGCATGATCACATGGCGCGCGCAGGCTTCGCGAACCGCCCGTTCTCCCGCCTCCTTGGACGCGCCGTAGACCCCGAGGGGACTTACCGGGTCATCCTCGCGGTAGGCGCCCGGTTTGCTCCCGTCGAAAACATAGTCGGTCGAGAGATGGATCAGAGGGATGTCGAATTCCGCGCAGGCCCGCGCGATCGCTCCCGCGCCGTCCCGATTGACCGCGAACGCCCGGTCGATCTCGGTTTCGGCCTTGTCGACGGCGGTATAGGCCGCCGTATTGACCACGGCATCGAAGCGACCCTGGGCGAGGAGGCCGCGGATTTGCTCGGGGCGTTCAATATCGAGGTCGGCCCGCGATAGTGCTTTTATTTCGATCTTACGGGCCGGCGCGCGGCGGGCGAGTTCAGTGCCGACCTGACCGCTTCCGCCTGTTGCAAGGATCCGAATTCCCACGTCAGCTTTTCGCCGCCGAAGCGGTGCCCAGGCGCTGGCCGGTATACCGGCCATCAAGGATCGGCTGCCACCAGTCGCGGTTTTCCAGATACCAGGCGACGGTCCGGCGCAAACCCGTCGCGAAGGTTTCGCGTGGTTGCCAGCCGAGGTCCCGGCTTATCTTCGACGCATCGATGGCATAGCGGAAATCGTGCCCGGGCCGATCCTGAACGTAGGTTATCCGTTCGTCATGCCGTTTGCCGTCGGCGCGCGGCGCCATTTCGTCGAGCAGAGCGCAGACCTGACGCACGACATCGATATTCGCGATCTCCTCATTGCCCCCGACATTATAGCTCTCGCCGGCTTGACCTTGCGACACGATGGCCCACAGGGCCCGGGCGTGATCATCGACAAAGAGCCAGTCGCGGACGTTTTCCCCCTTGCCGTAGACCGGCAGCGCCTCGTCCTTCAGGCATTTGATGATCATCAGGGGGATGAGCTTTTCCGGAAAATGATAGGGACCGTAATTGTTCGAACAGTTGCTCAGCACCACGGGTAATCCATAGGTTTCGTGCCAGGCGCGCACCAGATGATCCGAGGAGGCCTTGCTGGCGGAGTACGGAGAGCGTGGATCGTATCTGGTTTCCTCGGTGAATGCTCCCTCTGGCCCGAGCGAACCGAAAACCTCGTCGGTGGAGATATGGTGGAAGCGGAAGGCGGCCTTGCGGTCCTCGGAGAGACCCTGCCAATAGCCGCGCGCCGCCTCGAGCATCGTATAGGTACCAACCACATTGGTTTGAATGAAGTCGCCGGGCCCGTCGATGGACCGGTCCACATGGCTTTCGGCCGCGAGATGCATGATCACGTCGGGTTGGTGGCGGCGCAGCACGGCATTGACCGCCTCGCGGTCACAGATATCAAGATGCTCAAATGCATATCGCGGCGAGTTGTCGATCGGTTTCAGTGAGGACAGATTGGCGGCGTAGGTCAATTTGTCGACATTGACCACGGCACAGCCGATCTCACCGACCAGCAAACGGATAACGGCTGAGCCTATAAACCCGGCGCCGCCGGTTACCAGAACCTTGTTTGGCTTGGTCATGGACGCATCATCCGGATCCATGGGTGAAATAGACGGGCGAGGCGGCCAGGGTCGGATAGCCCGTATCCTTGCCGGAAAGCGTCGGCTGCGCGCCGTTCAGTGGCCAGTCGATTGCCAGATCCGGATCGTTCCACGCAATACCCCGCTCGTGATCGGGCGCGAAGGGTGCCGTCACCTTGTACTGAACCTCGGTGTCCTGAGCGATGGTGCAGAATCCATGGGCGAAACCCACGGGCACCAGGATCTGGTTCCAGGCCTCGGCGCTGATTTCACGGGAAACCCATTGCCCGAATGTGGGCGAGCCGTGGCGGATGTCAACGGCCACATCCAATATGGCGCCGCGGGTCACCCGAACCAGCTTGTCCTGTGCGAAGGGCGGAATCTGAAAATGCAATCCCCTGAGCGTGCCGACCGCCGCTGAGAAGGAATGGTTGTCCTGACAAAAGTCCAGAGCCAGACCGGCGGCCTCGAACTTCGCTCTGTTGTAGGTTTCGGAGAAGAACCCACGATGGTCTCCGAATTTGGCAGGCGAAATGAGAATGACGTCCGGAATTTCGGTTTTTTCGATATCCACAGGTACTCGATTCGCTGTCCCGTTTTGCTTGGCGGCTCTTATCATTTTCGGCGCAACCCCGCAACAATACCGCCCTCGGCGTGTCGATCAACGAACCGAAACCGCATGAACCTTGCTTTAGGTTCGACAATTCAATCGGTTATGTTA
>JAYOEU010000004.1:0-67781 GCA_038116915.1 Alphaproteobacteria bacterium
CCAGCGGGCCGAGCAACGACAGCATGCATGTGGAGGTTTCGATCGAGCAAGACGTGAAGATAAAGTGGCCGATCACGCTGCCGCCATTGCTTGCGACGAGCGAGGTCACGCCGGTCTTTTCAGCCAGCAAGTCGCGAACTAGGGGCAGAAGATCTTCTGCCGGGAACACCACCGGATAGAGTGCCTTGATCGCGTCCACGTCAGTCGCGTGGCTTTTCCGGATATCGATTCGATCAGTCTTGGATCCAGGCAAAGGCCATCTCGGTGCTGTTCGGTCCGTTCGGCGGTTTATTGTAAGCGCTGAATGAGACCCTTCGAGACGCGCACCAAGACGCGCTCCTCAGGATGAGTCAGCAAATTGCTGTTGAGACGCAATTCATTGCTCATCCTGAGGAGCGCGTCTTGGTGCGCGTCTCGAAGGATGTTTTCTCGATTTCGGTGTTTCAACAGTCCCTTACGCCTTCTTCCCCCTTGTCGCCGGCGGGCGGATCAGGTCGAAGGGTTCCGGGAACACGCCCACCGGCACTTCGATGATGGTCGGTCGGTTGGCGGCGAAGCCGGTCTCCAGCGCCTTTTTCAAGCCGTCGGGCGTATCGGTGCGCAAGCCGAGCGCGCCGAAGCTTTCGGCCAGCTTGACGAAGTCGGGATTGGTGAATTGCGAGCCGATGACCCGGTTGTCGTGCAGCTCGCGCTGCATGCGGAGCACGTTGCCGTAGGCGCCGTCGGCGAAGACCACGGCGACCAGATTGATGTTGTGGTGCACCGCGGTGGCGATTTCGCTCATGGTGAACATGAAGCCGCCGTCACCATTGATCGACAGCACCGGCTTGTCGGCATGAGCCACCTTGACGCCGAGCGATGTCGCATAGCCGTAACCGAGGGTGCCCTGATAGCCGGGAGTGACGATATGGCGGGGCTTGTAGACCGGGAAGCCGACCCGCGAGACATAGCCGACCTGGGTGAACTCGTCGACGAACAGGCCGTCCTCGGGCAAGACGTCGCGCATCGCGCGCAGCCAGGTCATCTGCGGTCCGGCCTTCTCCTCGATCAGCTTGGCGGCCTGGGCCTTGACGCCCTTCATCTCCTCCTCGCGCGAGGATCGCTTGATGTTGTGCTTGGCGACCGCGTCGATCAGCAGCGTCGTCGCCTCGGCGGCATCGGCGACGATGCCCACATCCGGACGCATCACCCGGTTGATCTCGGTCGGGTCGATGTCGATATGCACCACCTTGATGCCGTCATCCATGCCCCAGGTCATGCGCTCGCCCTGCAGGCGCGAGCCGATGGCGATCGCGACGTCGCAGGTCCGCCACAAGATCGCGCCACCCGGAGTGGTATGGGCGAGATAGTGCCGCTCGTCGAGGGTGCCCCGGCCGTTCTGATAGGCGACGACGGGCGCCTGGATCATCTCGGCGAGCGCCTTCACCTCGGCGCCGGCATGATAGGCGCCGCTACCGACGAAGATCATCGGCTGTTTGGCGTTGCCGATCAGTTTGGCGGCCTTCTCGATTGCGTCGGGATCCGGCTCGGGCGGGGAGTCGGCGGGGGTCTGGCCGCGCAGTTCCACCATGGTCTTCTGCCACATCACATCCATCGCCATGAACAGGCCGGCCGGACGTGGGCGGCCGGACCGGAGGTTGCGGAAGGCCTCGCTGACGGTTCCGGGCGCCTGGGTCGCATGATCGATGCGGGCGGCGTATTTCGTCAGGCCGCGCAGGACCTCCAGCTGGTGCGGGATCTCGTGCAGCATGCCGTGGCCGCGCCCGATCGATCCGGACGGGATCTCGCCGGTGAGCGCCAGGACCGGGGTGTTGGTGCTGTAGGCAGTGGACAATGCCGCCGTGGTGTTCAACAGGCCGGGGCCGGGGACGACGGCATAGGCGCCGATCTTGCCGGTGGAGACCGCATAACCGTAGGCCATGTAGGCGGTGCCCTGTTCGTGCCGGGCGTTGACCACCCGTATCGCGTTGCCGGCGTCATGCAGGGCATTGAACATCGGGTCGAGCTGAATGCCCGGCAGGCCGAAGACGGTATCGATGCCCTCGGCGATGAGCGAGCGGACCAAAGCCTCGCCGCCGGTCAGTTTCTCAGTCGCGCCTCGCGCCATGCTTGGTCTCCTCGGGTTACGGTCTCAATTGAAGTGGAATGGATGCCGGCGGGTCAGGCCTTGGACGATTGCACTGCCCGCCAGATTTTCTCCGCCGTCAGGGGCATGTCGATATGTGATACCCCGAAAGGTGACAGCGCGTCATGCACGGCGTTGCTGATCGGACCGGGGCCGCCGATTGACGAAAGCTCGCCGACGCCCTTCACGCCGAGCAGGCTGTTCGGGCTGTCGGTCGGCGCCCAGCCGAGGTTGAAGAACGGCAGATCGCCGGCCCGTGGCACGGGATAGTCCATCATCGAGCCGGACAGCGGCTGGCCGTGGGCATCGAAAACCATGCCCTCCATCAAGACCTCGCCGACGGCCTGGGCGAGCCCGCCCATAACCTGCCCGGCGGCGCTTTCGGGGTGAATGATCCGGCCGAGATCGTCAACGCCCGTAAGCCGCGCGACGGTCACCAGTCCGGTATCCGGGTCGACCTCGACCTCGACCACATAGGCGCCGTTCGGAAAGGTCGTATGTTTTCCCTCGAAGCTGAGCTCGCCGACGCAGCCCGATGGTTGCTCGGAGCCAACCGGAGTGTCCGTTGTGTCCGGCAGGCCGGCGACCAGTTCGGCCAACGAAATCGACCGGTCGGTGCCGGCAACCCGCAGGGTTCCGGATTGATATTCGATATCCTGGACCGCCGATTCCAGGGCTTCTGCCGCCATTGGCCGCGCCGACTCGATCATCGCCAGCGCCGAGCGGTGAGCGGTGTTGGCACTTACCGGCAGAAGGTTGGAGCCGCCGGTGGAGCCGCCGGTCAGCAGGCTGTCGCTGTCGCCCTGCTCGACGATCACCCGCTCCGGTGCGATGCCGAGGGAGTCCGCGACCACCCGGGCCAGGGTCTCCTGATGGGCCTGGCCGCTGTCCTGAGCGCTGGTGCGCACCCGGATGGTGCCGTCCGCAAGCGCCTTGACCTGGGTGCGTTCCGCGACCGACCCGCCGGTCGCGTGGAAATGCACGCCGGCAGCCCGGCCCCGGAGCTTGCCGCGCTTCTCGCTCTCGGCCCGGCGGGCCGCAAAGCCGTTCCAATCCGCCGCCGCCAGCGTCTTTTCGAGGATGCCCGGGAAGTCTCCGGCATCGATCTCCTCGCCCATCGGGGTGGCGTAGGGAAGTTCGTCCGGCCGGATCAGATTGCGCCGCCTGAGGTCCACCGGGTCCAATCCCAACTTGCGGGCCGCATGGTCGATCAGCCGCTCGAGGGTGCCGACGCTCTCCGGCTTGCCGGCGCCCCGGTAAGCGTCGGTCGGCGGGGCGTTGGTGAACAGGCCCCGGACCCGGTAATGCAGGGCCGGGATGCGATAGTTGTGCCCGAAGGTCCGGCAGGCGCCGCCCGTGAATATCGAAGGCGCCACGGCGTTCAGATACGCTCCCAGATCCCCATCGGCATCGACCGTGTAAGCGAGAAAATTTCCATCGCTATCCAGCGCGAGGGTGGCGCGGTCGGTGCGCCCCCGGCCCTGGGCGTCACAGACGGTGATCTCGGACCGGCTGGCGATCCACTTCACCGGTCGGCCGAGATCGCGCGCCGCGAACAGGCAGAGCACATGCTCCGGATAGGGCCAGATCTTTACCGCGAAGCTGCCGCCGACATCCTGGGTGAGCACCCGGACCGAACTCTCCTCCACCCCGAGCGCCTCGGCCATCGCCGCGCGCAGGCCGACGGTGCCCTGGCTGGGCGTGGTCAGGGTGAAGCGTTCCGAATCGGCATCGAACGCGCCGATGGCGCCGCGCGGCTCGACGGGAGCAATCACGAGGCGGGGGTGCCGGACCGTCAGATTTATCACATGGGCGGCGCCCTTGATCGCCCGCTCCGCCTCGGCGCCGTTGCCGAGCTGCCAGCGGAAGCTCGTATTATCGGGGATGACGTCCCAGACCGCCGGGGGGCTGTCCGCCCCGGCGCTGTCAGTACCGATCACCACCGGCAGCTCCTCGAAATCGGCCTCGATCGCCTCGGCGCCGGCCAGCGCGGCTTCAGCCGTTTCGGCGACGATGAAGGCCACCGGCTGGCCGGTGTATTTGACCATGTCCCGCGCCAGGACCGGGCGTTCCGGCTCGATCATCGGCTTGCCGTCGATGCTGGTCACCGCCACCCGGGCCCGCAGGGGACCGATCCGCGCCTCATCGAGATCTGCCTGGGTATAGATGGCGAGAACTCCGGGCAATGCGCGCGCCGCGGCGGTTTCGATGGATTGAATCCGGCCATGGGCGATCGGCGCGCGGTACACCGCCGCATGGGTCACCGCGGCGGGCAGCAGATCGTCGACAAAACATCCCCGACCCGTCAGCAGACGGGCATCTTCTCGCCTGGGCATGGTGAACGCGCCGTTACTATCGGAAGGTTGCCAAAAAAATACAGTGACACGGAGAAGCGTGCGGTTTCCAGTGCTTATTGGCGGAGTGTTTTGCTATATGATAAAGCGGATTGGGTTTGGAAGCGGCTAGGGCCGTCGTGGAAAGATGAGCGAAACCAACGAAACAGTCGCGAATACCAGCGGGCTGCCGAAAGAGATTCGGGCCATGCAGGATCGCGCCAATGAGTCGGCGGATCTGGTTGAGCGTCTACGCAGCTTTTCCGTCCTGATATCGGCGGCCAATGGTCTGATCACGCGGATCAAGCGGATCACCCGGGAGCATGAGAAAAATCTCAAGCAGGTTTAGGCCGAGATTGAATTTCTGTCCCGTCACAAGGCCAAGGAGGATATGGCGTTCCGGGCTCTGCGGAACACCTACAGCGCGCCCGAAAAGGCCATGGAAACATTCAATGATCTCTGCCGGACCTACACGCATGAATATGTGATGGAGGTCGTGAGGCTCGGCAGCTACCGCCTCGGCCCCGTTATCGGCATGAACCTGCTGGGCATGCGCATGGCCGGCCGGAACGAAGCCGACTCAAACTATGAGCGCGCGGTGGTTCCCGCGCTTGCCAACATCGTCGAGGACCAGCGCGGCTATCTCGAACTCAAGGGGACAAGCCTCGAGACCGAGCATGAGGAAGTGCTGAAGTTCGTCTCCACCATCGCCGATCAGCGTCTGACACTCGAGGCCGCGGTGCGCGACTATGAGCGTGGGCGCAAGGACGCGGCGGTGTCCATGCAGGCGCGCGACATCAAGCGCCTGGATGCCGACGAGTTTAAAACCCGGTTGGCCCTGCTGCCGCAAAAGCAGCGCGAGGCTGAAATAAACGCGATGCGCGAAAAGTAAAAGCCGGCCGGCTATTTCTCCGGATGCAGCATCAGGCCTGGCGGCACGGAAACCGGTAGCCCGAGCAGCAAAAAGGACAAGGTCTTGCCGTGCTGATCGATATTCAGCGCCGCGTTGACCCCGCCTTCCAAGGCATCATCGATCACGAAATTGAGTGCCGGCAGATTCGGCAGCTCGTACCGGGTGACCTTGGTCGCGCCCTTGTGCGAAAACAGCGCCAGCACCCGCGCCTCGGTTATCTGCTCCAGCAGAAACGGATAGGCGTCGGCCTTGTAGGGAATCAGGCTGATATTCGAGCGATTGCCCTTGTCGCCGGCCCGGGCGTGGGCGACCTCATGCAGACGGGTTTCGCGCAGGTCGCTCACGCCGATGTCTCCAGCATGCTGATCCGGGGCGAGACCACGTTGCGGTCAACGAGGATCGAGGCGGTCTGCACCTGATCAGTCAGATGCTGGCGGAACCCGCCTCCGGCGGCCGGTCCGCTGCAATAGAGGCTCAGCATCTCCTGATTGATGCGTTCGATCACGTCCTTATCGTGGCCGCGCGAGGCCACCCGGATCCGATAGTCGCCGTCATCGGGCCAGACCCCTTGCCGCGACGCGCCGCCGCCGTCGCCGTCATGGACGCTGACCGTTCCGAGGATATCGAAACGCACCGGGCAATTGGTGCCGATATCCCGGCACCGCTGCTTCAGAACATCGACGGCGAGTTGCGCGCGTTTCAACGCATTCGGTCCGGCGTAGCTCATCTCTGCCTCGCCCATCCAGCCGCCGTCGATACTGACCGTCGCCTTCAGAGTCTGGGGACGCGGCTTGCCGCGCGCGCCGCTGAGCCGGACCCGGTCCGGGCCGACCTCATCGACCTTGACCTGGGTGATGTCGAGGATCACGTCGGCGGTGAAATAGTTCGCCGGGTCGTGAATCTCGTAGAGCAACTGCTCCTTCACCGTCTGTGCCGAAACCAGACCGCCGGTATCGTCGGCCTTGGTGACGATCAGCGAGCCGTCCTCCTCGACCTCGGCGATGGGAAAGCCTACCCGCGCGAGATCGGGAACGTCCTTGTAGCCGGGATCGGCGAAATAGGCGCCGGTCACCTGGCCGCCGCATTCCAGCAAATGGCCGGCCATGGTTCCGGCGGCGAGCCGCTGCCAATCGTCCTCGGCCCAGCCGAATTCATGCACCAGGGGGCCCAGAACCAGGGCCGGGTCCGTGCAGCGGCCAACGACCACCACATCCGCGCCCTCGGCCAGCGCCTGGGCGATCGGACGGGCGCCGAGATAGGCATTGGCGGCGACCACCTCGTTGTCGCCGATCTCCAACCCCTCGATGGTGGGAATGACGCGGATCTCATCCTCCGAGAGCACCCGCAACAGATCGTCGCCTTCGACGATGGCGATCTTCAGGGACGAACACCCCATCTCGCGCGCGATCTCGGCGATCTTGCGGGCGCCGCCGGCGGGGTTGGCGGCGCCGAAATTCGAGACGATCCGAATTCCGGCGTCATGACAGCTTTTCAGGATCGGGCGGATATAGGCTTCCAGGAACGGCGAGTAGCCGTGTTCCGGATCCTTGCGGCGATGCTTCTGGGCGAGCGCCAGGGTTCGCTCCGCCAGGGTCTCGAAGATCAGATAGCGGGGGCCGTCGCGTTTGGCCAAGGTCGCGACCACCGGTATCGACGCATCCACGCGATCACCGGAGAACCCGGCGCCGCAGCCGATATGAACGACTTTCCCGCTCATCTGGGACCTCCCTCGAGAATTTTCGTCCTCACTCCGCCGCGGTTGCCTTCGCCTCTCCATAAGGCTCGTCCGGGCGGTCCATGGCATAGACCTCGGTGACCGTGGTGTAGTCCATGTAGCCGAGACGGGCGACCGGCTGATAGAGCGTCACGTCGACCAGGCCGTCGCGGATGATCGCCTCGTCCACATGCACGCCGACGACCTGGCCGAAGATGACCCAGTTCTCGGTGCCGCGCCGGGAACTCGGCATCTGGACACTTTGCAGATACCTGCATTCCAGGCTCACCGGCGCGCCTTTCACCCGAAGCGGCTTCACAAGCGTCGAGGCCAGGCCCTCAAGGCCGGCGCCGGGCATCTCATCCTCGCCGTAGGGCAAATGGATGGAGGTATGGTTCATCGCCTCGCGCTGGGCGTGGCTGACGATGGAGCATACGAACTCGCCGGTCTTTTCGGCGTTGATCTGGCTGTCCTTCTTGCCGCCGTGGTTCGGGTGGGCGCCCGAGGCGAACATCACACAGGGCGGATCGCCGGCAACGCCGTTGAAGAAGCTGTAGGGCGCGAGATTGCTCACCCCGGCTTCGTTGACCGTGGAAATCCAGCCGATCGGGCGTGGAGAAACGAAGGCCTTGAAGGGATCGTGACGGAAGCCGTGCTGCCGGTGGGTGCCGATCTCGTAGAACATCTTCTTCTCCAAATGAAATGGCGGGATTTTCAACCCTGCTTCTCCGATCGCACACGGCGGGCGAGTTGGCAAGTCGCGGGCCGGCGATGGATGTGTTTCAGCGAACTGTCGGATATGATCGCCGGGTTGCCTGTATTGGACGTTGGAGACGCGATCGCATGATCGACACGCCCGAGGATCTGGATCGGCTGGCCAAGGATCTGCAAGCCGAAATGGCGAAGCCGGAGACCCTGCAGAAGCTGTTTGCCCTCGTCGCGCCTCATCTTGTCCCAGGGGGGCGCAATCTCGTCTATATCCTCGCCCAGGTGGAGCGGATCGGCCATCTGGCGATGGAGTTGTTTTTTCTCAACACGCTTTATGGCGCCGATCATGACCGCATCATCGTGCTGACCGGCCCGACGGACCGCCCGGGGGTCAATCCGGCGGTCTTCGACATCACCGGGCCGGGTTTCGCCCATGTCGAGACCGATGATCCGCTCTTGCCGCTGCTCGGCTTTCTTGAGGGTGGGATGCTGGACATGAACGTCCTGCGCATGCTGCTGATCGAGCCGCAGCGCCTGACCCGCGATTTCGGGCGCGCGGTGACCGCCGGCGCTCCTCTGCTGCACTTTTCGTTGCCTGACGCAATGCGCCAGCGGGGCGATGACTGGATGCGTGCGCGCGGCATTGATCCGGACGAGCCTTTCGTTCTGTTGCATGTGCGCGACGCCAGCTATCTGCCGGAAAAGGCGCATCACCTGTTCCGCTGTGCCGATATCGCGAACTACGGCTTGGCGATCGACCGGCTGGTGGAAAGCGGTTATCGGGTCTTCCGTCTCGGCGATGCGTCCAGTCCGCCGCTCTCGCATCCGTCAGGCCGGGTTGTCGATGTGCCGCATGCGCCGGATTATGACCCGTATCTCGATGTGTATCTGTCCGCGTGCTGCCGCTTCGCGGTGAACCAGGCCTCGGGGCCCGAGGCTCTCGTTCGGGCCTTCGGGCGCCCGGCCCTGACGGTCAATCTGATGCTGGAGCATCTGCGGTTGCCCTTGGCGGGCGACTTGCTGTTCTTCAAGCACATCCGCCGCTCCGCGGGCGGGCATGAGCTGTCCTATCCCGAACTGCTGGAGAGGGGTTCGCCCGGCTTCCTGACCAGTGAAGCCTTCGAAAAAGCAGGGTTGGTGGTCGTCGAGAACAGTCCGGAGGAACTCGAAGCCTCGGTGATGGAGATGATCGAACATGTCGAGGGCCGCGCGGTGCACGGCGCAACCGACGGGCAGGAGCGGTTCCTGGCGTTGGGCAGGGAATACGAGGCGCGGATCGTCAAGGACCCCGACATCATCGCCAAGACCGAGGATTTTTACGCCTACGCGCATTCCTTCGGCCGGATCTCCAGCGCCTTTCTGGAGATGAATCCCGGATTTTTGGAGTAGCTAGCGTCGCGTTACCGAGCCAACCCAAATCTGTCCGTCGCCCTGGCGTAAGGCAGGGCCCGGCCTCGACGGTGCGGCGTGACGGTCCCGGCTACCGTCGCCTCCGGCATTTGAAGATTGAGGATCGCGCTGACAGGCCAGGTACAAGGCCCTGCCTTTCGCCAGGGCGACGGCAAGAGAGGAGCGCCGGATAATTCGGGCCGCGGGGTTCTGGGGTAGCTAATCTCGCGTTACCGAGCCAACCCGGATCTGTCCGTCGCCCTGGCGTAAGGCAGGGCCCGGCAGGGAGCGGATCGGCTAAAAATCCAGCGCGAGATACGATTTCAACACGTTTTCCAGGGTTTCGCGCTCGATGTCCTTGACGATGAAGACCAGCCGCGAGCGGCGGTCGTCGCTTGGCCAGGCGTCGATCTTGGCCGGCGGGTGAAACATGTGC
Organism: Alphaproteobacteria bacterium; assembly: GCA_038116915.1. Taxonomy (GTDB): domain Bacteria; phylum Pseudomonadota; class Alphaproteobacteria; order Thalassobaculales; family Thalassobaculaceae; genus JADHLJ01. The sequence continues at coordinate 9,619 of JAYOEU010000004.1, forward strand.
TGGACCGCATGGACCACGACCGGCTGATCATCGATCTCCGCGACGTTGAGCAGGCCCTTGATCCGCAGGATATTGGCCCCATGGGTCTGGGCCAGCATGTCGAGCGAGCCGGCTATCTTGCCCCATTTCAGCGGCTCGTCGAAATACAGCGCGAAGCTGTGGATGTGATCGTCGTGGCGGTTCACGTCGTGGTGGTGGTGGCCATGCACATGCCCATGTCCATGGCCATGCTCATGCCCGTGAGCGTGGTCATGGTCGTGACCGTCCTCGCCATGGCGGTGATAAACGTGGCCCTCGGTATCCCGGTACGCTTCCTCCTTCAGCCACTGGGCGACGTCGGCGGTCTTGGTCAGCGGGTTGTAGAGGCCGGCATTGAACAGGGCGGCGGGGTCCGCGTCGCCGTGATCCGCCTCGATCACCGGGGCCGCCGGGTTGACGCTGGCGAGCCGTGACTTGACGGTCGCCACCATCTCGGGATCGGTGACGTCGACTTTCGACAGCACGATGCGATCGGCGACGGCGGCCTGCTTGACGGACTCGAACTGCTGATCGAACTGGCCCATCGCGTGATGGGCGTCGACCACGGTGATCACGCCGTCCAGGCGATAGCGGGTGACCAGGAACGGATCGGCCATCATCGTGTGCAGGATCGGCGCCGGATCGGCCAGGCCCGTGGTCTCGACCACCAGACGGTCGAAGGCCGGGATCTTGCCGTCGGCGCGGTCCATGAACAAGGTGCGCATGGTGTCCACCAGGTCGCCGCGAACGGTGCAGCACAGGCAACCGCTGTTCAGCAGGATCGTGTCCTCGTTCGACTCGACGACCAGCGCATCGTCGATGCCGATCTCGCCGAACTCGTTGACGATCACCGCGACCTTGTCCATGGCCGGATTGCGCATCAGTTTCGAGAGCAGGGTGGTCTTACCGCTGCCGAGAAAGCCGGTGAGGATGGAGACCGGGACCCGGTCCTGGGGCGTGGTTTGGGGGTTGCTCATCGATCCACCTCCGATGCGTGATGCCCGTATCTAAACCCCGCGCCGCGCCGCGCCAAGAGTGATGTGTGGTGCTTGTTCGCAAATCGAGGAATGCCCTGGGGGGTCATCCGCATGACAAATCCGTGCGAATAATGAACTATGAGGCTTTGGCTGCGGCCTCGAACCGGACGGAGAGGAAGATGGGTTTCGGGCGGAGTTACCGGGTAACAGGCATGATCGCGGCCGTGCTGGCGGGCCTCCTTCTCGCGCCCTTGGCGGCGCAGGCGGAAACCGGCCGGCTGATCAAGTTCGATGCCTATCGCAACGGCTCCAAGTTCGGCTTCTCGATGGTCAGGATCGACGGCGCGGCCGGCGCCGAGCATGTCGAGGTGGTCACCGCGCTCCGGGTCGGGCTCGGACCGATCACCGCGTTCAAATATCTGCTGCGGACCAGTACCCGTTGGCGCGACGGCAGGATCGAAAGCCTGAGCAGCGCCATCAACGACGACGGCGATGTGTTTCGCGTCGAGGCGCGGCAGTCGGCGGCGGGACTGATGGTCGAAGGCCATGACGGAAAGCTGACCATGCCGTCCGAAATCCTGCCGACGACCTATTGGCGTGCCGACATGGTGACACGTGGGGAGTTGCTCAGCACCCAGCACGGCCGGGTCCTGAAGGTCGGCTTTGAAAACAAGGGACAGGAGATGGTCACTTCCGAGGGGCGGGAGTTGGCCGCTACCCACTATGCCATGCGCGGTGATCTCGATATCGACATCTGGTACGACGCAAAGGGCGATTGGGTGAAGCTAACCTTCACGGTCGGGGATTCCAATGTCGAATACAAGCGCGTGACGCCCGGACCCAAGGATGCCGCCGCCTTCGTGCCGCTGGACAAGGTGCCCGGGATATCCGGCTCCGAGGTCCACGCGATGATAGAGCCCTGACGGATCGGAGACGCTAATGGCCGCAAAGGTCGCATGGATCACCGGAGCCAGCACGGGAATTGGTCACGCCCTGGCCCTCTGCATGGCGCGCGACGGTTGGCGCGTCGCCGCCTCGGCGCGGTCCGGTGACAAGCTCGACGCGATGGCCGGCGCGAGCGGCGGCCGCATCGTCAGCCATCCACTCGACGTCACCGACAAGGCGCGCTCGCTTGAGGTCGCCGAGACGATCTGGCGCGAGGAGGAGGGGATCGATCTCGCGGTTTTCGCCGCCGGGCTGCACATCCCGGTGGACGCGGCCGCCTTCGATGTCGAACCGTTCCGCCGTCTGGTGGAAATCAACCTGATGGGCGTGGTGCACGGCCTCGCTGGCGTGGTGCCGCGGATGGTCGAGCGCGGCCGGGGCCATATCGCCATCGTCTCCTCGGTCGCCGGTTATCGCGGGTTGCCCACCGCTTCGGCCTACGGCGCGACCAAGGCGGCTCTCAACAACATGACCGAGGGGCTGAAATTCGATCTGGAACCAAAGGGCATCAAGGTGCAACTGGTCTGTCCCGGCTTCGTGCGGACGCCGCTGACGGACGAAAATCCGTTTCCGATGCCGTTCCTGATGGAGCCCGAGGATGCCGCCGAGGCTTTCTATCGCGGGCTGCAAGGCAACGCCTTCGAGATCAACTTCCCGAAGAGCTTCACGACGATCATGAAGCAGGTCCGCAAGCTGCCGCATGGTCTCTACATGGCGGCGATCCGGCGCGGGACCGGGTTTTAAGCGAGATGACCATCGAAGCCGGCGCGGCGGCCTATGGCCGCTTTCACGAGACCCTGACACCCGAAAGCCTCGGGGAACTCGACAGGCTTTGCGCGCCGGATGTCCGGTTCACCGATCCGTTCAACGATCTGACGGGTATCGCGGCGCTGCGTGGGATCTATGAGCACATGTACGCGGTGCTGGACGAGCCGGCCTTCGTGATCGAGGACATCGCGGTAAGCGGCTCGACGGCGTATTTCAAATGGATCTTCACGGCCCGCACCAAGGGGCGGGGCGGCATGGCGATACGTCTTGCCGGCATGACCGAGGCGCGTTTCGACGAACAGGGACGGGTGAGCGCCCATATCGATCACTGGGACGCGGCGAGCCAGCTCTACGCGCGCCTGCCTGTGGTCGGCGGCTTCTTTCGGTGGTTGGGGCGGCGTTTCGCGGTTCCTGCTCCGGCTGGGCGCTAGACCGGCCGCGCCGGCATGTGCCGCCCGAAGCGGGCCATCAGCACCATCGCCGCCGCCTTGAAGACGATCGGCAAGGTTCCATAGAGAAGCGCGAGCACCAGCAGGCCGTGCTCGTCATTGACCGCCCCATCTCCGGCATTGAAGCCGGCGAGCTCGAGGGCAGGGAAGGTGATCCCCACCGCGAGCGCCAGGGCGAGCTTGGTGGCCATGCCCCAGATCGCGAAATAGAGCCCGGTGCGGCGCGCCGAGCCGGCCGCGGAATCGAGATCCACCACATCCGCCTGCATCGACGGCGGCAGCGCGAGGTCCGCGCCGAGGCAGATGCCGGAGAGCACGCAGATGACGAGGAACGGCAGATAGTCGCCGGCGCCGAGGAAGGGCGCCCAGCCGAAGATCAGGCAGTTCGCGGCCATCGCGATCAGCCAGGCCCGGTGCTTGCTGAGCCGCCCGCTGGCCCAGACCCAGACCGGGATGCCGAATATGGCGCAAGCGAAGTAGATGAACAGCAACTCCCCCGCCTTGTCCGGCAGCACCAGCATATGTCCGACGAACAGCAGAAACAGCGTCGCCGGAAGACCGTTGGCGATCCCGTTCAGCAGATAGGCGAGGATCAGGCGCAGAAATGCCCGGTTCTCCAGCAGCGCCCGCCATCCTTCGGCAATCCGATCACGCCAGGAACCGGCGCCGTCCGGATGATCCGCCGGCGGGTCCGGTGTGACCATCACGGCAATGAGGGCGGCCAGCGGCAGGACAATGACCAGACCGATCGCCAGCGCCCGAAGCACCTCGGCAAGTCCGGCCTCGCGCCCGTTCCTGGCGAGAAGAACCGGCGCCGCCGCGGCCAGCAGGGTTCCGATGATCACCAGCGCCTCGCGGGTGCCGGTGATGCGCGAGCGCTCCTGGTAATCGCCGGACAGCTCGGCCCCCCAGGCCGCGTGCGGAAGCTGCAACGTCGTCCAGGCGAGATAGAGCAGAATGCTCCACAGCAACAGATGTCCCACGCCCGCTCCGTCGCCCGGAACGAACAGGAACCAGATCGACAGGCACAGCAGCGGCAGGGAGCCGGCGATCCAGGGCCGCCGGCGCCCGAAGCGTCCGCGGGTGCGGTCGCTCAGCGCGCCCACGACCGGGTCCGTGACCACGTCCCAAAGCCGGGCGATCAGCAGAACCAGGCCCACCGTCGCGAGATCGATGCCCACGGTTTCGGCGTAGAATGTCGGAAGATAAATGAACAGCGGCAAGCCCAGCACCGCGAGCGGCAATCCCGGCAGGCCATAGGCCATCAGGACCCTTTTCGGGAGCGGGCTTGGCGCCATCACGCGTGTTTCAGAAGGATTTGCCGGACATCGATATGCCCGGCCCTGAAGCCACCCTCGCAATAACAGAGATAATATTCCCACATCCGGCGGAACCGCTCATCGAAGCCCTGCTCCTTGATCGAATTCCAGGCTTTGAGGAAATCGTCCCGCCAGATCGCCAGGGTCCGGGCATAGTCGAGCGCGAAGCCGTCATCGGCGACGGCGACGAGGCCGGCGTCGGCGATCTGTCCGGCAAGCCGGGATGGGCTCGGCAGCATGCCGCCCGGGAAGATGTATTTTTGAATGAAATCCGGATTGGTCCGGTAGCTGTCATAGTTGCGATCGTCGATCGTGATCACCTGGATCGCCGCCCGCCCGCCGGTCCGGAGCCGTTCCCGCAGGGCCCTGAAATAGGTCGGCCAATAAGACTCGCCGACCGCTTCAAGCATTTCGATGGAGGCAATGGCGTCGAAGGTCCCGGTGACGTCGCGATAGTCCTGGAGACGGATTTCGATCTGCTCCGACAGACCGTCGGCGGCGATGCGCTTGAGCGCTTCGTCGCGCTGTTCCGTCGACAGGGTGAGGCCGAGCACCTTGACCCCGTATTCCTTGGCGAGCAGCCGGGCGAAACTTCCCCAGCCGCAGCCGATCTCAAGCACTGTCTGGCCTGGCTTGAGCTTCAGCATGTCGGCGAGGCGGCGGTACTTGCGGTTCTGGGCCGCTTCCAAATTCTCATCGGGCCGTTCGAACACCGCCGCGGAATAGGTCATGCTGGGGTCAAGCCAGCAAGCATAGAAGTCGTTGCCGATGTCGTAGTGATGGCGGATGTTCTTGCGGCTGCCGGTCTTGGAGTTTCGCCGGCGGAAATGGCCAATTCTCCGAGCCGACCGGACAATCACATTGCCGTCGGCGGCGCGTGAGACCACGTCCCAATTCAGCGCGCACAGCTCCATGAGGGCGGTCGGATCCGTGCTTTCCCAGTCGCCGTCCATATAACTTTCGGCAAACGCCATGTCACCACCAAGCAGGACTCGCTTGGCGACGCTCTGATCGCGCAGCCGAAGCTCCGCTTCGGGGCCGGCAAGCGCGCCGCGAAACTCGAACCGGTGGCCGTTCGGCAGAACGACGAAAAGGGTGCCGATGCGGATTCGTCTCAGGATCATGAAGGCGAATCGGGTCCAAGGGGACAGGCGCGCGGGGGTTCTCACGGTTGCGGCGCCGGCCCTGCCGTCGGGTTTTTCCGCCAAGGGGCCGGTGATCGTTTTCGCTTGGGCTGTCCAGTCCGTGGAACTCATCGTGCTCAACACTCCAGGCGTCAGGGGGCGGCGTGGTCGGCCGCTTGGCGTCGCGGGTCATTGTGTCCTAAGGCGACAATGGAAACCTCATTCGAAGGCGGCAGGGGCTTGGCGTGGTAACGGGCGCCCTTGAGCCAAAGTTTCAAAGCTTCCCAGTGAATGGCGGTCATCACTTTCACGGTCATCAGCGGATACCGCGCAAGGATAGTCAACAGCGCGCCGTCGCTCAACGTCTCGCGCTCGGCGGTGTGGGTGGCCAGCAGTGTTTCGCCGTCCGTGAGCGACTGGCGGATCAGGATCGACAGCCTCTCGGTCGGCGGTTTCAGCCGGAAACGGTAGCGCGCGGCCATGTCGATGAACGGTGAGACATGGAACGCCTTGTCGCAGGCCTGCACGATGGGCTGGTCCCCGTGGCGCTCCTCGCTGACGGGAATCAGGTATCCATGCTGCTCCCCGAAAGTGTTTTTCACCTCGTATAGGATCACCCGCGGCATATCCCGATTGTCGTAGCAGAAATAGATCGTCAGCGGATTGAAGACATAGCCGAGGAGACGGGGAAAACAGTGGGTAAATACCCGGAATCCGTCCGGCTCGAACCCGGCGCCCCTCAGGTGCCGGTCGATCCATGGCCGAACCGGCTGTCCGTCGCGCGGCCCGTGATCCTTGTCGAAATAGCTGAACAGGTTCCAGCGATTATGCGAGAAGAACCGGAGGCGCTTGGACAGCGCCGGAATTTCGTCGAGATCCAGGAACATCGAAAACACCCGGTAGACGAAGCGATGGCGCAGGGGGATCAACCGGCGGTGCATCACCTCGCCTCGATAGAGGCAGGAAACCGGGCCGGCGTTGCGAGCTCCCGCCATTGTCTCAGTCCCCGGCCGCGAGAGCGGGGCGCGGCGCCTCGGGCAGGATTGCGGCGCCGGGCCTCTTCAGGTTTGCCGGTTCAACATCGGTATTCCAGGGAATCGACGCGCCGAGCGCCCTTGCGACCGCGATCGCGGATTTCAAACCATCTTCATGGAAGCCGTAACCGCAATAGCTGCCGCAGAACCAGGTCCGGTTGACCCCCTGAATTCCCGGTAGCGCGCCCTGGGCGTCGACGGCGGCCTGATCGAAGACCGGGTGGGTGTAGGAGAAGGTCCGGAACACCAGGTCCGGGTCCGGCCGGCGAAGGGGGTTCATCGTCACGAAAAGCGGGTGCTTGGGGTCGATATTCTGCAAGCGGTTCATGCAATAGGTGAGGGAAACCTCCTTGTCGCCCCTGCCGCCATGCGAGGCGAGGTAATTCCAGGCGGCCCAGGCAGCCTTGCGTTGCGGCATCTGCGATGCGTCGCGGTGCAGGACGGCGACATTGTCCTGATAGCTGAAAGCGCCCAGCAACCGGGATTCCTCGGAGCTCGGGTCCTTGAGCATCGCCAGCGCTTCATCACCGTGGGCGGCGATGATCACTTGGTCGAAGACCGCCGTTTCGCCGTCCTTGTCCGTCACGCCCACCCCGGTTTCCGATCTGTTGACCGCGACCACGGGGCAGCCGAGCCGAATTCGGTCCCCCAGGGCGCGCGCCAGGGCCTCCACATAGACGCGCGAGCCGCCGGTGACGGTTCGCCATTGCGGCCGCGCGCCGAGATTGAAAAGGCCGTGATTGACGAAAAACCGCACAAAGGAGCGGGCCGGAAACGCGAGCATCGTCTCCATCGGGCAGGACCAGATCGCCGCCGCCATGGGGAGCAGGTGATGTTCCCGGAACGCCGCGCCGTATCCGCCACGATCGAGAAAGGCCCCGAGCGAAAGCGGCTCGGCATGCGCGTCCTCGAGCAGCCGGGGCGCCGATTTGTAGAACCGGACGATGTCGCGCCACATGCCCCAGTACCAGGGCTTCAGCAGGTTGATGGGTTGCGCCAGAATCCCGCCGAGCGAGCCCTCGTATTCCAATGTTCCGTCGCCGACCGAGACGCTGAACGACATGTCGCTGGCTTCGGTGGCGATGCCGAGATGCGCAAACAGGGCGATCAGGTTGGGATAGGTCGCTTCATTGTAGACGATGAAACCGGTATCTACGGGGATCGGGACGCCGTCATGGTCCACGGTGACGGTATTGCTGTGGCCGCCGAGGCGGGGCTCCCGCTCGTATAGGGTCACGTCGTGATCGCCGGACAGAAGCCAGGCGGCGCCCAACCCGGAAATGCCCGAACCGATGACGGCAATGCGCATGAAAAGTTCCGTTTCAGCTCTACTGCGATCCTATACGCGCCAAGCCCGGGAGTGGATGAGCCTTGGCACCCGTTCCGCCTAACACAATTGACTGGGCGACCCAAGAGGGGCCGCGCGCGGTGTGGGGTCTCTCACACCGCGAGAACCCGTGAGGGCAGCAGCGCCGAGTTTGGAAACCGGTAGAGCCGGTCCGGCCCGAGGAACAGGATCTCGAAGCGCCGCGGGAACAGGCGCCTGATTTCCGGCGAGGTGACATCAAGGCCGCCGGTAAACGCGCCGAAGGACGGCATCATCAAGCGGTTGCCGTCGGTCACAAAGCATTGCCCGGACGCGCTTCTGCCCCGCAGGCGCACCCGGGCCTTGGGATGGTAATGGCCGCTGATTTCGCCGGCTCCCGCCGTCTCCACGGCCTCATGCCGGAAGACGAGTGGGCCGAGAACGGTCTGCGGCAGGGTCCGCCCGCCCCAAACCGGGTCCGGCTCCGGGTCATGGTTGCCGGCGATCCAGATCCAGTCGTGACGGGCCGTCAGAGCACGGACCCGGGTCAGAGCGTCGGCGGACGCGCGCTCGGGCGCGCCCTGATCGTGGAAACTGTCGCCGAGGCAGATCACGGTTTCCGGCCGGTGCCGCGCGATGACGGCTTCCAGGCGGCCGAGACTCGCGGCGGTATCATAGGGCGGCAACGGCACGCCCCGAGCGGCGAAGGCCGAGCCCTTCTCGAAATGCAGATCCGAGACCACCAGCATCCGCCGCTCCGGCCAGAAGAGCGCGCCGGAGGGATCGGCAAGAAGGGTCGCGCCGTTCAGGGTGAAGTCGATCATCCCGGTACTGTCGAAGGGCGTGCCGTTCCGGTCAAGTCGCGGGAGCAGTAGCGCTACCATGCTCGGCTAGAGCGGCAACGCGCCCTGCATGTCGCCGCCCATCGCCTCGGCGATGAGGTCCGACTCGGCCTCTTCCAGCAGGGTCGTCAGCGCGCCGCCATGGACGCTCTCGCGGCCGATTTCGAGCAGCACCGGCACCGCGAGCGGCGAGACCCGGTCGAGGATCCGGACGTCGATCTTGCCCTGGACCCGCACCAGCAGTTCACCAAGACGGCGGATGTCGGTCAGGCCGCGCGCGGCGTCGGCCCGGGTGGCGCGGAGCAGGATGTGGTCCGGCTCGTGCTTGCGCAGCACGTCGTAGATCAGGTCGGCATTGAAGGTGACCTGACGGCCGGTCTTCTCATGGCCTGGCAGTTTGCGCTCGATCAGGCCGGCGATCACCGCGACATTGCGGAAGGTGCGTTTCAGCAGGCTCGATTCGGCCATCCAGGCTTCCAGATCATCGCCCAGCATGTCCTGGTCGAACAGGGTCTCGATGTCGCGGGCCGGCTGCAGGCTCCAGACGGCGATCACATAATCCGTCGCGACGAACCCGAGGGGATCGAGCCCGGCCCGTTCCATCCGCTTGGTCAGCAGCATGCCGAGGGTCTGGTGCGCGTTCCGGCCCTCGAAACAATAGGCGACCATGTAATAGCGCTCGCCGCGCGGAAAGATTTCGACCAGCAGCCGGTCCCGTTTCGGGAGTACCGAGCGCCACTGCTGCACGCGCAGCCACTCCTCCACCGGCGCGGGCAGGGTCGGCCACAGCTCATCCGCCTCGAGCAGGGCGCGCACGCCGTCGGCGAGATGCGTGGTCAGCGGCAGCCGTCCGCCGGCATAGGCGGGAACCTGCGGGTCCTCGCCCTGTCCGGGAGACACCTCGACCACGGTCTCGCGCAGTCCCTCATAGCGCAGCAGCTGGCCGGAGAAGATGAAGGTATCGCCGGGGATGAGGCCCTGAACGAAATACTCCTCGATCTCCCCGAGGAAGCGGCCGCGCTTCATGCGCACCTTCAGCGTCACCGCCTCGACGATGGTGCCGACGTTCATCCGGTAGCTGCGCGCGACGGCCGGGCTTGCGACCGCGAGCGTGCCGTCGGCGAAACGTTCCAGCCGGTTGAAGCGGTCATAGGCGCGTAGCGCATAGCCGCCGGTGGCGACGAACTCGAGAACGGAGTCGAACTCCTCCCGCGTCAGATCGCGATACGGCGCGGCGCGGACGACCTCCCGGTAAAGCGCATCGGGGTGGAACGGCGCGGAGCACGCGGTTCCGAGGATATGCTGGGCCAGCACGTCGAGGCCGCCGGGGTTCGGCGCGTCGCCGTCGAGCTGTCCGGCCCGCAAGGCCGAGAGCGCCGCCTGACATTCCAGGACCTCGAAGCGGTTGGCGGGCACCAAGAGCGCCTTGCTCGGCACATCAAGGCGGTGGTTCGCCCGACCGATGCGTTGGAGCAGGCGCGAGGACCCCTTGGGCGCGCCGACCTGGACGACCAGATCCACCGCCGCCCAGTCGATGCCGAGATCGAGCGACGAGGTCGCGACGACGGCGCGCAGACCGCCTTTCGACATCACGGCTTCGACCTTCCGGCGCTGTTCCGCGGCGAGGGAGCCATGGTGGAGCGCGATCTCGAGATTGTCCTCATTGATGCGCCAGAGAGCCTGGAAGACCAGCTCCGCCTGGGCCCGGGTATTCACGAAGACCAGGGTCGTGCCGTGCGCGCGGATCGCGGCATAGATCTCGTTGACCGCGTAGGTGCCCATATGACCCGACCAGGGGAGCCGGTCGCCGCCGATCAGGATCCGCGCTTTCGCCTCGACCGCGCCGCCGCCCTCTATGCGCGTGACATCGCCGCCACCCGCCCGGCCGGTTTTGGATAGAAAGGCCTCCATCTCATCGGGATAGGCGACGGTCGCCGACAGGCCGACCCGGCGCGCCTCCGGCGCCAGCGCGGCCAGCCGGCTGAGCCCGAGCGACAGCAGCTCGCCGCGCTTGTTTGGCGCCATGGCATGAAGCTCATCAATGACGACGCAGCGCAAGGAGCGGAACATCTTGCCCGCATCCGCGTAGGACAGCAGCAGCGCCAAGCTTTCCGGCGTGGTCAGCAGGATGTTCGGCGGGGATTTGCGCTGGCGCTGACGTTTCGATTGCGGCGTGTCGCCGGTTCGGGTTTCCGCCATGATCTCGAGGCCCATCTCTGATAGGGGCTCGAGCAGATTGCGGTGAACATCGACGGCCAGCGCCTTCAACGGCGAGATATAGAGCGTGTGCAGACCCCGGGCCGGGGTCTCGACAAGTTCGATCAGGCTGCCGAGAAATCCGCCGAGGGTCTTGCCGCCGCCGGTCGGGGCGATCAGCAGCGCCGAGCGGCCCTGACGCGCGGCCTCGACCATTTGCAACTGGTGTTGATGCGGGCGCCACCCCTTGCGGGCGAACCATTGCGTCACCTTATCCGGCAGGCTGCCGGAAGCCCGGTCTCGCGGCAATGAACGCGCCGGTGTCGTCATGGGCGGCCCGGTCTGGTGTCAATCGCCCGGATACCAGGAGGGCGCGCGCTTCTCCGCGAAGCTCGCCAGACCTTCGGCCGCCTCGGCGGTTTGCCGTTTCGCGGCATGCATTTCCACCAGCTCGTTGAAATAGGCGTCGCTGATCAGCAGGCCCGCGTCCTTGAGCGTCACGCGCTTGGTCTGTTCGGTCGCGATCGGCGCCGCCATCAGCAGATTGTCGATCACCGGCGCCGCCGCCTCGTCGAGACCGCCGGTGGGGCAGACCTGATGCACCAGGCCGAGCTCTAGCGCCTTGGCGGCATCGAATCGTTCGCAGGTCAGCGCATAGCGCCGGGTGTTGCGCGGGCCCATCGCGGCATTGAGCTGCGGAATGATCACGCTGGCCATCACGCCCCAACGGGTTTCGGTGATGGAAAACAGCGCATCCTCGCTGGCGATGACGATGTCGCATGCCGCCGCGATCCCGGTTCCGCCCCCGAAACAGCCGCCATGGATCAGCGCCACCGTCGGCTTCATGATTTCCGTGAGGCCCCGGATCGCGGTCGCGGTCTTCAGGGAAACGGCCAGATTCTCCTGTGGGGAAAGCGTGCCGATTTCCTTCAGCCATTTGAGATCCGCCCCGGCCTGGAAATGCCGGCCGTTACCCTTGATCACGATGATCCTGACCGCGTCGTTTTCGGCGCAGTGGGTGACCCCGTCGATCAAAGATTGGATCATCTCGCCATTGTAGGCGTTATTCACCTGAGGGCGGTTGATGGTCACAGTGGCGACGCCTCGGCGGTCGATATCAAGCAGGACGACGGGTTCCGACATCAGGGACTCCGGTGGATCGGTTTTCGCGCAGGCGGCAACCTACAGCAGAAGGGGCCGCGTGTGGACAATTCTTGTTTTCGCGGGATGCTTCGGAATTTGCGGGGTTTCACGGAGATGCGCGATACCTGTGGCCAACGGCGCTTCCGTGCCCGCGTCGGCATGCTATTTCCCGCATTCGCAAGAAATGACGACGAATTGACCTAATATGGCGAGAAGTGTATTTTAATAGGGCGGTGTCGATTTGTATGATTGTGACGAATGTTTCACGTAAAGAGCATATTTTTCAATTCTCTGATAAACGATTGAAGGGATAACAATGCTGACGATATCCACGGTGTTTCGCGCCTTTCGGCGTGGTCTCCCGTCCGCGGTTGTTGTCGCGGCAGCGCTGATCCTGATCAACCTGCGGGCGGGCGACGTGCATGCCCAATCGGCGAATGCGACCTTGACCCTCGCTCAGGGGCAGTCCGTGACGCTAACGGTAAACGGTGTTCCGCAGGTCTTTAACGCCGGCGACACGATCGACCTGTCGCAGAACATCTCGATTCCGGCGACAGCCGCCGTGTCCTTCGCTTTCGCCAACGGAGCAACGATCGCGCCGCTGGGGGGGAGCAGCTTTTCGGTCGACAGTGATGGCACGAACGTGAACGTAAATCTGACCGACGGCGCGGTCAGTGCCGCGTCCGGTGATCAGACCGGCACGGTCTCGATATCCAACGGCAACGGCGTCTCCATCACCGGGTCCGACATCACCAGCAGTTTCGACCCGGCGACACAGGAAAGCACGGTGGAGGTCAATGCGGGAACCGCGACGCTCTCCGGCTCGGCGACGAATGGCGGCAAAACCTTCACCGCCAACAACATCACGCTGAATGCCAACGACACCAATCAGAGGGTGTTCAACGTCAGCTTCGCCGATGGCGCAAATCAGAACACCAACAGCGGGTTCCGCACCGCAGCGAATTCGCCCAACGCGAATCTGCCCAACCCGAATCTGCCCAACGTGAACGCGCCTCCCCCCGTCTCCCCGGTCTTTTTGCCGTTCATACCGGTAAACTTCGTGCCGCCGGCGCAGGTGGATAGTTCCAGCCCCGTTTTGCCGTGACGGCGCCGGGCATTTTCTGACCAGGAAACTGTGGCGTTGCGGGCGATCGGCGGATATTGTCCGCCGCCATGACGACAAGCCCGAAAAACCGGCGGAACATCCAGGCCGCAGCGACCGTGACCGGCAGGATCCGCGAAATACTCACCGCCGAGGCCGATGCGATTCGAGCCGTGACGGTGAACGAAAGCTACGAGGCGGCGCTGGACCTGTTGCAGCGCACGCCTGGTAAGATCGTTGCGACCGGAATGGGTAAGGCGGGGTTCGTCGCGCGGAAATTCGCCGCGATCCTGAGTTCCACCGCCTCGCCGGCGATTTTCATTCATCCTGCGGAAGCGGCCCATGGCGACCTCGGCATGCTCGCCGAGGGGGATTGCATCGTCGCGTTCTCGACCAGCGGGAAAACCCGAGAGGTTCTGGAGTTCATAGAATTGAGCCGGCATATGAATGTCGGCGGCGTGATCGGTATCACCTCGCACAGCGACTCGGGGTTGCGGGATCTGTCGGACGTCATCATCGACATGGGGGTGATTGCCGAGCCCTGTCCGCTGGGAATGACCCCGACGGCGAGCATGGCGGTCATGTCGGCGGTCGGTGATGCCTTGGCGCTGGTCCTGATGGAGCGCAAGGGCGTGACCCGCGAGCAATATGGCCTGCGGCACCACGGCGGCTATCTCGGAAAGCGCGCGCGAACCGACAACCTGCCGGGGTGATGAGGCCTCGCGCCGCCCCGCCGGAGTCATGGCTGCTCCCCCGTCCCAAGGGGCTCTATGTGGTTCCCGGGGATTTCTACATCGATCCGACCCATGTGGTGGACACCGCCGTCATCACCCATGGCCATGGGGATCATGCCCGCCCCGGTCACCGCCGGGTCGCGGCGACGGCGGAGACTCTCGCGATCATGCGGGTCCGGCTCGGCAAAACCTCAAAGGAGCCGGCGACCGCCTTGCGCTTTGGCGAGCGGCTCCGGATCGGTGATGTCTCGGTCTGGCTCGCCCCCGCGGGCCATGTGCTCGGCAGCGCACAGGTGGTGCTGGAGTACGGCGGCTCCCGGGTCGTCGTGTCCGGCGACTACAAGCGGAGAGCCGATCCGACCTGTCCGGCCTTCGAGCCGGTGCCCTGTGATGTTTTCGTGACCGAAGCGACCTTCGGGCTTCCCCTGTTCCAGCATCCGGACGATGCGGAAGAGACCGGCAGGCTGCTCCGGTCGATGGAGATTTTCCCCGACCGCCCGCATCTCGTCGGCGCTTACGCGCTCGGCAAGGCGCAACGCATGATCGCCCTGTTGCGGCGGGCGGGATATGAGCGAGCCATCCATATCCACCCGAGCTTCGCGCCGCTTTGTGACCTTTACCAGCGATTCGGTGTTCCGCTGGGAGCGTTGAAGACCCTCTCGCCGGAAGTGACGATGGCGGAAACGCTTGGCGGCGAAATCATCCTGGCGCCGCCATCCGCCCCCCTCGCCATGCCGATGGAGCCGGGAAGGGGGCCGGTGCGTGTCGGCGCGTCCGGCTGGCTGCGCGTCCAATCCCATAGCCGCAAGCAAGGGATCGAACTGCCGCTGGTGATTTCCGATCACGCCGACTGGAACGAGCTGTTCCGGACCTTCGAGGATGTCGGCGCGCCGGAGATCTGGGTGACGCACGGGCGGGAAGACGCGATCGTCCATCACGCCAATTCTCTCGGCTTCAAGACGCGGGCGCTGCGCCTGATCGGCTATGGCGGGGAAGACGAATGAAGCTTTTCGCCGAGCTTTTCGACCGTCTCGCCCACGCGCCGGGCGACGATGTCCGGGTCGAGCTGTTGGCCGACTATTTCCGGCAGACACCCGATCCGGACCGGGGCGCGGCCCTGTCGTTGCTGCTGGATAAGGTGGATTTCCCCCGATTGTCGCCGGCCATGCTGCGCAAGCTGGGCTCCCGCCGGCTGGACCAGACGCTCTTCGGGATGTCGAAGGACTTCATCAAGGATCTTGCTGAAACCGTTGCGTTGCTCTGGCCCGCGCGGGTCAGCAACCGGATCGCCCCGGGGCCGGACGAAGTGCTTGCGACATTGAGCCTTGCCCCGCGCGCCGACCTGCCGGAGATCATCGAGGCTTGGCTTGATACCATCGGGCCGGTTGAGCGCTGGGTGCTGCTGATGGTGGCGTCACGCCGGTTGAGGGCTGGGGTGACGCCGGATCTCATGCGGCGCGCCCTGGCGGCGTTCGGCGGGGTGCCGGTCACGGAAATCGAAGAGCTGTGGGATGCCTTGGAGCGGCCCTATTCCGGGCTTTTCCAGTGGCTCGAGGGGCGGGGCGGCCGGCCGACTGTCACCGGAGTCGCACGCTTTCACGCGATGATGCGGGGACATGCCGGGCCGCCGGTTATGCTCTCGCCGCCGGACCCGTCCGCGTTCCTTGCCGAATGGATCTGGCGGGGCCGCCGCCTGCAACTGTCGGCGCGAGGCGGCCGGCGGAAGATCTTCTCGGAGGGTGGTGACGAGGTTTCCGCCGACTATCCGGAGATCGTCCGGGCGATGAACTTCGAAGGTGTGCTGGACGCTGTTGTTTCCGCCGCCGGGGAAAAAGCCGAAAGCGGGCTGCGGGTGTTTGATGTGTTGGTTGACGGGGCCGAGGATATCCGCGATCAACCCCTGTCCGCGCGCCGGGAACGGCTCGGGGCATTGCTTGCGAGGATCGGCGATCCGGTATTCGAGCTTTCACCGGAAATCCGGTTCCGCGGTCCCGAGGATTTGCGGCGCCTGCATCGCGAATGCCGGGAGCGGGGAGCGGGAGGGCTGATTCTGAAGCGCCGGGACGGGCGCTACATTTCGGGTCCCGCGACGGGGGATTGGTTCCGCTGGCCCAGTACCCCGCGGATCGCCGAGGCGGTGCTGATGTATATGCATCACGCTCGCGGAACGCGAACCGCGATCGGCGCCGAGGCGACGTTCGGCGTCTGGCGGCACGCGGCGGACGGGCCGAAACTGGTCTCCGTCGGCAAGGCGGTATTGGACGGCTCCGTCATTGATGCCGGCAGGTTGGAGCAATGGGTCCGAGATAACACGATAAGGCGCCACGGACCGGTCACGGAGGTTGTTCCGGCTCTCGTGGTGGAGCTTGCCTATCACGGGGTCGACCGCGCTGCCCGGCGCAAGGCGGGTCTGGTCCTCGCGGACGTGTCGGCGACGGCGATCCGATGGGAAAAGCCGGCCTCGGACGCCGTGACGCTCAAGGACTTGGAGCGTTTGCTCCCTTAATCCTGCTCGTGCGGCGCCCGCTTGGCGCCAAGCGCGACCCGCGCCCCGCCGATCACCGCGATCAGCAGCGCCGGAGACAGCCCGGCATAGATCCAAAAGGCAACCGTGCGGGCGGTTTCGACCGAAAGCGTCGCCGAGAACCCCTTCGCGTTCGCCACCAGTCCGGCGGCGGCGGAACCGAAGGCGATGCCGATCGACTGCATGGTCGGCATCACCGAGGTGACCCGGTTGCGGTCGGCCTCGCCGGCCGCTTCCAGAACGAAGCGGCCGACATGTCCCCAGGCGAGCCCGATGCCGAAACCGATGACGGTAATGGCGACGACGGCGGCCCAAACCGGACCCGATGGGAGAAAAAGGCCGACGCCGAACAGGCCAGCGCCAGTCAAGAGCGGCCCCAGCGCACAGGCAAGCCGGCTGCCGACTCGTCCGGCTCCGGAAAACACGATCGCGGCGATCGTCCAGCTCATCGATTGCGCGGTCACGATGAAGCCTGTCGTGATGACCGGAATGTCGTGGATCACCCGGAACAGCAACGGTCCGTAGATCGACGTGGTCGCGGTCGCGAAACAGACGCCGAAGACGTACAGCACTCCCGAACCGAGCACCGTGCCGGGCCGGAACATGTCCCTTGGAAACAGCGGTGTGTCGGCTCGCCGCTCGAGGATGATGGTCAGGGCAAAGCACAGCGCGCTTAGGGCAAGGGGCAGGCCGCTGCCGCCGGGCAAGTCGAATTTTCCGGCGGTGCCCAGGAGCAGCGCCGAGCCGCCGAGCAGCGCGAGCCGGAAAACCGGTGTCCAGCTTCCGATCTTCTCGCCGCCGCCGCCCGCGGGGATCGCGCGGAGCGAAAGCATGACGAACAGGCCGGCGGCGATCACCATCGCGCCGAAACCCCAGCGCCAGACGCCGTATTCGGCGAAGATACCGCCGATCAGGGGGCCGGCCAGCGCGGCGACACCCCATCCTCCGGAAACCACCGCGAACATCCGGGCCCAGGACGCGGGCGGGAACAGGTCGCGGACCATGCCGTGGGAATAGGCCGTCAGGAGCCCGGCGCCCAGCCCCTGAATCGTGCGGCCGACCAGCACGATCTCCATCTCCGGCGCCAACGCCGTCACGCCGCTTCCGAGCGCGAATCCGATGGCGGCGATCACCATCGAGGTTCTGGCGCCGAGCTTGGCTTTCAGGATGCCGCCGGCCGCTGAGCTCACGATCGAGGAAACGACGAACAATGTCGTCGCCCAACTCAACAGCGGCAGGCCGCCGATATCGGCGACGACGCTCGGCGACAGGGTGGCGAAGATGAAGAAATTCGTGGCATGCAGGGCGATGCTCAGCGCCAGGGTGACGGTCGCGACGCGATAGTCGGCGGACAGCAATTCTCCCCAACCCAATGCCTGATCCCGGCTGCTCATGCGGAAATCCTTAATCAAGTAATTTCTTGATTATCTGTTACGGCCACGAAATAGCAAGATTAAACTTGATAATCGGCATCGACGCATCAATCTTGAAGGTACCATGTCCGACCGATCCGCCGACCGCATTCTTTTTTCCCTCAAGACTCAGGGTCCCCGTGCCATTGGTGACCTGGGCAAGGATCTGGACATCACGCCCGAGGCCGCGCGCCAGCATCTGGTGCGGTTGCATGACGAGGGCCTGGTCCAGACCTCCGAGGAACGCCAGCCCAAGGGACGCCCGAAAAAGCTCTGGCGCCTGACCGAGGCGGGGCACGGGCGGTTTCCGGACCGGCACGGCCGGCTCACCATGGATCTGATCCGCACGGTGCGGGCAACTTTCGGCGAGGCGGGGCTGGAAAAGCTGATCGCGGCGCGCGAGGCGGATACCCTGTCGATGTATCGCGATGCGATGGCCGGAGCCGCAAGCCTGGCCGAGAAGGTGGAGCGGCTCGCGGGAATCCGCTCCGAGGAAGGCTATATGGCGGAATGGGAGGCGGATGCGGGCGGGTCCTTCGTTCTGATCGAAAATCACTGCCCGATCTGTGCCGCCGCCGCGACCTGTCAGAATTTCTGCCGGGCGGAACTGGAGATCTTTTCCCATGTCCTCGGTCCCGACTGCACGGTCGAGCGGACCGAATATGTCCTTACCGGCGCAAGGCGATGCGCCTATCGGGTGACGCCGTCATGATTTCCCCCCGACGCAGCAAGCAGCGCGCGAAAAGCGCCCGGATGATGATGCAGCGGCCGAAACCGATCGGCATCGGCCATAATATGGGCCCGCCCTTCGAGGAGGCCTATTACACCTATGTCTGGAAGAAGAAGGTGGCCGAGGCGTGGAAGACGCCGGACCGCCTGATCATCGAGCGCCGGGCGAGTCGCGCCGCCGAACTTGGCATGACCTATCGCGCCTACACGCTTGAGATCCTGGAACGCGGGCGTCACCTGTAGGGCGCGGAACGGGCATGGCGGCCACGGCTCCGCTCAGGTGCTGCTCAGAAATTCCGCCGTCTCCGCGACCGCCTCGGCGAGCCCGCAACGTTTGACGGGGGTGCCGTCCGGGAACGCGCCGAGCAGGCGGCTCGGCATCATCGGGTCCAGCAGGGTGAAGACGCCCCGGTCGCCGGCTCTGCGGATCAGGCGGCCGAAAGCCTGTTTCAGCTTCAGCCGGGTCAGCATGTCGGTATAGGCGCCGCCGCCGAACGCCGCCCGCCGGGCCCGGTACAGGATGTTGGGGCGCGGCCACGGAACCCGGTCGAAGGCGATCAGACGCAGGGAGCGGCCGGGCACGTCGACGCCGTCGCGTACCGCGTCGGTGCCGAGGAGACAGGCGTCTTCCTCAGCCCGGAAGATATCGATCAGCGTCGCAAGGTCCAGTCCGTCCACATGCTGGGCATAGAGCGCGAGGCCGGCCTCGTCGAGCGGTCCCGAGATCCGGCCGTGCACGCCGCGCAGCCGCTGGATCGCGGTGAACAGGCCGAGCGCGCCGCCACCGGAGGCGAGGAACAGTTCGCGATAGGCGGCGGCAACCTGATCCAGATCGTCCTTGCGCACATCGCCGATGATGAACACGCGGGTCTGGGCCGCATAATCGAAGGGCGAGGCGACGGCGGCCCGCACCGCGGGCGCCGGCAGATGCAGGGCGCCGGTCCGCTGTTCCGCCGCCAGCCAGTCGGCCTCGGCCTCGCCGGAGGCGTCGCGCAGGGTTGCCGACGTGATCACCACCCCGTGGGCCGGGCGCAGAACCGTTTCATGCAGCGGAATCGTCGGGTCGAGCCAATGGCGCCGCATGCCGATATCGGCGTCGCGCCCGTCGATGCGGTCGATCTCGAACCAGTCGACGAATTCCTCGGGCGTCGCCTGATCGAGCGAGCCGAGCATGGATTTCCAGGCCCCGATCATGACTTCGCCGCGCCGGGTGAGGGAGCGCATGACCGCTTCGGTCCGCATCCGGGTCGAGGTGTCCAGGTCCTTTGCTTCGTCCTCCAGGGTCGCGGCGAGAAGCTTGCGCATGGCGAGCATCGGCTTGAGCAGCCGCGTCAACGCCGAATCCAGATCCGCCGCCGCCTCCAGCAGGCCGTCCACCGGCGGCTTGGCGTCGGTCTCCAGCGAGTACGGACTGTCCGCCTGCTCGCTGCGGGCGTAGATCTGCTGGCGCACCCGGGCGAGAAAGATCTCCGCCGGACCGTTCGGCTGATCGTCGGCGAGGCGGTTCACCCAGCC
Source organism: Alphaproteobacteria bacterium (assembly GCA_038116915.1). Lineage (GTDB taxonomy): Bacteria > Pseudomonadota > Alphaproteobacteria > Thalassobaculales > Thalassobaculaceae > JADHLJ01. The sequence continues at coordinate 29,756 of JAYOEU010000004.1, forward strand.
GTCATTGGGCAGGGCGCGGGCGGCGGACAGGATCTCGTCCAGCGCCGCCAACGCCTCGGGGACATCGGCGATCAGATCCTCCACCCGGCGCTTCAAACCCCGAGCCCGGCCCGACCGGCGTCCCTCGGCGCCGGTCAGCCAGCGCCGCAACTCCGCTGTTTCGGCGCCGCTCAAATGGGCGCAGAAGGCGCCGTCGGCGGCATCGAAGATGTGGTGACCCTCATCGAAGACATAGCGGATCGGCAAGTGCGTGTCGTCCACCCCGCCCAGGGCCGCCTGGATCATCACCAGCGCATGGTTCGCGATGACGATCTCGGCCCGCCGGGCCATGCGCACGGACTTTTCGATGTAGCATTTGTGGTAATGCGAGCAGGCGGAATAGATGCATTCGCCGCGCCGGTCGGCGAGACCCAGGGTTCGCCCCCGTCCGAGGAGATCGGACAGCCAGGCCGGAAAGTCGCCGCCCATCATGTCGCCGTCCCTGGTGGCCGCCGCCCAGCGCGCCATCAGACCGATCGCGGTGCCGTATTGCGGCGCCATCGCGAGGGTCCGCGTCGCTTCCTCCAGGTTGAGCAGGCAGAGATAGTTCTCGCGGCCCTTGCGGATCACCACCTTGCGGGACTTGCGCACCGGCTCCGGATGCAGACGGTCAAGCTCGCCGTCGATCTGATGCTGCAGGTTGCGGGTATAGGTGGAAAACCAGACCGCGCCGCCGTTCTTTTCAGCCCACACGCTGGCCGGCGCGACATAGCCGAGAGTCTTGCCGACACCGGTTCCGGCCTCGGCCAGCACCACCTTCGGTTCGTCCTGGCGCTCGCGCGGATGGAAGGCTCCGGCGACGGCGGAGGCATAGTCCGCCTGGCTCGGCCGGGCCTCGGCGCCGTCTCCGAGAAGCCGCGCCAGCCGGGTCCGTGCCTCCTCGTTTCCCACCGGCTCGTTGCCGGCCGGCGGTTCCGGGGCATGCTCCGACCATTCCGCGAGCCGCCGCCATATATCGAGCCCGTGCACCCGTACCGGCCCAGAATTGGGCGTGGCGTCGATGCCGAGCGCCTCCAGGATCAGCGGCGCCCAGGGCCAGCCGCAATCGTTCATCACCCGCGCGATCGGCTCGGCGGTTCTGTCCTCGCGGTTGTCGGCGATTTCATCGAGCAGCAGTTCCGCGATCCTCGGCAGGATCAGCGCCTCGTCGACATGGGTCTCCGGCAGCGGCAGATCGAAGGCGCAGGCGAGCCCTCGAGGTGTCGGCAGGCAGAATTGCGCCGGCCGCGCGAAGGCGAAAAGTTCCAGAACGTCATAGGCGGCGAACCGGTCGCAGTTCAGCCGCCGCGTCGCCGCGCGGGCATGGCAGACCAGGGGCGGCATGCCGCGGGCCCTGAGCGCCGCCGCGTCCCGGGTCAGTTCCTCGACCTCGCCGTCGCCGGACAGCCAGACGCAGGTCTTGGGCGCCGGCCACAGCACCGGCGGCGGCCATGAGGCGCGGGCTTTTGGGTCAGCCTGGTTCATAGTGCCGTGTATCAAGTCCCCGCGCGCTTTGCCAGGGTGGCGAGCGGCAACGGTCATCGCCTTATGACAGGACCCTTCGAGACAGCACTTCGTGCTTCCTCGGGGTGAGCCCATTGATGAAGTCGTTGCTCACCCTGAGGAGCCGTCCTCGGACGGCGTCTCGAAGGGTCCTGTCAGGCAAATATTCGAGGTTGATCTCTTATTCCCGAAATTGTGCGAGACTAGGCCCACAAAGGCTGACGGGAGCCAAGATGGACGCGACGGACCTTGCCATCATCGCGTTGCTGCAGCGCGACGGGCGCATGCCGCTTGCCCGGATCGGCGAGGCGGTCGGGCTCTCGACCTCGGCCGTCAATGACCGGCTGAAGGCGTTGCGGGAACGCGGAGTCATCTCGGGAACCACGGTGATCGTGGATCCGGCGAAGGTCGGCTTGGGCGTGCTGGCCTTCATTTCCGTGCTGATCGACTGGAGCACCCACAACAAGGCGTTCAGCCGGGCCGTCCGCGACATGCCGGAAGTTCTGGAATGCCATCACGTCACCGGCGATTGGTCGTATCTCCTCAAGGTCCGGACCCGCGACAATGACGGCCTTGAAGACCTGATCTCCAACCGGATCAAGGCACTGCCCGGCGTCACCCGCAGCGAAACCATATTCGCCGTTTCGACCGACAAGGAAACCACCCAATTGCCGATCGGGTGAGCCGGCGGCTTCCTACGCCGCGCGGACGGTGCCGACGCGCGCGGCTTTTTCCAGCGCCTGTTCCAGATCCTCGAGCAGGTCGTCGGCGTCCTCCAGCCCGGCGGAGATCCTCGCGAAACCCTCGGTGATGCCGAGTTTCGCGCGGTCCTCCTCGGGCATCGCCCGGTGGGTGGTGGTGGCCGGGTGAGTGACCAAGCTTTTGGAATCGCCGAGATTGTTCGAGATATCGACGATGCGCAGATTGTCGAGCAAGGCGAAGGCCGCCGCCTTGCCGCCGGCGACCTCGAACGAGACGACGGTGCCGAAATCGCTCATCTGCGCCTTGGCCAGCGCATGCTGGGGATGGCTCTCAAGGCCCGGATACAGCACGCGCGTGACCGCCGGATGCGCCTCCAGATACTGGGCGATGCGGAAGGCCGTGCGGCACTGCCGCTCGACCCTGAGGTCCAGGGTTTCCAGCCCCTTGAGAAGAGTCCAGGCATTGTATGGGCTGAGCGCCGGGCCGGTATGCCGGACATAGTGCAGCAGCACGTCGTCGTGGAATGCCTGGCTGCACAGGATCGCGCCGCCGAGGCAACGCCCCTGGCCGTCGATATGCTTGGTGCCGGAATAAACCGACACATCGGCCCCGAGACGGATCGGCTGCTGCAGGAGCGGGGTGGAAAAGACATTGTCGACCACCACCCGGGCTCCGGCGTCGTGGGCCAGTTTGATCACCGCCGGAAGATCGATGATCTCCAAAGTCGGATTTGACGGGGTTTCAAGGAAGATGCAGGCCGCTCCACCTTTCAGGGCATCGCGCCATTGATTGAGATCGGTGCCGTCGACCAGCGTGGTCCGGACCCCGAATTTCGGCAGGATGTTGGTCACGATCTGATGGCAGGAGCCGAACAGCGCCCGGCTTGCCACCAAGTGGTCGCCGGCCTTGAGCTGGCTGGCCAGCGCGGCATGCACGGCGGCCATGCCGCTGGCGGTGGCGAAACAGGCTTCGGCGCCTTCCAGGGCCTTCAGACGGTCCTCGAACATCGCGACCGTGGGGTTCCCGTAGCGTGAGTAGACGAAGCCGTCCTCCTCGCCCTTGAACCGCGCCTCGGCCGAGCCGGCGCTTTCATAGACGAAGCCGGATGTCAGGTAGAGCGCCTCGCAGGTCTCGCCGAAATCCGAACGGGTCAGGCCGCCTCGCACCAGCCGGGTCGCGGGCCGCCAATTGGCGGTGTGATCGGTTGTCATCGCAGATATTCCTTCTTTTAGCCTTGTGCCCAGGGCAACCCGCTGGCGCGCCAGCCGGAAACCGTGTTGCGGTGTCCGGCGGCGTCCTTCGGTCCCTCGAAGCCGTCTGAAATGTTGAAACAGTGCTGGTAGCCGCGCTCGGTTAGCGCAATCGCCGCGTTCTTGGAGCGTTGCCCCGACCGGCACAGCAGCAGGACTACCTGATCCGGTGTCACGCCGGCCGCCGCGACATCGTCGACAAAGCCCTGATTGCGTTCCATGCCTGGAAAGGTCTGCCAGGAAATCAGCACCGGCTCGCGTCCGAGCCCCGACAGGTCGGGGCGGCCGACGAACTCCCATTCCGGCGCCGAGCGAACATCGACAAGCACGGCGCGAGGATTGTCGCGGAGAATATCGGCCGCCTGCCGGCTATCGACATCGCCGGCGTAGGTTGCGTCTGTCATTGATCTGCTATCCTTCAATAGGCCCACGAAGCGGAGCAGCAGTCACCTTGGTCCGCGTCCGGCGCCATGGCGCGCGGGTTTTCGGTGGTTTCGGGCTGCGCGCCGGCATCGGTCCTGTGGAAGGATGCCCATGGGTTGACGCTGGCCCATCCGGTGGCGGGGGCAAGCGTGCGGGTCGGTACATGCCTGAACGGTATCATGACGTAAGTCTCCCAAGCCGTTCGTTACGGGCCCACGGGAGACTTCCCGTGGCGCTTTAGCGGTTGGTGACGCGGGCGCAAGCTGCCCTTCAAATCGCCGCGGGTCCGTTCGGGTGGACCATTCCCTGGTTGAACCGCCGGGCTCCGTTTGGGGAGATCCGGTCGGCATTAAAAAAGCCGTCGCGGCGAGCCGGACGGCGAGTCCCTCTTTAGCCGCATTTTTTAAGCGCCCGCAAGCTGATGATCAAATCGGCGCTGTCGACAGCAAAGACCAGGTGGTGGGTGGCTGTCAAGCATGATGGAGAATTTTTTCCGCCACGTGGTTTGCGGCGGACCGCGTTGGCTCAGACCTTGTCCCCGGCGATCACCGCGAGGCGCCAGTATTTGACGTAGCAATCGACGTTCTCGAAACCGTCGGCGGCCATCCAGTCCAGATGCTGGGCAAGGGTGGCGGTGCGGTCGCGCGACATGGTGAAGAAGGGATGCTCAAGGTCGGTTTCGCTGGCCCCCTGCTGAAGGGCCATTTCGCGCCATTGCTCGTCGTAGATTTCCTCAAGCGCGTCGGTCGCGCCGCGCAATTGGGTGATGATGATCAGACGCCCGCCGCGGCGCAAGGCAGCATAGGTCGCCGACAGCAGGGTGCGTTTGGACTTGTTCTCCAGATTGTTCGCGGCGAGTTCCTGAATCACCACATCATAGGAACCCTCCAGGTTGGTGCGGACATAGTTGCCCAACTCGTAGGTGATCGCGCTCTGATGGGCGGCGAGCCGGTCGCGCGTCGCGGCCTGATTGATCTTGTTGTCGTGGACGAAGTGAACCTCCGCCTCCGGCATCCGCACCAGCACCTGTTCGATCAGGTGTCCGGTTCCGGTCCCGATGTCCAGAATCCGATAGGGCCCGTCATCATCAGGTTCGGGCAGGAGCCGCAGAATGGTCTCCTGGAGATCCTTCAGATGCGGGACGAGGCGTTGCCGCGTCTCGGACAGCGTTTTGAAGTTCTGGCCCTGATCGTCATCTGCGAATGCCATGGCACACCTCTTCGCGGCCAGTCCAACACCAAGTCGCCCCCGAAGCAAGACGCTCGGGGGGCGAGAATTCGCCCGGATGTCGCCTGTAGGCCGAAAAACGTCAACATTGCACTTTTCAGATACCGATCCGGCGCGGTACCTTTGCCGCCGAACTTCCAAACCCGATGCGGTCTGGAAGCCATGGTCGATGTTGAACGCACGGGAGAGCATCAGTGCAAAACCAGACTATCCAGCGGGTGCAGGCCGCGCGTTCCGAAGCCATTGTCGCTGCGGTTCTGGGGCTGTTGGTCGGAACCTTTCTGATCATCGGTGTCGGCTTCGCGCATCCCGAAGCGGTCCACAACGCCGCGCACGACACGCGCCATACGACGGCGTTCCCCTGTCATTGATGGGTTGATCGGGAGAAAGCCATGATCCGGCGGCTTTTCCTTTCAGCGATTGCCGCCGGCGTGCTGGCGGGCCTTATCATCTCGGCGCTTCACCAGGTCACCACCGTGCCGATCATTCTGCATGCCGAGACGTTTGAAGACGGCGCCAAGCAGGCGCGGGATGGCGAGGCCGCGAGGATGATCCCGGCGGGCTTCCGGCTGTCCGGTTCCGCGGTTCAAGAGAAATCGCCGGCGATCCTGACGAGTGAGGGCGAGAGCCATTCCGACGCTGGCGCCTGGGCCCCGCGGGACGGGATTGAGCGTATCGCCTATACGGTCATGACCACCATCCTTACCGGGGTCGGATTCGCCCTGCTGCTGGTCGCGGGAATGACACTGCGGGGCGAGCGTGTCGATTTCCGGCGCGGCGTGCTGTGGGGCGCCGGCGGCTTCGTCGCCTTTACGCTTGCGCCGACGCTCGGTCTGCCGCCCGAGATCCCCGGTGCCGCGGCCGCGGATCTTGCCGCGCGGCAGCTCTGGTGGATCGCCGCCGCCGTAACCGCTCTGGCGGGGCTTTGGCTGCTGATCTTCATTGATGGCGCGATATGGAAGGTTGCCGGGATCGCGGTAATGGCCGCGCCGCATCTGATCGGCGCGCCGCATCCGCATGAACTGAGCGCGGGCGGTGCGCCCGCGGAGCTCGCCGCGCAATTCGCCGCCACCTCGATCGCGACCTCGGCGGTGTTCTGGGTCCTGCTGGGCGGCTTTGCCGGGCATTTCTTCGGCCGGTCCGAGCCGGCGGCCTAGGCGCTGGACAGGCGCGCGCCCGCCCTCGACAATGGCGGCGGGGAGGCGATCAACATGTCCAATAAAATCGCGGTTATCGGAGCCGGGCTTATCGGCCGGTCCTGGGCCATGGTGTTCGCCCGCGCCGGGCATCCGGTGGCCCTTTATGACGCCTTTTCCGATGCGATGGACGCATCGGAGCGACTGCTGGATGACAGTCTCGCGGATCTGGAGGCCAACGGCCTGATCGCCTCGGCGCGCGAGGTCCGGGCCCGGATCTTCCGCGCGAACACGGTCGAAGAGGCGTTGGACGGTGCTGTTTGGGTGCAGGAGAACGCGCTGGAACGGGTGGATGTGAAGCGGGACCTGTTCGCGCGGATGGACGCGCTGGCGCCGCAGGAGACGATCATCGCCAGCTCCACCTCGGCGATCCCGTGCCATGAGATCACCGACGGCATGACCGGCGCGCACCGGATGCTGGTCGCCCATCCCGCGAACCCGCCCTACCTGCTGCCGATCGTCGAGTTGTCGGGCTCGGATGCGACCTCCGCCGATACTCTGAGCCGGTCCCGCGCCGTGCTCGAGGCGGTCGGGATGGCGGTGATCACCATCAACAAGCAGGTCAAGGGCTTCGTGCTCAACCGGCTTCAGGTGGCATTGCTGACAGAAGCCTTCAAGCTGATCGAGGACGGCGTGGTTTCCGGCGCGGATCTCGACAAGACGCTGAAACACGGGCTGGGTCTGCGCTGGTCCTTCATGGGGCCGATGGAGACCATCGATCTGAATGCGCCTGGCGGCATCCGGGACTATCTCGAACGCTTCGGGCCGTCCTTCGAGGAAATTTCGGTCGAGCAGTCAGCGACCCGGCCCTGGACCTCAGAACGTTATGCGCGCCTGGAACGGGACCGTCGCACTGTGATGGCCGCCGACGCACTGCCCGCCCGCACCGCGTGGCGCGACCGCCGGCTGATGGCCCTGATGCGCCACAAAAAGCAGGCGGCCGAAGAGATTGGAAAGTAGGACGACCGGTGACTATGTTCGGTCGTTGACCAAGATTTGCCTCCTAGAAAATGTTGCCGTCGCCCTGGCGCAAGGCAGGGCCCTGCACCGGATTGATCCGCGCGGCCCTTCGAACGGCGGGGGAGTGAACGGGGTTGACACGCCCCGACCAGGCCCTGCCTTTCGCCAGGGCGACGGCGGGCGTTCGGGGGCTCGGATCGCCGTCGACCTTGTCCCGCGTCGTTCTATTTGATCCCCGACCACGCCGCCGGCCGGCAAAGCTTGTTGTCCTGACTGACGACCAGGCCGTCGGTTTTGCCGAGATACTCGGCCCAGGCCGGATCGGCGTCGCGGGCGGCCCTGCGCTTTTCGAGATCCGCGAGATCCTTGTATCCCCACAGATGCACGACCTGATGCAACGGGCCGTGCTCGACCAGGAAATAGCCGAGGGGGTCGCCGATGTGCCGGCGCTGGATCGGCAGGGCGAATTCCTCGAAAAGCGCCAGATAGGTCTTCATCTTGCGGGGAACGATGTTGTAGGTGCGAACGTCGACGATCATTTCCGGCTCCCTGTTGGTCCATGCGGAGTTTAGGCGCCACGGGGCTTGTGCGCCAACCGCCGCCGCGCTTCACTATGGGACACCGAGTTGGAGATCAAGGCATGGTGAGCACCGATCCGAGCGTCGCCGTCGCGGGCCGCGAGACACTGGCCCGCGCGCTTTTCGATGCGCTGGAGAGCCGCACGCATGACGGGATCGGGATCACCCGCGCCTCCTATGGTCCGGGGGAGCAGGCGGCCCGGGATATCATGGCCGAGGCCGCCGGCGAACTGGGCATGGAGGTCGAGGACGATCCGGCCGGCAACGTCTACATGACCCTCGCCGGCGCGGACCGCTCGGCCGCTCCGGTGGTGATCGGCTCGCATCTCGACAGCGTCGCCCAGGGCGGAAATTTCGACGGCGCCGCCGGCGTCGTCTCTGGCCTGGTCGCCTGCGCCGGGCTTCTCGACGCCGGGCTGACGCCGCCGCGCGACATCCGGGTCATGGGCATCCGGGCCGAGGAAAGCGCCTGGTTCGGTGTCTCCTATATCGGCAGCCGGTCGGCGCTCGGCACCTTGCCGGACGGCGCGCTTGACGATGCCCGCCGCGCCGATACCGGCCGCAGTCTCGCCGATCACATGGCCGAGGCGGGCTGCGATCCCGACGCCTTGCGAAGCGGCTCGGTATTCCTTCCGCCGGCCTCATTGCACGCCTATCTGGAGGTGCATATCGAGCAGGGACCGGTGCTGGAGGCCGAAGGATTCCCAGTCGGCATCGTGACCGGCATCCGGGGCAATCGGCGGCTGCCCCGCGCCCGCTGCATCGGCGAGTACTCGCATTGCGGCGGCGTGCCTCGCTCGCACCGGCGGGATGCGGTGATCGCCACGTCGGAGCTGGTGAGCGCCCTGGACGGCATCTGGGATCAGTGCGAGGCGGAGGGCCGGGATTTCGCCTTCACCATCGGCAAGTTCTTCACCGATGCCGAATGGCACGCGATGACCAAGATCGCCGGCGCGGTGGAGTTCAGCCTGGATATGCGGAGCCTCGACGGCGATTTCATCGAGGCCATGACCGGACGGGTGCGGGAACTGGCGCAGGAGATCGCCGGTCGCCGCGCCGTGCGGTTTGAGCTTGGGGAATTCACCCGCGCGGCGCCCGGCCCGATGGATCCCGCGATAAAGGCGGCGATGACCGACGGCGCGGGCGCGCTGGGTCTCTCGGCGATGGAGATCGCCAGCGGCGCGAGCCATGACGCCGCCGCCTTCGCCGCCGCCGGGGTGCCGACCCAGATGCTGTTCATCCGCAATGCCAACGGCAGTCACAATCCGGATGAGGCGATGGAGATCCCCGATTTCATGGACGCCACCCGGTTGCTCGCCTGGTGGTTGGCGAACCGCGCGGCATGACTCCGAACCGCTTCCGTACCCTGATCGAGGGGGCGCTGGAGATCTGGCGGGTCGAGGCCGCGGTCAGCTTTGCCCCTGGGGGAAGCGGATGCGAGATCACGGCGGGCGGCGGGACCGCCGTCGCGGTCTCGGTCGAGGCGCAACCCTTCGGAACCATCTGGCGGCTGTGCGAGGAGGGCCGGCGCGACCGGGTGCATCCGGCCGTCGGCCCGGCGCTGCGGAGCCTTCGGGAAATGCTCTGTCCGGACCGCCCCGCCGGGCGCGTGCTGTTCATCTCGGAGGGCGGCGGATGACCGCGGCCACGCCCGTGCCTGAGCCCGTGCCGATGACCGTGCTTACGGGCTTTCTCGGCAGCGGCAAGACCACGCTTATTGCCAACCTGCTGCGCCGCCCGGAATTGGCCCGCACCGCCGTGATCATCAACGAGTTCGGCGAAATCGGCCTCGATCATGAGTTGATCGAGAGCAGCGAGGAGGATTTGGTCGAGCTCAGCACCGGATGCCTGTGCTGCGTGATGCGGGGCGATCTGACCAACGCGGTCCACCGTCTGTTGGATAAACGCGCCGAAGGCCGGGGCTTCGAGCGGATCGTTCTGGAAACCACGGGGCTCGCCGATCCGGCGCCGATCGTCCATGCCCTGATCGCCGATCCGGCGTTGCGGGCTCTGGTGCGTCTCGATCGCGTCGCGGTTACCGTCGACGCTCTGACGGCGCTCGAATCGCTCGACGCACATGAGGAAAGCCGAAACCAGGTGGCGCTGGCGGATGTGCTGCTGGTGACCAAGACCGATCTCGGCAATGGCGACGTGGAGGCCGTGCTGGACCGCGTCGGCGGGATCAACCCGGAAGCGGTCGTGCATTTTCCGGTCCGCGGGGAGGTCGACCCCGAAGTCATCATAGGCGGGGCCTCAATGTCGGCAGGACCCTTCGAGACGGGCGCGGGGCGCCCTCCTCAGGGTGAGTGGACTGTTGAAAACGACGGGCTCACCCAGAGGAGACCCGAAGGGTCGTCTCGAAGGGTCTTGTCGGACCAACATGGACATCATCACGGCCATGGACCGGATGAAATCACATCCGTGTCCTTGCGGCTCGAAAACCCCATCCCCGCCGTCGCATTGACTCTGTTCCTGCAAGCGCTGGCCGAGACCCTGGGGCCGGACCTGCTGCGCCTCAAGGGGATCGTGGAAGTCGCGGAAGCCCGGGAAACGCCCGCCGTGGTGCATGGCGTGCGGCACGTCTTTCATCCCATGCGCTGGCTGGATGGCTGGCCGGGAGGGAAGAGAGGCTCCCGTCTGGTGCTGATCGGCAAGGGGGTTTCCGAGCCCTGGACGCGGGCTTTGCTGGAAACCATCATCGAGGAAGTCGCCGAAGCCTCTGGACAATAGGGGGCGGGGTTCGGGAAACTCGGGGAAAATCTGTTCAAGGGAGACCGGCCATGTTCGATCTGATCCTGCGCGGCGGAACCGTCGTCACCCCGCATGGTGTCGGCACCCATGACGTGGCGGTGTCCGGCGAGACCATCGCCGCGATCACCAATCCCGGCGCGATCGGCGATGAGCAGGCCCGGCGCTCCGTCGATGTGTCCGGCAAGATCGTCATGCCCGGCGGGATCGACCCGCATGTCCATTGCAAGTGGCACATGCCGTTGCCCGGTGGTGGGGTCGGTTATACCGACGGACCCGAGGTGGTCAGCCGGGCTGCATTGTTCGGCGGCACCACGACGATGATTGATTTCGCCGCCCGCATGGAGGACCTGCCTCTGCGCGAGGTCATCGCCAAGCGGGATCAGGATTGGGCCGGCAACTGTTATTGCGACTACGCCTACCATGTCATGCTGCTGGGCGATGTCGAGCCGCCGATTCTGAACGAGTTGGAAAGCGTGCTGACCGACGGGTATCCGACGGTCAAGATCTTCACCACCAACATCACCCCGAGCCGGTCCGGCCGGATGGTGCATTTCGGCGACATCTGGGAAGTCTTCAAGATCCTGACCCGCAACGGCGGGCTCGGCGTGATCCACGCCGAGGACAACGACATCGTCATGCACATGTACGAGAAGCTGATCCGCGAGGGCCGGGTCAGTTTTCACAATCTCGCCGAGGTGCATAACACGCTGTCGGAGGACCTGTCGTTCCGCCGGGTGATCCGCCTGGCGGAAGCCGAGAAGACGCCGCTCTACATGATGCATGTGAGCGCCGGAACCGGCGTGCAGGCGATCCGCGAGGCCCGCGCCAAGGGCCAGCCGATCTACGGCGAGACCCTGCATCAGTACATGCTTTACAATTCCGAGGACTACAAGCGGCCGAACGGCCAGATCTATCACACCTATCCCTCGCTGAAATCGCCGGAGGACCAGGCGGCCCTGTGGGCGGGCACTTTGGACGGCGCCATAAACGCGGTGGCGACGGACGAGATCTGCTGCACGTTGCAGACCAAGCTGATCGGCGACCGTATCGATGATACGACCGGCGGCAATGCAGGCGTCGAGCCCCGGGTCGCGGTGATGTATCAGGAGATGGTGACGGCGCGGGGCTATTCGCTGGAACGCTTCGTCGATCTGGTCTCGACCAATGCCGCCAAGATCATGGGCCTCTATCCGCGCAAGGGCGCGATCGCGGTCGGCAGCGACGCGGACATCGCGGTGCTTGATCCGACGATCCGCAAGAAGGTCCGCGTCGAGGACTTGCACGAGACCGACTACAGCCCGTGGGAGGGCCACGAGATTTCCGCCTGGCCGGTCATGACCTTGCTGCGCGGCAAGGTCATGGTCGAGGGCGGCGCGTTCAAGGGAGCCTTGTCGGACGGCAAGTATCTCAAGCGCGCCATCGCCGAGGACGTGCGCAAGGCGCCGGCGCTCTGAGCCTTCGGCCAGAGGCAGCGGACCTGATCAGTCCTTCAGGCTTACCTTTACGTAGGAGCCGGGGGCGTCTTCAAGCACCGCCAGCGCGCCGTCGCCCGGGACCCGCGCGGGAACCTTGCCGCCGCCATGGCGCGATAGCCACTTCTCCCATTCCGGCCACCACGACCCATCGTGCCAGGTCGCGCCGTCGAGCCATTTTTCCGGCTCTTTCGGTTTGCGGGTGTTCGTGTAGTAGCCGTATTTCGGCGGATCGGCGGGCGGATTGACGACGCCCGCGATATGGCCCGAGCCCGCGAGAACGAACCGGACCGGGCCCTGATAGATCTGGGTTGCCCGATAGGTCGACATCCACGGCGCGATATGATCCTCCTTGGTGGACAGAATGAAGGTCGGCGTTTGCAACGTCGACAAGTCGATCGACACCCCGTCCAGGGTGATCCCGCCGGGCTCCACCAGCTTGTTCTCGTGGTACATCTTGCGCAGATAGTAACTGTGCATCTCCGCCGGCATGCGGGTGGAATCCGAGTTCCAGTACAGCAGGTCGAACGGGAAGGGATCCTTGCCGAGGAGATAGTTGTTGACCACGAAGGACCAGATCAGATCGTTCGCGCGCATCATGTTGAAGGTCGTCGACATCGCCGCGCCGTCGAGGTAGCCGTCCTTTTCCATGCGTTCCTCGAGCGCGCTGAGCTGCTCCTCGTCGATGAACACACCAAGCTCGCCGGGTTTTTCGAAATCGACCATCGTGGTGAAGAAGGTGATGCTTTTGACCCGGTCGTCGCCCTTGGCCGTGAGATAGGCGAGGGTGGCGGCCATCAGGGTGCCGCCGATGCAATAGCCGATGGCGTTGATCTCGCGCATGCCGGTCGCTTGTTCCACCGCGCCCAAGGCCGCGATCGGCCCTTCGAGCATGTAGTCCGTGAAGGATTTGGCGGCCAGATCCGCGTCCGGATTGACCCAGGAGACGACGAACACCGTGATGCCCTGCGAGACGGCCCACTTGATGAACGAGTTTTTCTCACGCAGGTCCAGAATGTAGTACTTGTTGATCCACGGCGGAACGATCAGCAGCGGGCGCTTGTAGACCGTTTCGGTTGTCGGGCTGTACTGGATCAGCTGCATCAAATCGTTCTGATAGACGATTTTGCCGGGCGTGGTGGCGATGTTCCCACCGACCTCGAAGGCGTCGGAATCGGTCATTTTGATCGCCAGTCGACCTTCACCGCGCTCCAGGTCGTCGAGCAGATTGGTCAGTCCCTTGACGAGATTTTCGCCGCCGGATTCCATCGTGGCGCGAAGCACATCGGGATTGGTCATGGCGAAATTCGTCGGCGCCAGCGCATCGATGAACTGCCGGGTGTGGAAGTCCACCTTGGCGGCGGTTTTCGCATCCATGCCGTCCACCGCGCGGACCGTGTCGCGGATCCAGTGCGCGGTCAGCAGATAGCTTTGCTTGATATGGTCGAAAACCAGGTTCTGCTGCCACTCGTCGCTTTTGAAGCGCCGATCATCGGCGTCCGGCGCCGCGACCGGCTTGGCCTCGCCGCCCATCATCCGGCTGGCCGTGGACTGCCACAGATCCATATAGCCCTGCCAGAGCGCCATCTGCGCCTGGGCGGCCTTGGCCGGGTCGGCCATGAAGTTCCGTGCCAGTTCCATGAAAGCCGAGCCGATATTCATCGGGTCCGCCATGCCGAAGGAGTCATCCAGGTTGTTGCGGGCCATGAAGTCGGCCACCAGACGCTGAGAGCGTTCGGCGATGTCGGTCATCATCCCGGCCATCCGCTCGGGGTCCGGGGATTGGAGGTCTGACTTCCGGTCGGTCATCGCGGGTCTCCCTATTCGCGCTCAAGCCATGCGGGATCTCGGCTTTTCGCAGTTCCGAATAGGGGTGGTTCTATATTGTTGCGTCGCAAAATCAAGTTTATATTGCACCTGCGAAGAGAATGCTTCGTCGCTAAATGCCGTGCATTTCATCGCCATTCCTCAACGAAATCTATGTCTGGACCGGCGTATGTGCTAAAGCGTGCCGGTGCGTCTGGGCATAGAAGAGGACTGAGTCGATGCGACGACACGGCATTGAAGGCAAACTGGCGTCAGCGAAACCGCTTTCGGGGGTTTGGGTGACGCGCGCCGGCGCGGCGGCGCTTGTGCTGGCATTGACCGCGTGCTCGTCGCTTCCGGATGTTCCTGACTACGCCAATCCGGTGGAATGGTACAGATCGACGACCGATATGGTCGGCGGCTGGTTCAAGGACGAGGAGGCGAAAGTCGAGTCCGCGTCCGATACGGCAAAGGACGCGAAAAGCGGCGCCGCGAAAAGCGAGGAGAAATTCCCCACGCTCGCAAGCGTTCCGGAAAAACCGAAGCCCGCTTCGAGCGCCGAGGAACGCGAAAAGCTGAAAAACGAGCTGGCATCCGACCGGGCGAATGCTCGCTATACCGAGGAAAAGCCGAAGGGTGCGGTGAAGGTGGAAGCGCCGGCCGCTAAACCGGCTCCCGTTGTCGCGACGGCTCCCTCGGTCGCGGCCCCGCCGGTAGTCCGGAGTGCGCCTGCTCCCGTTGCTGCTCCAGCGCCCGCGCCTGCGCCCGCCTCGCAAGGCGAGAGTGCCAGGGGATTGGCCCGCCTGCCGTCCCAGGTCTACGACGGCAAACGCTCGAGCCTTTGGCCGAATGCGCCGGCGCCTCAGTCGTCAAGCGATGTGGCGACCACGTCGGCGCGCGTGAGCGGGTCCAAGATCACCACATCCGGCACGATGAACACGCCCGCAACGAGCCGGATAATCGCCCCGGCCCCGGCTCCGGCCCTAGCCCCGGCCCCGGCCGCTCCGATGCCGGAAGCCGGCGCCAAACAATCGATGAATACGGAACAGGGTAGCGCCGCGACGCAGACCGCCGCCGCGCCCGTCGCCCCGCCGGCGCCCGAAATCCCGCCGAGGTTCACCTTGACGCCGCCAGGCTCCGGAGGAACGGATGCGGCGGCGTCGAGCGAAAGCACGATGCCACGGCTGCAACTGACGCCGCCCGCCGGCATGTCGACGGCCTCGGGTTCCGACGGTGGCCAGCCGATGCTTGCTCTTGGCGGATATGATCAGGGCGGGGCGGCCGGGATCGTGAACTTCGCGCATGGATCGGCGCGGCTCTCCTCATCCGATCTTGCGACATTGCGCGGTCTCGCCAAGGAAGCGCTTGAGCGGGGCATGTATATGAGGGTGGTCGGACATGCCTCGATGCGGACTCGCGACATGGATCCGTTCGAGCATGCGCTGGCGAATTTCAATGTCTCGGTTGCCCGCGCCAACGCGGTGGCGTCCGCCCTGATGGAGATGGGCGTCCCAGCCGAACAGCTTATCGTCGACGCGGTCGGGGACACGCAGCCTGTGTACTCCGAGGCGATGCCGTCCGGCGAGGAAGGCAATCGGCGGACCGAGATCTTTCTGGAATCCTGACGACCTGGTGATCCCGGCAAGGCGTTCCGCGTCGTGGAGCCGATCATTCGGCTCGCGAATGCTGTCGGATGGATGGACCAGATTTGCCCGGGGAGTGGGTTGATATGAGTGATGTTCTGAGGGTCGCCGTCGCGGGATTGGGAACCGTCGGCGCCGAAACGGTCCGGGTCTTGCGGGAAAATGCGGACCTGGTGGCCAGCCGGGCGGGCAGGCCGGTCCGCGTGGTCGCGGTATCCGCGCGTGACCGCGCCAAGGATCGGGGATTGGATCTCTCCGGCATCGACTGGCATGACGACGCCGCCACGCTTGCGGGCCGGGATGACGTGGATGTGGTTGCCGAATTGATCGGCGGCTCCGAGGGCACCGCCAAGACCCTGGTCGAGACCGCGCTCGGCGCCGGGAAGTCGGTCGTAACCGCAAACAAGGCGCTGGTCGCGCATCACGGCGCGGCGCTCGGCGCCTTGGCCGAGGCGAAAGGCGGAACCTTGGCCTTTGAATCGGCCGTGGCCGGCGGCATCCCGATCATCAAGACCATGCGCGAGGGCTTGTCCGCCAACCGGATCGAGCGGGTCTACGGCATTCTGAACGGCACCTGCAACTACATCCTGACCGTCATGCGCGAGACCGGACGACCGTTTGCCGATGTCTTGGCGGACGCGCAGGAACTCGGCTATGCCGAAGCTGATCCCGCCTTCGACATTGATGGCGTGGACGCGGCCCACAAGCTTGCGATACTGGCGTCCATCGCGTTCGGAACCAGGATCGACTTCGACTCGATCTATATCGAGGGCATCCGGCACGTCTCGCCGGTCGATCTGGAATACGCCCAGGAACTCGGTTACCGGATCAAGCTGCTCGGCATCGCCGAGCGGACCGAGGATGGTATTCAGCAGCGGGTGAAACCCTGCATGGTGCCGGTCACCGCGCAGATTGCCCAGGTCGACGGGGTGTTCAACGCCGTCGCCGCGGAAGGAAGTTCCGTCGGACCGACCCTGTCCTATGGCCGGGGCGCCGGCGCCGGTCCGACCGCCTCGGCGGTGATCGCGGACCTGGTGGATATCGGCGCCGGTCGGCGGGTGCCGGTGTTCGGTGTTCCGGGCGATTCCCTGGCGCCGGCGCGGCCGGTGGGGATCGAGTCGCTGTCGGGATCGTACTATATCCGGCTGATGGTCATTGACCGGCCGGGCGTCCTCGCGGACCTCACCGCAATCTTCCGCGACGAGCAGGTATCCGTCGAGGCGCTGATCCAAAGCGGCAGAAACCCTGGCGAAATCGTCCCGGTCGTTCTGACCACCCATGAGACCCAGGACGCGGCGATCCGACGCGCCATGACCAAGATCGCCGATCTGGAATCCGTCACCGAGGACCCGCGGGTGCTTCGGATCGAGGCGATTTAGGCTAATCTGGCCGTCCCTTGCGCGGGCTTTGGCGCAAGGGCAAAAAGAACGATGCAAACTAACTTCAAACGAGGAAATCGCGATGGCTGACGGCGATGTGGATGAATCCCTGACCATGGATCGAAACCTGGCCCTGGAAGCGGTGCGCGTGACCGAGGCCGCGGCGCTCGCGGCGTCCAAGCTCATGGGGCGTGGTGATGAGAAGGCCGCCGATCAGGCCGCCGTCGATGCCATGCGCCGGGCTCTGAACGCGCTTGAGATCGACGGCACGGTGGTGATCGGCGAGGGCGAGCGCGACGAGGCGCCGATGCTCTATATCGGTGAGAAGGTGGGCGCCGGCGGGCCGAAGGTCGACATCGCCCTGGACCCGCTTGAAGGGACCACGCTGACCGCCAAGGGGCTGCCGAATGCGCTGGCGGTGATCGCGCTCGCCTCGCATGGCGGGTTTCTGAACGCGCCGGACGTCTACATGGACAAGATCGCCGTCGGCGGCGGCCTGCCGGATGGCGTGGTCGATCTCGACAAGTCGATCGGCGACAATCTGAAGGATCTCGCCAAGGCCAAGAACATGGCGATGTCGGACCTGGTGGTGTGTGTCCTCGACCGGCCGCGTCATGCCGAATTGATCGCCGGAATCCGGGATGCCGGGGCTCGCATCATGCTGATCACCGACGGTGATGTCTCGGGCGTGATCGCGACGTCGGAGCCGCGCAGCGGAATCGATATCTACATGGGGTCCGGCGGCGCGCCCGAGGGCGTGCTGGCGGCCGCCGCGCTGCGTTCCATCGGCGGGCAGATGCAGGGCCGGCTGATGTTCCGCAACGACGACGAGGTTGCCAGGGCGCGGCGCTGGGGCATCGATGATCTGGATCGCAAATACAAGCTGCTCGATCTCGCGAAGGGCGATGTGATGTTCGCCGCCACGGGGGTCACCAACGGCACCATGCTGAACGGCGTGCGCCGTTACCCGGGCGGGGCGACCACCCATTCGATCATCATGCGCTCGAAGACCGGTACCGTCCGCACGATCGAAGCGCGGCATGACTGGCCGCGCAAGCCGATCGACGAAGATCTGAAGGAGTAGCCCCGCGATGCCGGCGGTTCTGGGCGTCGAGCGCTCGATCACCGGCAAGCGTTGGCTGCACCGCGGCGCCGAGACCGCCGAGGCGGAGCGGCTCGCCCTCGCCATCGCGCAGCGTCACGGCGTCCCGGACTTGGTGGCCCGGGTCATGGCGGCGCGCGGGGTCGCGCTCGACGAGGTGGAGCGCTATCTCAATCCGACCCTGCGCGAGGAACTCCCGGACCCGTCCAGCCTGAAGGGCATGGCCGAGGCGGTAACGCGTCTTGCCCGCGCGATCCGGAACGGTGAAACCATCGGCCTGTTCGCGGATTATGACGTCGACGGCGCAACCTCCGCCGCCTTGCTGTCGCGGTTCATCGCGGCGGCGGGCGGCCAGAGCATCCTGCATGTCCCGGACCGTATTCTCGAAGGCTATGGGCCCAACGCCGAAGCTCTGGCGAGCCTAAGGCAGCGCGGCGCCGGCGTCGTGGTGACCCTCGATTGCGGTATCGTGGCTTTCGAGGTGCTGGAGCAGGTGGCCGAGACCGGGCTGGACGTGGTGGTGGTCGACCATCACATGGCCGAGCCCAGCCTGCCGCGCGCCATTGCGGTGGTGAACCCGAATCGGGTGGACGAGAGCGGGGCACTGGGGCATCTGGCGGCGGTCGGGGTGACCTTCCTGGTGGTGATCGCGCTGAACCGGGCTCTGCGCGAGGCCGGCTGGTACCAGGGGCGCCGGGAGCCGGATCTGATGAACTGGCTGGATCTGGTGGCGCTGGGCACGGTCTGCGACGTGGTCTCGCTCGAGGGGCTGAACCGGGCCTATGTCGCCCAGGGTCTCAAGGTCATGGCGCGGCGGGCAAATCCGGGGCTGAGAGCGCTGGCGTCGGTCACCAAGATCGAGCAGAAGCCCGAGGCCTATCATCTCGGCTTTGTCTTCGGGCCCAGGGTCAATGCCGCCGGGCGGGTCGGCGACGCGGATCTCGGCGCGCGCCTGCTCTCGACCGAGGATGAGGCGGAGGCCGCGCGGGTCGCCGAGGCGCTGGACAAGCACAATGATGAGCGCAAGGAGATCGAGGCACGGGTCCAGGCCGAGGCGATCGCCCAGGCGGAACAGGCCGATCCGGACGCGCCGGTGCTGGTGGTCGCCGGCGACGGCTGGCATCCCGGGGTCATCGGCATCGTCGCCGGCCGGCTTCGCGAGCGCTTTAACCGGCCGAGTTGCGTCATCGCCTTCGACGGCGATACCGGCAAGGGATCGGGCCGTTCGGTCAAGGGATTGGCGCTGGGGCCGGCGGTGATCGCGGCGCATCAGTCGGGCCTGCTGGTCGGCGGCGGCGGCCATGCCATGGCTGCGGGCTTTACCGTCGAGCGCGGCAAGCTGGACGCGTTCCGCGGGTTTCTGGCGGACCGTTTCGCGGCGGAACTGGCGGGCGAGCCCCTGGTCGCGAGCATCAGCCTCGACGGTGTCCTCGCACCTGCCGGCGCCCGGCGCGAGGTCTATGACGCCCTGGCTAGGCTCGGACCTTTCGGCTCCGGCAATCCCGAGCCGCATTTCGCCATCTCGAACGCCAAGATCGTCCGCGCCGACGTGGTAGGCAAAAACCATGTCCGCTGCATCTTCTCGGGCGCCGATGGCGGCAAGCTGAAGGGCATCGCGTTCCGCGCCATGGACGGCGAGCTTGGCCCGGCGCTGCTGAATCATGGCGGCCGGCCGCTCCACGTCGCGGGCCAACTCCGCGCCGACGACTGGCAGGGCCGCGAGGATGTTCAGCTGTTCATCGAGGACCTGGCGCTGGCGGAGTGAAAAATTGTCAATGCCGTCATCCCGCCGAAGGGCGAGACCCATGCCGCTGTCCTTGGCCGTAGGTCACGACGGCAGATCGTTGTTGGGGATGGCCAGGTTTCCCCGCCGGAGGAATGGATCCCGCCTTACGGCGGGATGACGAAAGACAGATAGGTCGAACCACCGGGGTATGCGCTCCAGCTCACCCCGCCGCCGCGAATTCCCGCCAGCTGTCGAGGATCACGGCCGGGTCGAGATCCTTCACGATGAAGACCAGCCGGGTGCGTCGGTCCGGGTCCGGCCAGGCGGGCAGATGCGCCGGGTCGTGGAAGACATGGCGCACGCCGTTGATGATCATCGGGCCGGGCTCGCCGGCGACATTGATGACGCCTTTCAGGCGCAGCAGATGCGGGCCATGGGTCGAGATGATGAAGGAGAGCCACATGGAAAGGCTCATCCAGTCCTGCGGTTCCTCGATCACCAGGGGGACGGCAAGGATGCCGGCATCATGGCGGTTGATGTCGTGGTGATGATGATGGTGACCGGGGTCGACGGTCAGCGCGGAAAGATCGAGCCCGTCCATGCGGCCGGGATTGGTGAAGAGGTCCGCCGTGACGTCCCTTGCCGGGATGACCGGCACTCCGGGATTCAGTCTCTCGACCGCGCCGCGAAGCGCGGGTGAGGTGCCATCGGCGAGGTCCGTCTTGCTCAGCACCACCGCGTCGGCCATGGCGATCTGCTTGGCGCATTCCGGCGTGTCGCCCAGTTGTGTCGCGCCGTGCATGCCATCGAGAACCGTGATGAGGCCGGCCAGATGGTGACGGTCGATCACATCCGGATGGGTGAGCAGCAATTGCGCGATCGGGGCCGGATCGGCGAGGCCGGTGGTCTCGATGATGATCCGGTCATAGGGCGGAACAGCGCCGTTCTCGCGCCGATGCAGCAGCGAGACCAGGGTCGCCGCCAGATCGTCACGGATCGTGCAGCAGAGACAGCCTGCGGCCATCACCACCGTCTCGCCGTCCAGCGGCTCCAGCATCAGATGGTCGAGGCCAATCTCGCCGAATTCGTTCACCACCACCGCCGTGCGGGCGAGCGCCGGGTCCTTCAGCAGCCGGTTCAGCAAGGTGGTCTTGCCGCTGCCGAGAAAGCCCGTGAGCACGGTGACGGGGATGGTCACGCCGCTCATCCGGCCGGGCGCGCCTCGGTAAGGCGGTAGTAAAGCCCGCTCGCATCGTCCTTCAGCAGGGTGAAGCGGCCCTCCAGGAGCACCGGTTCGAGGGTGTATCGGACCGGCTCGTCACAGACGATGTCGATCAGCGTCGTGGCGGTGCCCGGCAGGCAGAACGGGCAGGAGGGCGGCAGCGCGGAAAGCAGGAAGCTGGTATGGGTTTCGCCGGCGCTCAGCGGGTACATGAAGCCCTTCAAGCGGACGATCTGGCCGCCCAGAGCCTTCACCTCGGGCGTGAACTCGATGTGGAAAATGGTCTGCAACGGCGCCGGGGTTTCCGTGCGCACATGGAGGTTCGACAGCACCTCCCACTTGACGGCGCCATCCTCGTCCACGGGCTGATTGTGCCGGGTATGGCTCGGCGGCGTGCCCGTTTGCTGGGCGGCGGCGGGTGCGGCCGCGAGCGGGGCGATCAGGCCCAAGGTCAGAAGGAAAAGCGCGGTCAGTCTCATGCTCCGCACTCTATCCCAAGGCCAGGGTGCGCGCGACATCATTGCGATAGGCGCGGATCGCCGGGATGAGGGACGCGGCCGTCCCGATGACCAGCGCGCCAAGCACCAGCCAGGCTTCCGCCGGCGCGATGAAGAGCCCGGAAAGGCCGGCCGCACTCGCCTGGTCGACGGTGCGCCCGATCACCTCCAGGGCCGCATGGCCGAGCATCAGGCCGCCGGCGGTTCCAAGCAGGGTCAGCGCCAGCCCCTCGGAGATCAGGACTCCCGCCACCCACAATCTGTTGGCGCCGAGGGTGCGCAGGATCGCCAGATCCAGGCGCCGGCGCTCCAGCGCTCCGGTCAGCGCGACGAACACGCCGAGCCCGGCGGCGGCCATCAGAATCACGCCGAAGCCCCGCAGCACGTCGAGGCCCGAGCCGACCAGCGCGAACAGGTGGGCGGTCTTTAGGGCGGGAGAGGCGGCCAGCATCGGTGTCTGGCCGTTGATCATCGCCGGCAGGGTCACCGCGGCGATTGGAGATTTGAGCTTCAGCAATACGCCCGTGATCATCCGGTCGGCCTCGGTTCTCGCGCCGGGCTTGTCGTGCACCGCCCAGACGCTTTCGAGCGAGGTGAGCACCAGGCGGTCGAGAACCGTGCCGGTGCGGGCGAGCACGCCGGTGACGGTATAGTGATGCTCCGCGTGCCTCGGGCCGCGCCGGGACAGGCCGTGCGCGGTCTCGATCTCGGCGCCCGGCGCGAGGCCCAGGCGGCGTGCGGCCTCGGCGCCAAGCACCGCCTCGAGCGGCTGCTCCCAGATCCGGCCCTGATGGAGGCTTGCGTTCCGGAATTGCAGGAAATCCGCGCTGGTGCCGACCACCCGAAAGCCGTCGACGCTGTCGCCCAGCGCCAGCGGGATCGCCGCTTGCACCATCGGATGGCCGAACAGCGGCGCGGCATCGGAAAGCCGGATGTTCCCGGTCGGAATATCCGCGTGATAGACGGTGGAAAGCACCAGTTGCAGCGGGCTGCCCTTGGCGCCGACCACCAGATCGATGCCCCGGGCGTCACCGGCGAGGCGGCCGCGGAACTGGTGATCGAAAGACAGCAACGCCGCGATGGTTGCGATCCCGAGTGCGAGGAGCAGCCCGTTCAGAGCCGTGACCAGCCATCGCTCGCGCAGATAGGCCATGGCAAGCATGACCGCGTTCATGCCCCGGCTCCGAGGGTCAATACGCGCCCGAAACCGTCGAGAATGCGCCGGTCATGGCTCGCGACGAGGAGCGCCGCGCCGCACGCTCGCGCCTGGTCCCGCAGCAGCCTGATCACCGTCTCCGCGTTGCCGTCGTCGAGGGCCGAGGTCGGCTCGTCGGCCAGGATCAGGCGGGGCCGGTTGATCACGGCGCGAGCGATGGCGACGCGCTGGCGCTCGCCCTGGCTGAGGTCACGGGGCCGCGCCTCCGCCCTGGAGGCGATCCCGAGATCACCCAGCAGCGCCGAAATCCGGGCGTCGTCCCGTGCCGCGCCGCCGAGCCGCTGGGCTAGGCGGAGATTGTCGCGCACGCTGACCGCGCCGATCAGATGCAGGGCCTGAAACACGATGCCGATATGCCGGCCCCGGGTCTTGTCGCGCCGGCTGGTCGTCATGGCGCTCCAATCAGTCCCGGCAACCGTCACGGCCCCGCCATCGGCAAGCAGCAAGCCGGCGAGGATATGCAGAAGGGTGGACTTGCCGCTGCCGGAAGGTCCCGTGATCGCGGCGTCCTCGCCCTCGGCGAGGCTCCAGCCGTCGATCCGGAGAACCGGTCGGCCCGCGAAGCCGTGCACAAGGTCCCGGATGCGGATCACTTCGGCCATTCGAATTCCCTGAAGCAAACGGGGCCGGCCCTCGCGGACCGGCCCCGGCTCTGTGCCTTGCCGCGACTTAGTTGATCGCGATCGGCGCGCCCATGGAGCCGGTGGCTCCGGTGATCGGCGCGGGCGTGTACATGTAGGTGAAAACGTAGACGCCGTCCTTCGCCAACTCGGAGAGCTTCATGTTCTCCTGGTTGACGATGCCGTGGCGGGTCTGCAGGAACTGATGCACGCAGAACACGCAGGCCGGATCCGGGTTCGGAACCGCGTCCACCGGCCAGGTGTCACCACCGGTCACGCCGGCCTGAACGTCCTCAGCCACCCAGCGCGCAACTTCCATGCCGATGCCGGGGCAGCCGTCGTTGAACTTCGCGGGGTCGGTCCAATAGGCTTCCCAGCCGGTGCGGAACAGGATCGCGTCACCGGGGGCGAACTTGAAGTTCTCCATGCCCTGCTTCTTCAGTGCCGCCTTGACGTCGGCCATGGTGATTTCCTCGCCCTTTTCCATCACCCGGCCGCGCACCGCCTGGATATCGAGCAGGATGCCGCGGGCGACGATCGGATGCAGCTTGTGGGTGCCGAGCTTGTTCAACCCATAGGGATTGCCCATCTCCGCCGCCGTGAAGCCGTTGTACCAGCGCATTTCGTTCTTATCGCCCGGCGCGCCGACCTCGACCCCGATATGGCCGAGCCCGTCGAACTGGGTGCCGACCTGGCCAACCTCGGTGGCGAGGAACTCGTCATTCCACATGATCCGGTTGGCGCCGAAGGTGCCGCCGGTGGGGGTGCCGGGAATGCGCAGCGAGAACTTGCGGGCGCCGAACAGCGGCATCTCCGAGTTGTACTCATGGCCGAGCCGGTACACCTTGCCATTCTTGGTCGCCGACAGGGCGCGCTTGATCACCTCGGGCTTGGTGTACCAATTGGTGGAGCCGGCCTCGTCGCCCGCGCCCCACAGCTTGTTCGGCCACCATTTGGAGCCGAGCGGGGTGTCCATGACAGTGCCGTCGACCCAGGGCTTGCCGGCGCAGCCCTTCCAGTTCTTGTCCGAGCATTCGGCGTTCGCCGTGCCCGACAGCGCGACCGCGCCAAGCAGGGCGGCGGCGGTGAGTATCGCTTTTCGCATGAGTTTTCTCCCTTTATTGTCAAAGCGTTCGCACGTGAGGGCGGTGTGCCTGGGTGTGACCGACCGGGCGCGGTCCAACGCCTTGAACCCCGTGTTGGAAACATATTATTCGGTACACCGGCGCTCCGCGCAAGACGGCCTCGTGATATCCATTCCCGGCCTTGATTTCCCCGAACTGGTCGAGTAAACAGGCCCAGCCTTCACAAAGGGCATGCGACCCCTTCGTCTAGAGGCCTAGGACACTGGCCTTTCACGCCGGCAACACGGGTTCGAATCCCGTAGGGGTCGCCACTCTTTTTCAGCGGTCATTCCCGTGTTTTCCCTTGCCACGCGGGGGCGTTGCCACTATGACAGCCCGCTGATCACATCGCTGGCGCCCGGCGCCGAATTCCAGACGAAGACAAGGATTTACGGCCATGGCTGTTCCGAAGAGGAAAACCTCGCCCTCCAAGCGCAACATGCGCCGCGCGCATGACGCCATCAAGGCCGACGCCTATGTGGAGAGCCCCGACAGCGGCGAGCTGCATCGCCCGCATCATATCGACCTGAAGACCGGCATGTATCGCGGCCGGCAGGTGCTGAAGGTGAAAGACGCCTTCTGATCAGAGCCGCCATCACGGTTTCGAAAAGGCCTCCGGTTTCGGGGGCCTTTGCCGTTTCAGGCTGAATTTTCAGGGATTTGAGCGCTTGCGGCTGGAAAAAGCCTGACGCGGGCACCACCTTGGTGTTGACTAGGCCCGTTTTGAACAGCCGAGGATCGCGCCTTGGGGGAACAAGTGTCCGGGCATTCCATCGTCCGTCTGGAGGACCAGCGGTTCCTGACCGGTCACGGCCGGTTCGTCGCCGATATGGATATCGACGGGCAGTTGCACATGGCGGTCGTGCGCTCGCCCCATGCCTTTGCCGAGATCCTCTTCGTCGATACCTCCGAGGCGCTTCAGGTGGAGGGTGTCGTCGGTATTCATACCGAAACCGATCTGATCGCCGACGGGATCGGCTGTCTGCCCTGTGTCGCCAGCTTTCCCGCCAAGTCGCCGCTGATCATCCCGGACCGTCATGCCCTGGCGCGGGACTATGTGCGTCATGTCGGCGACCCGGTTGCCATGGTCGTCGCCAGCAGTCCCGAGGCGGCGCGCCAGGCGGCGGAACTGGTCGAGATCGACTATGATCCGCTGCCCGCGGTAACCGACGGCAGGGCCGCTCTAGCCGAGGGCGCGCCGCTGATCTGGGACGAGGCGCCGGGGAATATCGCCTTCACCTTCGAGAAGGGCGATCGCCAGGCGGTCGAGGCCGCGATCGCGGCGGCGGCGCATGTGGTCGAGCTCGATATCGTCAACAACCGTGTCATGGCGGCTCCGGTGGAGCCCCGGGCGGGCATCGCGCATTATGATCCGGCGGGCGGGGTCAAGCATCTGATCTGCACCGGCCAGGGCCTGCACGCGATCCGCAACCAGCTCGCCGATTCCGTCTTCAAGGTCCCGCATGAGCGGGTTCATCTGTCCGCACCCGATGTCGGCGGCGGCTTCGGGCTGAAGAATTTCCTGTATCCAGAATGGGTGCTGCTGATCTGGGCCGCCAAGCGGCACCGCCGTCCGGTGAAGTGGGTTGCCGAGCGCGGCGAGGATCATGCCGGCGCGACCCATGGCCGGGACATCCGCGCCACGGCGCGGCTGGCGCTCGACGCGGAGGGCCGCTTCCTGGCGCTGGACGCGGATCTGGTGGCCAATATGGGCGGCTATCTCTCCGCCGCCGGGCCCGGCGCGTCGACCACCTCCTCGCCGACGGCGATGGGCGGGGTCTATGACATTCCGCTGATCCATATGCACTCGACCGGGGCGTTCACCAACGCCACTCCGATCGACGCTTATCGCGGCGCCGGCAAGCCCGAGGCGAATTTCATCATCGAACGGCTCATCGACGCGGCCGCCCGGCGCCATGGCTTCGATCCGGTGGAGCTGCGCCGCAGGAACGCCATCGATGCCTTCCCGCATGTGACGGCCCAGGGGATGACCCTCGATTCGGGCCGCTTCCGCCGCAATATCGACGATGCCGAGCGGCTGGCCGGGCGCGCGGAGTTCGAGAAGCGGCGCGAGGCGGCGGCCAGGTCAGGCAAGCTGCGCGGCCTCGGGTTCGGCTGCTTCCTCGAGACCGCGCGCGGCGCGCCCCAGGAGGGCGCGGAGGTGAAGTTCACGCCAGAGGGGCGCATCGAGCTCAGGGTCGGGACCGAATCCAACGGCCAGGGCCACGAGACCACCTACCGCCAGATCGCCGCCGACCGTTTCGGCCTGCCGATGGATGCGTTCGACTATATCCAGTCGGACACCGCCGAGGTGCGGATCGGCCACGGCCATGGCGGCGCCCGCTCGATGCATATGGGCGGCGGGGCGATGGCGCTCGCCATCGACAAGGTGCTTGAGAAGGCGCGAGGAGTCGCCGCGACCCTGCTGCAGGCGGCGCCCGGCGCGCTGGACTATGCCGGGGGCCGCTTTGCCGTGCGCGGCAGCGACCGGTCCGTCAGCCTGATCGAGGTCTCCGCAGCCGCGCGCAATCCCGATGTCGCGCCCGCGCTTGCCGGCGGAGATGACGGCAACGCCGGTTTCGACACCTTCCTCTTCCGCGAGCAGGTGCCCTTCACCTTCCCGAACGGCTGCCACGCCGCCGAGGTCGAGATCGATCCCGACACCGGCGTGGTCAGCCTCCAGCGCTATATCATGGTCGACGATTACGGCACGCTGCTCAATCCGCGCCTGACCGAGGGACAGGTGCAGGGCGGCGTCACCCAGGGCATCGGCCAGGCGCTGATGGAGAACGTCCACTACGATGCCGGGTCCGGACAGCTCCTCTCCGGGAGCTTCATGGACTACACCGTGCCGAGGGCGTCGCACCTTCCCGGCTTCGAGACGCATCTCGAAGGCGTTCCGACCAAGGCCAACGCGCTCGGCGTGAAGGGTTCGGGCCAGGCGGGCTGCATCGGCGCGCCGCAGACCATCATCAACGCCATTCTCGACGCGCTTTCGCCGCTCGGAATCGACCACATTCAGATGCCGGCAACCTCCGAGACGGTCTGGCGGGCGATTCGCGAGGCGAGGGCTTCCTAGTCTCTATTCTCGCGTATCCCCGGCGCGGGCCGGGGCCCACGCCTGATGCCGGACCGCGTGACGGGGAGCGGAGCCTTTTCGATGATATACCGAATTACAGCGGTATAGACTTACGCCGGATCTCCGATGAACCGTCGCCCTGGCGAAGGCCAGGGCTTCCGCCGCGTTATTTGGATCCTGTAACTATCTCATCTCACCGCAATTTATATCTTCATGCAGGTTCGCCAAGAGCCCTGGCCTTCGCCAGGGCGACGAATGTGTGTTTGCCGGCTCCAATTTTCTCGTCGCCACTGTGAAAACAGGGACTTAAATTCCGTTTGCCATAAGCACGGCATTTGCCGGGGCGATGATGGTTTTTTAAAGACATTCGGCCAATCGTCATTTATGAATTCTGAATTCACAAATTAACGCTGGTTCCGCCCCGTGCGCATGATCACCCCAGAACCCGATCTGACCGAACGCGTCCGCGAGGCGATTCTGGGCGGTATCACCGACGGGACCTTCAAGACCGGCGACCGTCTGGGGCAGATCGAGATCGCAAGCCAGCTCGGCGTTTCGCGTCAGCCGGTCAGCCACGCGCTCAAGGTTCTGCAGGAGCAGGGCATCCTTGTTCAGCTCGGCAAGAAGGGGCTGACCGTCGCGCCGATGGATGCGGATCATCTGGTCCACCTCTATCAGGTGCGCGGAACGATGGACGGGCTGGCGGCAAGGCTTGCGGGCGACCGGGTCGCGCGCGGCGAGGTGACGGCAAGGGATCTGGCGCCGCTTGGTGATCTGATCGACCGGCAGTTGGACCGGACGCGCCGGCCGAATTTCGCGGAGCGGGTCGAGGCCGACGTGACCTTTCATGTCTCGCTCTACCGGCTCTCCGGCAATCCCTTGATCGAGGAGGTGACCCGCCCGCAATGGGTGCATTTCCGCCGCTCGATCCAAACCGTGCTCGGGGATCCGGCGATGTTCCCGCCGGTCTGGGAGCAGCACCGTCAAATTCTGAAAGCGGTCCAAGCCGGCGACGGCGAGCAGGCCGCCAGTTTGGCCTTGGACCACACGAAACGCTCCGCCGAGAAAACCGCCGGGCGGTTGCGCGCGGATCTGAACAGGGAGGAAACCCCATGAAACTTACCCCGGAACAACTGAAACAGTTCGACAAGGACGGCTATATCTTCATGCCGTCCCTGTTCACGCCCGAGGAAGTCGCGGTGTTGAACGATGCAGCCGCGAAAATCTTCGCGACCGAGCGCGAGGAGGTGTGGCGGGAGTCCTCCGGGGTGGCGCGGACGGCCTTTGCCGCCCATACCTACGACGAGGCGCATCGCCGGCTCGGCGCGCATCCCCGTCTGATCACGCCGGTCGAAAAGGTGATCGGCGAAAGGGTCTACATGCATCAGTACAAGATCAACGCCAAGGCCGCCTTCGACGGCGAGGTCTGGCAGTGGCACCAGGATTTCGGCACCTGGCACCGCGACGACGGCATGCCCGAGCCCAAGGCCATGAACATCGCGGTCTTCCTCGACGACGTGACCGCCGCCAACGGCCCGCTGCTGTTCCTGCCGCGCAGCCACAAGTCGGGGGTGATCGCCGCCGGGCATGATCTGGAAACCACGAGCTACCCGCTATGGACCCTGGACCGCGAGACGGTGACCAAACTGTGCGAGCAGGGCGGCTGCGTCGCGCCGACGGGGCCCGCCGGCAGCATGCTGATGTTCTCCTCGCTACTGGTGCATGCGAGCCCGCCGAATATCAGCCCGCTGCCGCGTACCATCGTCTATCTCTCGCTCTGCCAGGTGGACAACCACATCACCCGGTTCAAGCGGGCCGAATGGATCGCGCATCGCGATTTCACGCCGATCGTGCCGCTGGCCGACGATTGCCTCGCGGAACTCGCCGCCGAGCAGGCCGCGGTTGCCGCCGAATAGGTCCGGGAGCAAGCCATGTATCTTCACGCGGAACTCGCGGCGCGGGCCGCCGCCGGTAAGCCGGTTCGCGTCTGCCTGATCGGGGCCGGCAAGTTCGGCTCGATGTTCCTAAGTCAAGTGCCGACCACGCCGGGTCTCCGGGTCACGGTGATCGCGGATCTGCGTCCC
Organism: Alphaproteobacteria bacterium; assembly: GCA_038116915.1. Classification (GTDB taxonomy): domain Bacteria; phylum Pseudomonadota; class Alphaproteobacteria; order Thalassobaculales; family Thalassobaculaceae; genus JADHLJ01. The sequence goes on from JAYOEU010000004.1 coordinate 59,334, forward strand.
GACGGCGCCAAGGCGGCCTGCCGCACTGTCGGCTGGAGTGAGGAACGGATCGCGGCGACCGACTTCAGCGACGATGCCGTCGCCGCGCTCGCCCGCGATGATGTGGATGTGGTGATCGAGGCGACCGGCCATCCGCCCGCCGGTATCCGGCACGCAAGGGCCGCCTTTGCCGCCGGCAAGCATATCGTGATGGTGAATGTGGAGGCCGACGTTCTGGCCGGCCCGCTCCTGGCCGAGGAAGCGCGGTCCGCCGGCACGGTCTACTCCATGGCCTATGGCGACCAGCCGGCGCTGACGGCGGAGCAGGTGGACTGGGCGCGGTCCTGCGGGTTCGAGGTGATCGCGGCGGGCAAGGGCACCAAGTACCTGCCGGCTTATCACGCCTCGACCCCGGATACGGTCTGGGACCACTATGGCCTCACCGCCGGGGAAGCGGCGGCGGCAGGCATGAACAGCAAGATGTTCAATTCCTTCCTCGACGGCACCAAGTCGGCGCTGGAAATGGCGGCGATCGCCAATGCCTGCGATCTGAACCCGCCGAGCGACGGCTTGCTGTTCCCGCCCTGTGGCATGGATGATCTGGCGCATGTGTTGCGCCCGGCCAGTGAGGGTGGGCAGCTCGAGGGCAAGGGGCAGGTCGAAGTTGTATCGTCCTTGGAGCGAGATGGTCGTCCTGTTTTCAAAGACTTGAGATGGGGTGTTTATGTAGTACTTGAAGCACCGAATGACTATGCCACCGGCTGCTTCCGCCAATACGGGATGAACACGGACGCGTCCGGACGCTATTCGGCGATGTTCAAGCCGTTCCATCTGATCGGGCTGGAGCTCAACATGTCCGTCCTGTCCGCCGGTCTGCTCGGCCGGCCCACCGGAGCGACGCGCGGCTTCCGGGGCGATGTCGTTGCGACCGCCAAGCGGGCGCTCAAGGCCGGCGAGGTTCTCGACGGCGAAGGCGGCGCGACGGTCTGGGGCAAGCTGCTTCCGGCGTCCCGCTCCCTGCGCGAGAACCGCCTGCCGATCGGGCTCGCCCATGGTGTCAAGCTGCGCCGGCCGATCGCCGAGGGCGCCACCGTCGGCTGGGACGATGTCGAGGTCGATACCTCCGATGCCACCGTTAAGGCGAGGCGCGAGATGGAACAACGCTTCGCCGGTCTCGCGGCGGCGGCGGAGTAGGACAACATTTTCCGTCGTCCCGCACGAGATGCGGGACCCACGCCTGGAACGCCATAGAGTGACGCGTGGTGGATCATTTTGACGTTGCATTGCATTGGAATTGTCCCTGGCTGTGCTCCGTCAACCGTCGCCGGTGACCTTCTCAGGCTTCGGCCCCGCATTAAGTGCGGGGCGACGGATGGGGTGGCATGAAATGCGGTGCCATCAAGCCTCGGTTGCTTTTCCCCGCCCGCTTTTCGCCCCTGCCGGCGCCGTGTTAGCGTTTGGCGTCCGAGGGTCGGGGCGCTTGCATGGAATGGTATCCGAAACGCCGGTTTGGTGATCTCGCCGACGAGATGGCGGCGCGGTTCGGCGATGCCGAGGCGCTGGTATTCGGTGACCTTCGCCTGACCTTCAGGGATTTGGCGGCGCGGATCGATGATGCGGCAAGGCGGCTGATCGCCGTCGGCGTCGGTCCGGGTGAACATGTGGCCTTGTGGCTGAACAATCAGCCGGAATGGATGTACATCGCCTTCGCGGTCCAGAAGATCGGCGCCGTGCTGGTGCCCTTGAACACAAGATTTCGGGGCCGCGACATCGCCTATGTCCTGGCTCAGTCCGATAGCGCCTTTCTGATCACCCATGATGTCTCGGGCCCGGTCGATTATCTCGCCATAGTGCGCGAGGTGGTGTCGCTTGCGCCGGAGGGCGGCGCGGTCTCGGACCCGGCCTTTCCCAAGCTCCGCCGGGTGATCATCCTGGGCGCGGGCACGCATGCGGGAACGACGGATTGGGAGAGCCTCGCCGAGCCAGGCTCGCGGGTTCCCGGCGAGACCCTTCAGGCACGCGCGGATGCCGTCGATCCCGACGCGGTGACCTTCATCATGTACACATCCGGCACGACCGGGTTTCCCAAGGGGGTGATGCACAGCCACAAGCTGATCCGTAATGTCGTGGAGCGCGGCTTTCGCATGGGGATCAGCCATAATGACGTGATCCTCAACTATCTGCCGCTGTTCCATGCCTTCGGCTATTCCGAGGGCGCGCTGATGTCGCTGGTCACCGGCGCCAAGCAGGTTCTGACCGCCGGCTTCGATCCGGACGAGAGCCTGGATCTGATCACCGGCGAACGGGCGACGATCATTCATGGTTTCGAGGCGCATATGAAGGCCCTGACCGAAGCCCAGGAGGCGCGGCCGAGGGACCTTTCGAGCCTCCGCTGCGGGATCTTCGCCGCCGGCATGTTGAGCGCCACCCCGGTCACCACCCGCGGCGCCCGCGTGCTGGCTCCGCTCAGGAATATTTCGGGCTTCGGCATGACCGAGACCTGGATCGGCGTTGCCCTATGCTCGATCGATGACGATTTGCGGCATCGCTGTGAAAGTTCCGGCTATCCCGGAATCGGGTATGAAAGCCGCGTGGTCGACCCGCAGACCAACGCGGCCGTTCCGGTCGGCGTGCCGGGGGAGCTTCAGGTGCGCGGCTACAGCCTGATGCTCGGCTACTACAACAAGCCGGAGGAAACCCGGGCGAGCTATACCGATGACGGTTGGTTCAAGACCGGCGATACGGTGATGTGGCTCGAGCGCGGCTATATCCGCCTGGTCGGCCGGCACAAGGACATGCTCAAGGTCGGCGGCGAGAATGTCGATCCGATGGAGACCGAGGGACTGCTGCTCGAGCATCCCGAGGTGAATCAGGTTGCTGTGGTAGGGCTGCCGGACGCGGCCCTGAGCGAGGTCGCGGTCGCCTATGTCGAGCGAACGGCCAATGCGGGACTGAGCGAGCAGGCGGTGATCGATTATTGCCGTGGCAAGGTGGCGAGTTTCAAGATTCCGCGTCATGTGATCTTCGTCGAGGATTTCCCGATGACCGCGTCCGGCAAGATCCGCAAGGCGGATCTGCGCCAGGACGCCCTAGACCGGTTCGGCGCGGACAAGGGGTAAGGAGAGCAGGACATGAGATTCGGCGCCATGGTCGTCCCGAATGTTTCGGACTGGCGGCTGTTCAAGGAGCTCGAGGAGATGGGCTACGACGCCGCCTGGGCGCCGGACTCGCAGATGATCTATTCCGACTGCTATGCGGTTCTGGCTCTGGCGGCGGCGAACACCTCGCGCATTCGGCTCGGGACCGGGGTGGCCATCGCGCCGACCAGGCTGGCTCCGGTCACCGCGCATTCGATTGCGAGCATCAACCAATTGGCGCCGGGGCGGACCTTCCTCGCGCTCGGCACCGGGCACACGGCGATGCGGGTCATGGGCATGAACCCGATGAAGGCTGGCCGGTTCCGCGAGTATCTCCGCGTGGTGCGCGCCTTGCTGCATGGCGAGGAGGTCGAATTCACCCTTGATGGCGAGACCCGGGACATCCGCTTCCTACATCAGAGCCAAGGCTTCGTGAATGTAGAGCAGCCGGTGGAGATCCATGTCGCCGCGGATGGTCCGCTGGCCCTGAAGTCGGTCGGCGCCTATGGCGACGGGCGGGTCTGCTCGCACAACCAGTCCAAGGGGCATCTCCTGCAAAGTCTGGAGCGGATCCGCGAGGGGGCGGCCGCCGTCGGACGCAGCTTGCCGGAGCCGTTCCAGACGACGGCGCTCACCTATGCCTGCGTGCTGAAGCCGGGCGAAAGCATCACCTCGGACCGGGTGATCGACGAGATCGGCTCAATGGCGCTGGCGACCCTGCATTACTGGTGGGAGCTATACCGGATGAACGGCGATACCAGCACCGTCGCCCGGAGTTGCCAGGATCTTTGGGAGGAATACCTCGCGTTTACCGAGAGGATGGAGACGCCCCTCGCCAAGCGTTATCAGCAGATCCATCTCGGTCACTGCGCCTGGACCGTGCCCGAGGAGCGCCGTTTCGTGACCGAGAATCTGATCCGCGCCACCGGCGGCCTGGTCGGCACGCCTGACGAGATCATCGCGATGATCCGCGAGCGCGAAGCCATGGGCCTGAAGGAAATCGCCCTGCTGCCGGCGATGGCGACGGCGCGGCGCAATTTGGGTGATTTCGCAAAACAGGTGATCGAACGGTATTGAAGCGGCTGAAGGGACGGCTATTTCCAGCCTCTCTCGCGATAGTATTTCAGCGCGCCGTCATGCAGCGGCGCCGACAGGTCGTCGGAGATCATTTCCTTCTCGGTGAGATGCGCGAAGGCCGGGTGCAGGTTTTTGAAGGCGTCGAAATTCTCGAACACCGCCTTGACGACGGTATAGACGATGTCATCCGGCACGTCCGAGGACGTCACGATCGTCGCGCCGACACCGAAGGTGGAGATATCGCTTCCGTTGTTGTACAGACCGGCCGGAATTTTGGCTGAGCGGTAGTAGGGATTGTCGGCGATCAGTTTGTTGATTTCCGGGCTTGCCGCGCCGACCAGATGGGTCGCGCAACTTGCGAGCGATTCCTGCGTCAGCGCCGATGGGTGGCCGACCAGCCAGAAATAGGCGTCGATTTCGCCGGCGCACAACGCGGCGCTGGTTTCCGCCGATTTCAGTTGCTCGGCATGCGCAAGATCGCCGCGCGTCCAGCCCATGGCCTTCTCGATCACCTCATAGGTGGCGAGAGTGCCCGAGCCTTCATTGCCGATATTGATCCGCTTGCCTTTGAAATCCGTGATGTTGGCGATGCCTGAATCATCGCGTGCGATGATCGTGACCAACTCGCCGTGAACCGAGAACACCGAGCGCAGTTTGCCGAACTTGCCTGAGGCCTGGAACGCCGAGGTGCCGTGATAGGCGTGATGGTGCCAGTCCGACTGCGCAACCCCGAATTCAAACTTGCCGTCCCGGATGGCGCTGATGTTGTAAATCGAGCCGCTGGTCGTTTCCGTCTTGCACCGGATGCCATGGCTCTTCCGGTTCTTGTTGACCAAGCGGCAGATCGCCCCACCGGTCGGATAGTAGACGCCGGTGACGCCGCCGGTACCGATCGAGATGAATTGCGGTTCGGCGGCGTACGCGGCGCCGGCGATCACGACGGCGAGGGAGACCGCACCCACGATTCGCTTGATCATGCCTGGTCTCCCCCGAAGGAATTGGCGGCTGCCGCGTCCCGGACCGCTTGAGCGATGAAAACCGTAGCATATTGCGGCTGGAGGTGAAGTCCCGCCGGGATGCCGCCGTGGACCAAGCCGGGTGCGCGCTGGGTTGCGAAATGGGACCACCATCGCATTTCCGATGCCTCGGTCATCCGTCAAAGGCCTCTGTGCCACGGCCCGGGTGATCCATTATCATCGCGCTCCCGACCCGATACCTCTGGAGCCCCTTGATGAGCGTGAACACAATTACCGGCCGGTCCGCCTTTATCGCCCTGCTGAAGGACGAGGGCGTAACGCACATGTTCGGCAACCCCGGGACCACCGAGCTGCCGATCATGGACGCTCTGACCGAGCATCCGGACATGAACTACATGATGAGCATGCAGGAATCCCTGGTGGTCTACATGGCCGAGGGCTATTCGCGCTCGTCCGGACGGCTGTCGGCCTGCAATGTTCATGTGGCGCCGGGCCTGGGCAACGCCATGGGCGCGATCTACGCGGCGAAATTCGCCAATACGCCGGTCATCATCACGGCGGGTCAGCAGGAGTTGGGACACGGCCTGACCGAGCCGCTGCTCTATGACCCGCTGGTCCCGATCGCCGAGCCGCTGGTGAAATGGGCGGTCGAGGTCACCCGGCTCGAGGATTTGCCGCGCATCGTGCGCCGGGCCGCGAAGATCGCGATGACCCCGCCGATGGGGCCGGTCTTCATCTCGCTTCCGGGCGATATCCTGAACCAGGAAGGCGCGATCGAAATGGGCGCGCGCACCCGGATCGACACCAAGGTCCGGCCGGTCGACGCGACCCTGGAGCGGGTCGCCGAACGCATCCTCGCCGCGAAGAATCCGGTGATCGTGGCCGGTCACGAGATCGCGACGGACAGCGCTTTCGAGGAAGCCGCGGCTTTCGCAAGCCTGGTCGGCTGTCCGGTCTATCAGCAAACGGTGCAGTATGGTGCACATTTTCCCTCGGAGCATCCGGCCTATATGGGCGCGCTCACCCGTGACCAGCAGAATGTCCGCGATACCTTGTCGCCCTACGATCTTCTGATCGTGCTGGGTGCCGATGTGCTGCGGATGTCGGTCTGGGCCGCTGTCGAGCCGCTTCCCGAGGGCATGCCGATCGTGCAGATCGGCCAGCGCGACTGGGAAATGGGCAAGAACTTCCCGACCGAGATCGCCTTGCGCGCCGATATCAAGGAGACCTTGAAGGCGTTGAACCCGGTGCTCGCCAGGAAGGGCGGAAGCGGACAGGCGGCAAAGGCAAAAAAAGCCATCGACGGGCTCGCCTCGAAGAACTGGAGCGCCAAGCGCGCCGCGATGGTTCAGAAACTCACCACAGCTCCCCAAGGGCCGGTGATCGACCCGTCCTGGATGGTGATGAAGGTCATCGACACCATGCCCGAGGACACGATCATCGTGGACGAGGGGATCATCAGCACGAGGGCGCTCAACGCCTTGCTGCCGTACCGCGATCCGACCTCCCTGTTCGGCATGGCCAGCGGCGGCATCGGCTGGGGCGTGCCGGCGGCCTGCGGCGTGCAGGCGGCCTATCCTGACCGCCCGGTAATCGCGATTATCGGCGACGGCAGTTCGATGTACTCGATCCAGGCGCTGTGGACGGCGGCGAACCAGAAGCTGCCGATCACCTATATCATCTGCGATAACGGCGGCTACCGGATCATCAAGGAACGGCTGCACGCCTTCCACGGCAATGACAATTTCATCGGCATGGACTTCAAGGAGCCGGCGGTGGATTTTGTCGGGCTCGCGGCGTCGCTGGGTCTGCCGTCGGTCCGGGTGAACACCCACGACGAGCTCGTGCCGGCCCTGGAAGCGGCGATCGCCAACCGGGCGGGTCCGAACCTGATCAGCGTGACGGTCGACCGCGGACGGTTTTAGGGGAAGAACCGAAAAATACCTATCCGTCGCCCTGGCGGAAGGCAGGGCGGAACCGGCGGTGCTTGGCCCTGCCTTTCGCCAGGGCGACGGATACACTATTAAGCGATCCGAGCATTCGGGATCTTCACTGTAGTCAAATCGCTGTCCGAGGCTACGCTCTGGGTTGTCGCCCTGCCTTTCGCCAGGGCGACGGGAATAGGGGCGAGGCGCGCTGAAAACCATTGGTCGCCAAGTTGAATATCCCGTATGCGAAAGCCAGAAAGCGTGCATAGAAAGAAAGCGCCATGATCAGACACATCGCATTCATCGGCTTTGGCGAAGCCGGCTGGAACTTTTCCGCTGGCCTGCGTGAGGCCAATCCGGATCTCAGGATCACCGCCTACGACATTCGTTTCCCGAATGATCCCGACGCGCGGGAGCGTGCCAAGGCATTGAATGTCGCGGCGGTGAACGCGGTCGACGCGAGTATCGCCGAGCCCGACATGGTGCTGTCCTTCGTGGTCGCCAAGGCGTCGGTCGAGGTGGCGGAGGCGTCCGCGAAAGTGATGCGGCAGGGCCAGTTCTACGTGGACTGCAATTCCACCTCGCCGCAGTTGAAGCAGAAAGTGGAGGCGGCGCTGGCCGGCTCACCCGCCGAGATGGTGGATTCCGCCGTCATGTCCGGACTGCCGGGCAACCGGCATCTGGTGCCGATGAACCTGTCGGGTCCCGCCGCAGGGCAGGCATCGGAACTGCTGAACGCGCTCGGTTGCGTGACCACGGCGATGGGTGAGGTTGTCGGCGCGGCCTCGGCGCTGAAGATGATGCGCAGCGTGATGATGAAGGGGATCGACGCGTTGCTGCTGGAATGCATCCAAGGCGCCCGTCACTACGGCGCGGCGGAGGCGGCGCTGGCCTCCATGGCCGACGCCTACCCGGGCACGGACTGGGTGGCGCGGGCGCCGAAATCGCTCTCCCGCGCCTCCGAGCACGCGGTGCGCCGCGCGTCCGAGATGCGGGAAGTCGCCGAGACCCTGCGCGCGGTCGGTGTCGAGCCCCTGATGGCTCTGGCCACGTCGCAACGCATCGCCGAGGCGGAGCCGTTGATCAAAAGCAATGGCGGCAAGACCTTCGCCTCGCTGGACGAGCTGATGGCGGCGATGGCGCGGGAGCGGAAATAGACCCGCGGATCTAGTCCGTATCCCCTTTGAGGCCCAGCACGAGCTGGAACATGTCGCGCCGGCTGGCGCCGGTTGCCTTGGCGAGGGCCGCGCTGATCGCCTTGGTGGGCACGCCGTCCCGGGCGAGGCTCTCGGCCATGCGGCGAAGTTCGTCGCTCAGATCCACCGTCGCGGCATCGCCGGTGATCTCGGC
>JAYOEU010000004.1:67881-70073 GCA_038116915.1 Alphaproteobacteria bacterium
CCGGGATCCGAGATCAGCGGCATGCCGGCCTCCGAGACCAGCGCGACCCTGGCGCCTTCAGAGAGGCGGGATAGCACCCGCTCCACCCGGCCGCGTTCATTGTGGTCATGCAGCGCCATCATCTCCGGCGCGCCTTTGCCGAGCAGGTCGCGGGTGGTCCGGGTATCCTCGGCGACGATCAGATCAGCGCCGTGGAGCGTGGCGCGGGCGCGGGGCGAAAGGTCCCCGGCATTACCGATCGGTGTGGCCACGACGAACAGCGCGCCATCCCCGGGACCGGCGGCGGCGGTCTGTTCCAGGATCATCTCGATCTCGGCGCCGGGCAGACGCAACGGCTCGATCAGCGCGCGGTCCAGTGCCGCCGAGCCCTTCTCGGCGCCGATGCAGAGGCTGCGGGGCTGCGGTTCGGGATGCTTGCGTACGATCAGCGGGTCGCCCGGAATAAAGGTCGGGTTGATGCGCGCGCGCACGGTTTCCGCCCGACCGGCGGCGCGCACCGTGACCGCCACCGGGCCGCGCAGCGCCAGCAGTGCCGCCTCGTCCCATTCCGCCTGGATGCCGATGATACAGGTTCCCGCCGTGGTGACCGAGCTGTCCGGCGTGAATTCGAGGGTATTGGCGTGGGTCGCGCGGATATTGGGGTGCCCTTTGGCGCGGATGACCACGGGCTCCGGCGGGGACCAGGCGCGTCGGGAACTCATTGCCCGGGTCCAGCCATGGTGGCGCTCGCCTCCAGCAGCAAGGTCTGCCGCGCCCCGCCCCGCACCAGTTGGCGGCCCCAGCGGGTGCGGACTGGCGGATCTCCGGCGAAGACTTCCCGGGTCTCGACGATGAACCCGGACGATTTGTAGGCCACGGGAAGCGCCGGGCTGTCGGCGGGATCGGCCAGCGCGCCGAGCCCCAGCCGCTCAAGATAGGGACGGTCGGCGATGACGGTATAGTTCAGAAGAACCCGCAGCGCGCCGCCGGGCTTACAGAGCGCCCGCAGCCCCGCCAGGCCTTCCGCGTCCGGTTCCGCGACGATCCGCATCAGCGAGCCCCAGGGATAGTTTACGGTAACGAGGTCGGCGAGGTCGGCGAAGGGGCCGGGGAGGCGTTCCGCCGCGCCTCTGAAGAACAGAGCATTGGCGAGCCCGCCCTTGCGCGGCGACGCGGCGGCCTTTCGCGAGGCCTCGGCCATGTTTTCGGCGACCGCGTCGATGCCGATCACCAGCCGTTCGGAATCAGCCCGGGCTACGTCAAGAACATGGCGGCCGTCACCCGTCCCGACATCGATTTCGACCGCCGCGAACCGGCTCGCCAGATCCGAGAGGGTATCGGGATCGAGTGGCTCAATCCGCTTGCCTGTAACGCGATCGAACGGTCTTGCTCCGGTCATCGTGTAGGTTCCCCGGTCGGTCTTTTGCCGTGGCTGGCCGCCCTATGCTAGCGGACCGCCGCGTTTGCCGGAATGCCATGCTTTCGCGATACGCTCAATTGTCGGAGCCGGGCCCGGTCCGAGTTCCGTCGACGGTCTTTTCGAGGTTGCTCCAGAAACGCGCGCCGGAATAACGGGCTTCAAAATGTTCGAGGCCGGCCCGCGCGATGCGTTCCCGCTCTTCTTCATGGTCGAGGAAGTAGCGGATCTTTTCCACGAGATCCTCCATGCCCGAGAATTCCGCATAGTGAAGACCGGGCGTGAAATAGGCCGGAGTGCACGCGTTTTTCGATTCCAGCAGCAGGGCGCCACAGGAGATGGCCTCGAAAACCCGCCCCTTTACATGATCGACGAGCGGTACCTCGGTCGGTGCGCGGTTATTCAGTTCCCAAGCTGAAATCACCGCGGTCGAAGAGAAATTCAGAACGATTTTGCAGGAGCGCAGAAAGTCGCCCATCTCCTCCACCGTCAGTCTGGTGCCGTCGTCATTGCTGTGAACCTTGACGTCTATGCCCGCATTTCTCAGGTGCCGGATATAGATCAGGCGGTCGCGGTAGTGGGCCGAGAACCTGCCGACAAAGCCCACATCCACGGGGCGGCTGCCGGTTCCGGCGAAGAAAACAGACCTCGGCAACGGCGTCCAGCCGGTCATGACCGAGACGCCATTGGCCTCGGCGCTGGCATCATCAAAGCGGGCATCAAGAGTGACGACGGCGTCAAGTCCCGGCAGATAACTTCGGCACAACCGCTCGAAACTCGGCTTGGCAAGGTCATA
>JAYOEU010000004.1:70173-71493 GCA_038116915.1 Alphaproteobacteria bacterium
CATAGGCGACGAGCAGGCTGGTCCGGGTTTTGCCGGTCTCATCCGGATTGAGGCGCTGGATCAGCGGCGGTAGTTCCAGGTCTACCGGGGTGACTTCGGCCGCGCTGACGACAAGCCCGCTTTTCTTGACCAGATTGGCGATGGCGTTGGTCCGCTCGCGCCGCTCTTTTTCGTTTGCGGATTTGGCCGCGGCCGATACAAAACAGCGCAACGCGAAATCGAAATTGCCGGTCTGGAAGGAAAACAGACCCAGCCGCGCGGCGGTTACGCCATCAATCTCGGGCATCAGCGAGGCAGCCACCAGCAGATGGCCGAAGGCGAGAACCGTCTCTCCACGCTGTTCATGCACGTCGGCCAGCGCGTGAAAGGGTTCCCAGTTCGGCACCTCACCTGTTCCGGTGCGAAGCTTCACGCTCGTCATTCAACTGTTCTCCTGAACCGTCTTAAGTCCGGTTTCGGGGCGGTTCGAGCGCTTATAACGAAGATTGCCGGTTAGGACGAGACCGCGCAGCCCGTTGGGGCATTCGCGGCTTTGCGGCTTGCCCGCCCTATGGGCGTCGGACCATGATGAAGGAGCGTCGATGCGGCGCGATCCGGAGGCGACGGGACGAATGAAGATCAAGAGCATCGAGACTTTCTCGGACCAGCATTTCGGCTTCACCCGGGTGACCGCCGAGGACGGCAGTCAGGGATGGGGGCAAGTCTCGACCTACAATGCCGACATCTCCTCGCTGGTGCTGCACCGCCAGATCGCGCCCCATGCCCTGGGGCATGATATCCATCAGATGGACGCGCTGATCGACATCATCCCGGAGCGCGAGCACAAGTTTCCCGGCTCCTATCTCAGGCGCGCGATCGGCGGCCTCGACACGGCCGTCTGGGACCTGCATGGCAAACTCCAGGGCAAAAGCGTTTGCGAGTTGCTCGGCGGCACGCCCCGCCCGCTTCGGGTCTACGGCTCCAGCATGCGCCGCGACATCAACGGCGCGGACGAGGCGGCGCGGCTCTCGCGCCTGCGCGATGAGAAAGGCTTTACCGCCTTCAAGATCAGGGTCGGGCGTGAATACGGCCATGACGTCGACCAGTGGCCGGGCCGCACCGAAGAGGTGGTGACGACGGTCCGCAAGACCCTGGGAGACGATGTAAAGCTGATGGTCGACGCCAACAGCTGCTTCACCCCACCCCGGGCGATCGAGGTCGGGCATCTTCTCCAGGATCACGGTTTCGCGCATTTCGAGGAACCCTGCCCCTATTGGGAGTTGGAATGGACCAAGCAGGTCACCGATGCCCTCGACATGGATGTGAGCGGCGGCGAGCAGG
>JAYOEU010000005.1:0-2741 GCA_038116915.1 Alphaproteobacteria bacterium
ACGGTGACGATGACATGCCCCGGTCCCATCTTTTCCGCAAGACGTATGGCGCCGGCGACATTGATGCCGGTGGAACCGCCCATGCACAGCCCCTCATGTTGCAGCATGTCGAATATCAGCGGCAAGGCTTCCTCGTCGGGAATCTGGAACCAGTCGTCGACCTCGATGCCCTCAAGGTTCTTGGTAATTCGACCCTGACCGATGCCTTCAGTGATCGAGTTGCCCTCTGATTTAAGCTCGCCGATGGCGTAGTGGTTGTAGATCGCCGAACCCATCGGGTCGGCGAGCCCGATTCGGATACCCTTGTTGCGTTCCTTCAGCGCCAGCGAGGCCCCGCCGAGGGTGCCGCCCGACCCAACCGAGCAGATGAAACCATCGACCTTGCCGCCCGTCTGCTCCCAGATTTCCGGCCCCGTGGTTTCGTAATGGCCTTGGCGATTCGCGACATTGTCGAACTGATTCGCCCAGATCGCGCCGTTCGGCTCGGTCTTCGCCAGATCTTCCGCGATCCGGCCGGAGAGACGCACATAGTTGTTCGGGTCCTTGTAGGGGACAGCCGGCACCAGACGCAGGTCAGCGCCGCAGAGCCGCAGCATGTCCTTCTTTTCCTGGCTCTGGGTCTCGGGCATGACGATCACCGAGCGGTAGCCGAGCGCATTGCCGACGAGCGAAATCCCGATCCCCGTATTGCCGGCGGTTCCCTCGACGATCACGCCGCCCGGTTTCAGTGCGCCGCGCGCCTCCGCGTCCCGGATGATCGCGAGCGCCGCCCGATCCTTGACCGAGCCGCCGGGATTGAGAAACTCGGCTTTGCCCAGAATGGTGCAACCGGTTCGCTCCGAGGCGCCGGTCAGTTTGATCAGGGGAGTATTGCCGATAGCGCCGATAAAGCCGTCGCGGAATTGCATTGGGGTGTCCTCATGATCGTCTGGGGTGGGCGGTGACGGTGCAGCTTAAAGGCCTCTGACGATTGTATCTAGGGCGGATATTCGCGTCAGATTATTGAAGTTAATTATGTCTCTAAGACCCGTTCTTAATGATCGACATTAGCCGGTCTTGGGTCAGTCGGTAGAAAATCTTGTCGCTCTTCAGGATCGGCCCCATGCCTTCATAGAACCGCGCGGCCTTGCTGTTCCACGGATCGGCTGTCCAGTCGATCTGGCCGACATTGCGGTCTCGGGCGTGCCGCGCCAACGCCTGCATCAAGGCGCTGCCGGCGCCGGAGCCCCTGGCCTTGCGGGCAACGAACAGATCTTGGATGAAAATGCTTTGCTGACAGGTGGCGAGTGCGAAGATTTCCGAGAATGCCAGGAATCCGATCGCTTCCGTTCCCGAGATTGCCAGCAGGACCGTCAGCCCGGATCGCTCCCCGAAGGCGCAATTGGCGATCGCGTGGGTCAGGTACGAGCGCTGGTAACGTGACGGCAGTCCGTAGAAGGCCAGCAATTCCTGGGACAGCCGTCCGAGCGCCTCCGCGTCATCGGCGGTGGCGAGACGGATCTCCAGCGCGGTTTCCGGCGCGCTGTCCGGGTTTCGACGCGCCGGGCTTTCCGAGCCGGACGGGGGGAAGGCTGCTGACATCGTGCTCCAGGATACGGTCCGGTGATCTTGACGATGGAGGCGGCACCGCGGGCTGTCAACGCCGCAGCACGGAAGCACGTGCTGCGACGCGGCAGCGGTTCAATGCTAAGATCAAGGCAGATATGTCTGTGGGAGATGCCGCGATGACCGAGAAGCCCTTGGCGGGTATCCGGGTCCTCGATCTGGGGCAGGGCGTTGCGGCGCCCTATTGCGGGCTTTTGCTCGCCCAGTATGGCGCCGAGGTGATAAAGGTCGAACCGATCGGTGGAGACTGGATGCGAGGCCTAGGCGAGGCGCGGGGTGAGCACACTGCCTACTCGATCACCTATAATTTCGGCAAACGCGGAATCGCGCTGGATCTTAAGGATCCGCGCGGCCTCGAAATCACCCGCCGGATCGCGGCACGCTCAGACGTTGTGCTGGAAAATTTCCGCCCCGGCGTCGTCGATCGCCTTGGCATCGGGTTCGAGGACGTGAAGGCGCTGAACCCGAAAGTGCTCTATGTCTCGGTCAGCGGGTTCGGCCAGACCGGCCCCTATGTGAAGCGACCGGGCTCGGACACGGTTCTGCAGGCCTTTTCAGGACTGGTTTCCATCAACAAGGACATGGAAGGCCGCCCGCACAAGGTCGGCACCACGATGGTGGATGCCTTGACCGGGATCTGCGCGTTTCAGGCGGTGTCCATGGCGCTGTTCGGCGGTGTCCGCGAAGCCCGCCTGCTGGACGTGAGCCTGTTGCAGTCGATCGCATTGCTGCTGACGCCGAACATCGCTGATTTTCACTTGAGCGGCGGACCGGTGCCGCCGTTGAACGCGCCCGCCGGAACCTACCGGACGCGCGACGGCTGGATCGCCGTCTCCCTGGTCAAGGAAGAAAACTTTCAGCAGCTTTGCAATGTTCTCGATCTGCCGGACCTTCCCAAGGATGCCAGGTTCGGCAGTTTTCAGAAACGTGCCGAGCATTTGCCCGCCCTCATCGAAATCCTGCAGGAACGGTTTCTCACCGAGACGACCGAGGTCTGGGCGGAGCGATGCGGCAAAGCCGGCATTCTCGCGAATCCGGTCAACGACTTCGGCAACTGGCTGGCAGATCCGCAGGTTCGCGAATCCAGGGCCTATGATATGCTGAATCAACCCGGCGTCGGAGACGTGCCGATGCCT
>JAYOEU010000005.1:2751-53704 GCA_038116915.1 Alphaproteobacteria bacterium
ACATTGCCTTCGAGGGCATATCCCCGCAGATCGGCGGCGACAGCGAGGCGGTGCTTTCGGACCATGGCTACGGCGCCGACGAGATTGCGGTACTACTTCGCGATGGTGTCATTCGCGTGCCGGATGCGACGGCGTGACGCTTGTATTAGACGATCCTCGGGTCTATGAATTTGCGATGTATCAGCGGTCACATGCTGCCCTTTTGGATTTCGGGGCCAAAGCCGGCGAAACAGTAACGAAACGGCAGCAACGGCGCTGCCGAAAAGGCGGCAAGGACTAGTCGATGGCTGCAAGCTCTCAGGAAAAAGCGAACACATTGCCCGCGGACAGTCAGGATCTGCTCGGCGATCTCCTGAGGGCCTCAAAGGGCGCGATGATAGCCGGATTGGTGTTCAGCTTCATTGTGAATATGGCGATCCTGGTTATGCCATTCTACATGTACAACCTTTTCCTTCGGGTTCTTCCCACGGAAAATTTTACTACTCTCTATATGCTTCTGATGGTCGTGGTTTGGGTTCTCGGGGCATCGATACTCGTCGAACACGCGCGAACTGTCCTATTGGGAAAAGTTTCACAATGGATCGACCGGCAGATCGGTGAGCGGCTTTTCATGATCTCACTTGAAAAGTCCGTGCCCCGGGGCGCCGGAGCGGAAACCTCACTGCTGGCGAAGCTCCAGTCCGTGCGTTTCTTCATTTCAAGCCCGCAAGTTTTTGTTGCCGCGGATGCCGTTTGGGTACCGATATTCGTCGCGGTGCTGTTTGCCATGAATTTTCAAATCGGATTGACGGCATTATTTGTTGTGATGACGGCGGTCGGGTTGGCGGTCGGCAAGCGAATTGCGACGGACCGCGTGCTCGCCGATGCCGGTCGGGCGGCGACAAAAGCTCAAGGGCTAGCGGGCATGGCGGTTCGGAACGCCGAGACGATCGAAACCTTGGGGATGTCAAACCGGGTCATTGAAGGCTGGCACAGGTTCAACGACAGGGCCTTGGAACTGCAGGCGATGGCAAGCCGCCGCTCCGGGATCTTCCAAGCCTTGGTGAAGTTCGTGCGCATGGGATCGATGGCCGCGATCATGACCGTCGCGATGATGCAGATCTTCAGTGAAGATTCCCGAATGGCCCCGGGTCTGATGATGGCTTCGATGCTCTTGGTCATGCGTTGCGTCATGCCGCTCGAAATCCTCGTCAACAGCTGGGATAATTTGGTCGAATCCTTCCGGTCGATTGCGTTTCTTAGGCGTGCCTTGCGGGAAGGATCGAGCGGCTGGACCGAAGGTGTCACGCCGCCGGATCCCACGGGGCATTTGGGTGTGCGGGATTTAGTATATGATCCTCCCGAAGCGTCCCGGGTGATCTTGAATCGCGTCGCCTTTCAACTCCAGCCAGGTGACTCATTGGCGATACTCGGACCAACCGCGTCCGGAAAGTCCTCCTTAGCGCGAATGCTCGTGGGCATTGAAGCACCGACCTCCGGCGATGTCCGGCTAGATGGGACGGTGCTTCACGCCTGGGAGGAGACAAACCGGGGTCTGCATATAGGGTATCTGCCCCAGCACGTTCAGTTGTTGACCGGAACCGTGTTCGAAAATATCTCGCGGTTCTCGGAGGGTGCGACCGAAGAGGAAGTGTGGCGCGCGGCTGATTGCGCAGGTGTGCGGGCCGTGATCGAGGGTTTGCCGAACGGGCTTTACACCGAGGTTGGCTTGGACGGCGGATTCCTCTCCGGCGGTCAGAAGCAGCGCGTCGGGTTGGCGCGAGCGGTCTACGGTAACGTCAAATTAGTGGTTCTCGACGAACCCAATGCCCACCTGGACGCCGCGGGGGAACAGGCACTGCACGACGCATTGGTTGTGCTGAAGGAGCGAGGGGTGACGGTCATCGTCATTCTGCACCGTCCGAATATACTTTCCGTCGTGGACTACATCATGGTCATGCGCGACGGCGGCATTCAGAAATTCGCGCCGCGCGACGAGATGTTGCCGCTGATCGGCATCGTGCCTCCGAAACAAGTCGAACACGATCCCGCCGCGAAGCCTGGCCCACAGCCAAAACGCGCGGAAACCGCAACCTGACGGATAGTTCCCGGCGACATTCGCCCTCCGATCCGCATATGTGATCGACTGAGCCGGTCAGTTGGTACTGGTATCATTAACGTTAAATTCCATTGAAAATGACGCGCTGGCGCAAAGCCGCCCGCGGACGAATTGCGCCTGTATGGGAGATGCAAATGCGCGTCGGATTTATTGGCCTCGGAACGATGGGAGCCGGCATGGCCGGCAATCTTGCCAAGGCGGGAAACGAGTTGGTTGTCCACGATATGAACCGGGCGGCAGCTGAGCCGTTTCTTTCGAACCGGGCGGTCTGGGCTGATTCCCCGAAAGCGGTCGCCGAACAAGTGGACGTCGTTTTCCTTTCGCTTCCCGGACCACCGGAAGTCCGGGCCGTGGCGACCGGTCTCGATGGATTGATCGAGGGACTGCGCCCGGGTGGCGCGGTATTCGATCTTTCGACCAACTCACCGACGGCGGTGCGGGAACTTCACGCCGCATTCGCCGCGAAGGGATTTGAATTTCTCGACGCCCCGGTCAGCGGCGGGCCCGCGGGCGCACATTCCGGCAAGCTTGCGCTTTGGGTCGGTGGTGACAAGGCGGTTTTCGAAAAATACAAGCCCCAGCTAGACGCCATGGGCGATCAGGCGGCCTACATCGGAGCGATCGGAGCGGGTTCGATCGCGAAGCTGGTCCATAATTGTGCCGGCTATACGGTTCAGGCGGCGCTCGGCGAGGTCTTTACCATGGGTATCAAGGCCGGAGTCGAACCATTGGACCTGTGGGAGGCGGTGCGTCAGGGCGTGCTCGGCAGACGCCGTACATTTGACGGTCTGATCGCACAGTTCCTGCCAGGAAAATACGAGCCCGCGGCCTTCGCTTTGCGGTTGGCCCATAAGGACGTTTCCCTGGCTACGGCTTTGGGACGCGAGATGGGCGTGCCGATGCGCATCGCGAACCTGACGCTCGAGGAGATGACGGAAGCGCTTAACCGAGGGTGGGGGAATATGGATTCCCGCGTCTCTCTGAAACTTCAGTTGGAGCGTTCGGGCGTGCAAGTCGCGGTCGACCCGGCGAGACTCAAGGCGGCCTTGGAGCGCGACCCTCCCATTTGAGATCGATTTCACCACTTCGGACTGTTTGTAAGCGAAGCTCGTAAGGTCATCACAACACATCACTCGACGATGTAATCATGTCACACGTCGATACAAAAAGGTATAATATAGCTGCGGTATCAATGAGGAACCGCGTCGGGGAAGTATTGACCAAGGGGGCTCATATAAACGGGATTCTAAATCCGCCAGGTATTTCGGCAGGCGCCGATAGATCAATCCGCTTTCGAATTCGTCCTTTTCTGCTTTTTGGACTGCTGTGCGTCACTTTGTGGATCAAAACGACGCCCGAGGCGTTCGCCCAAAATCAGAACTCTTCCCCCCCAAGCGGACTTGAAGAGCAGTACGATCGCGCATTCCAGGAAATGTTCGCAGATCCGGCCAACCTGGACAAAGCCTTCGAATACGCTCGCCTGGCAATTTTGATGCAGGATTTCGAGGGCGCGATCTCGACCTTGGAACGCATGCTCCTGATCAACGCGGATCTGCCCCGAGTCCGCATGGAACTTGGGGTTTTGTATTACAGGCTCAGTTCCTTCGATGTCGCGAAGGGATATTTGCAGGAAGTGCTTGCAGAAAAGGATTTGCCGTCGGTTGTAGCCGAACGTGCCCAAGAATTCTTGAAGCGGATCGATGAACAAACCTCGCCGCACAAGATAACGGGCGTCTTGTTCGCGGGACTGCGCCATCAGAGCAATGCGAACGCGGGGCCGAGCACCACGCGTGTCCGGGTTCTGGGGCTTGATATCGACCTTGATTCGACTTTCACCAATCAACCGGATTTCGACACTTTTGAAACGCTCCGGCTTACGCACAGTTATGACTTGGGTGTCGAACCGAGAGTCGAGATCGAGAGTGAGCTGATTCTCTATCAAGCCAATCAGGCGACTCAGGACCAAGTCGACACGTCGCTGCTACAGGCAAAATCAGGGCCCCGCTTCACCGTCGATCCGGATATCGCGCGAGGGCTGGATGTCAGACCATATGTGCGTTGGGAAGTAGTCAATTTGGCGGATCGGCAGTATTACGTGGCCTTTGGCGGTGGCGCCGATGCTAATTATGTGCTTGGACCGCAAACCCGGCTGTCGGCGGACACGTACCTGGTTCAACGCAATCATAATATTACGGCTTCCAGCACGTCGCTGACAGATCTGGACGGTCTACGTGGTGGCATTTCAACCTCGCTGGCGCATGCATTGTCGCCAGCGTTGAGGGCAAATGCCGGCCTCGCCTTGCAACGGGAGGAAACCGACGCTCCGGGCCGCAGAAACTGGTCGGCGGAGGCATCGGCAGGATTGACGCAGGTGTTCTCCTCACCATTCCCGGAGCTTACCGGACCGTGGAGCCTGGGGGGCACGGTCCGCGTCTCGAAGACGGTTTATGACGAGCCTAACGCCAGCATTGATCCCGCCGTTACCCGAGAGGACGATTCCTATTCCGGTCAACTTGTGGCTGGAATTCAGATCAATGCCTCGACCTCATTGGTGGCGACCGGGATCTACAAAAAGGTACGGTCCAACCTGGTGAACTTTTCGTATGACAACTGGACGTTTTCACTGGGCCTGGCCGTGCAGTTCTAGCCGGTTCCCCGTGACAGGCCACGCATTCAGGCGCGGCTTCATCGATGGAGAAAAGCGAATGCCGAATCCGAATCGATTGAACAGCGGAATGGTCCGCCTCGCCGGCGCGGCGATGGTCTGCCTGCTTCCGATCCTTCCGGCGACGGCCGACGCCGCGAACCGCGAGATCGGGGTCACGTCGGTGGTAAACACCAAGGCCGAGGGCACGCCGCCGACCGGCGACACACGGGTTCTGGATACCGGAACCAAAATGTATTTCGAGGAAAAGGTCGTCACCGATCCGACCGGTCGCGCGCAGCTGTTGTTCGCGGACGGATCTTCGATGACGGTCGGACCGAATTCGGATCTGGTGATTGATACCTTCATCTACAATCCCGATACGAAGGTCGGCGAAATGACTGTGAGCCTTACCAAGGGCCTTGTCCGGTTCGTCGGGGGCCGGATCAGCAAGACCAAGGCAGTCAAGATCAATACGCCGATCGGCAGCATCGGAATTCGCGGCGGTATCGCGATGGTCGAGATGCAGCCCGGACAGGGGATGACGGCCGATTTTCTGTTCGGACAGGAGATGACCGTCGAGGTTGGCAACGTTATCCAAACAACGACAACGCCGGGAACTTTCATGACTGCAGGTGGCCCGGCGGGTGCGGGCGTGTCGGCTCCGGCACGCCGAGAACCGGCGGAAATCAACCAGCGGCTAAAAAGTTTTGAAAGCCAGCGAAGCGCATCCCCGTCTAACCCGCAACCAAGCGGGCCTGCCAATGCTCAGACCGGGCAGCAACAGGCACAGAACCAATCCGGCGCGGGTCAAGGCGGTGGCTCGGGGGCAACGCCGCAAAACAATCAAGCGCAAAACCCGAACCAAGGTCTTGGTGGCCGGGCGGCGCAGATCAACACCGGCACCGCGAGTCTTGTGGATCCAGCGTCGAATCCTGCCGGCGGACCGGCGATTGCCGGCACGCCCGGCACCGGTGATACCCGCAACGCTTCGACGGCCACGGTGGCGGGCGGCGGAGCAACGCAGCCTAGGTTGCTCAATCCCGTCGTGCCGACGCCGCAACCAAGGCCGGAGGAAAACCGCCCGGCCTCCTTGGTTCCCACGGTCACCGTTGCGCCTACGCCGGCGCCGGTTCCGGAAACGCCGCCCCTTACTCCGACCGTCGCGCCACAACCCGCGCCAACCCCGACCGTGGTCGTTACCGCTCCGGCGCCCGAACCCGAACCGGAAACGACGCAAACCAGCACCGTCACGGGATTCTCGCGGACATTCGCGGGTTTCGAATTCCGTGGCGGAACCAGTTTCGCGACGACGGGGGCCAATACCACGAATTCAACCGCCAATCTGACGGCACGGCGGTTCACATCGGCCACCGTGTCGGGAGCGGATAACACGGTCGGCGGGCGGCTGACCGCGTCGGCCTCGGTCGGCGCCTATGGTCTCTATTATCCCAAGCCAAACTCTGATTCGCCAATAAGTCTCACAAACTGTCCCAGCACTCTGAATTGCACGGCGCAATTGGCCGGAGTGACGGCGTCTTCGGCGACCGGACCGATAGACGTTGCCTCGGATCCCAATTTTGTCGTCTATGCGTTGAATGTCGACAGCGAGAAGTCCCTGGTCGTGGTCGGCACGGAATTCACCGGCTCCACGCCGACTACCGGCGCGGACAAGTACACCATCAAACCCGACTCGTTCCTTGCAGGCGGCATACCTTTCCTGCGCGCCAGCGATACCGGGTTCACCAGTACGACGGACACCGATGCCTATGCGAAATGGTCAAGCACGGCGTCGGCGGTGCCCTTCATGGGGAGCCGGTTCGAGATCGATCAGACCAACGGAAAATCCAGCATCAGCATGATCGCCGGTCGGATCACCAAGGGATCGAACCCGTACTTCAGCGGCGTCGGGATCGGCCAGGTGGACACGACCGGAACCGCGACGCCCATACTATACAGGGGCGGGTCCTATTCCGCCGATACTTCGTCCGGGAAGGATTTCTTCGGCGTCAGCACACCGGACTTCTTCATTCTGAACTCGGTGGAGGATGGCGACACCGGTGGATCGAAGGCGGGCGTCGACGATCTGACGCCGGCCACGCCCTATTTCCCGGTCAATGTCGTGAACAGGGTCGGGGCCTTCACCATCAATGCGAGCAATACCCAACTCGCCGACGTGACCTTGGCCGCATATTACGGCGGTGCCGGGTCCGTCGCTGGAACTCCGGGAGCCTATGTTGCGACGACCGCCGCGGATACGTCGTTCCTGTCCATAAGCTCGTCGTCGGACGAGTCGACGATAACCCTCAATGTATCGGCTGACGGCGGTTCCAACACGGTGACCGCGACCAATACCGGTGCGGTGCGGGTCTATGTCGATGACAAGAACCTCGCCTCGGAACTGGCGAACGGCGCGACGACGGCGGGAGCCGCGGAGGCGACGGCCACCGCCGGGTATGTCGTCACCGGCGGCAACAACTCGGCGAACTTCAGCCTTTGCTCCACCTGTGCTTTCCTGACCTGGGGATTCTGGGGCCAGGAGCAGGTCACCAACAACGTGGTCTTCCACATGGCAAGCTGGGTCGCCGGCGCCGCGACGAATTTCGCAACGCTCGGCGCTTTGTCTGCGTCCGGAACATATAACGGGAATGTCGTCGGCAGCATCATCACCTCGGCCGGTGAGACCTTGGTAAAGACCGGGAATTTCACCTTGAATGTTTCCCTTGCGGGCTCCGGTTCAACAGCCACGTTGAGCGCCTTTAACTTCAACGGCAATTCCTTCACGACCACCGCCACCGGCTTCGATGCGACCAGCCAGTACTACACGCTGAACGCCGCTGATGCCGGCCAGACCCTCGACATGCGCGGCGCCTTCTTCGGCACCGACGGCGCGAACATTCCGCCGGAGACGGGCGGCGACTTCAAGATCAACGGAACCGCCTACGACGCCGCCGGGGTCTTCGCCGGCAAGAAATAGACGGAATATCGCCGGCTTGATGTAGGCGGCCCCCATGTGGTCAACGGGGCGATCAGGTCTTGGATGTATTCCCGACGAAGGTCGTGGCCGACGCCTGAGGCGGTCACTGGTGATGGAAATTCAATCAAAGTCAGGGATCTCTGAAAGTACTCCGTCACTCCGCGCTCGCCGGCGCTTCAGGCGCCGGCCCCGGCCTGCGCCAAGGATGCGGGATTGACCATTCTCGTTTTCGACGATTCGGTTGATTTCACGGGCCATGTCGCGTCACCATTGCACGGTGTCCGCGCAAAAACCGGATCGCCTCTGCCATGCGCAAACCTTTGCCCCCGATAAGCGATTTCAATGCCCCGACAGTTCCGGCATGGCCGCGGATCGTGCTTTTCGGCGCCGGGCTCATGCTGATCGGATTTATCGGGTGGACGCTCTATACCCACAGTGAAATCGGCCAATGCCACAGCCAGGAGCGCGAGGTCGCCGAGTTTCGCTTCGGGGCCAGCCTGAAGCGCATGATGAACCTGCCGGTGCTGGAGGAAGACCGGAAAAGGTTCGACGATCTCTGCCGCGTGTTTCAAGCCGATTGCTACCGGCTTCTCGACGCCGAGACGCGCGCGCTGTGCCGTCCGATCTGACCCCGGTGCGGCCGGCCAGGAGCCAGCCAGGAGACAGCATCTTGAACACACCCGAACGCATTGCGATCTGCGGCTTCAATCTTGAAAGCAACCGGTTCGCGCCAACCTGCGCGCGCGCCGATTTCGAGGAGAATATGTATTTTCGAGGTGAAGACATCTCTCGCCAGGCGCGGCTTGAGGCGCCGTCGATTCATCTCGGGGTCAAGGGCTTCTATGCGGTGATGGACGGCGCCTTCGGCGGCCCGGACGGCTGGACTCCGGTACCGGTGGTGCTGGTAGGCTCGACGCCGGCGGGGCCGGTGGAGGAGGGGTTCTTCAAGGAATTCCTCGGCGAGCTTGAGAGCGGACTGAAGGCGGCAGGTCCGCTTGACGGGGTCTACATTTGCCAGCACGGAGCGGCGGTCGCGACCCATAGCCACGATCCCGATGGCGACATGTTCGCCCTTGTCCGCGAGATCGTCGGACCAAGTGTGGCAATCATCGCGACCTTGGACCTTCACGCAAATGTCTCCGAAGCGATGATGCAGGCGACCGACATGATGATCGGCTATCGCACCAATCCGCATGTCGACATGCTGGAGCGCGGCGAGGAAGCGGCGCGCGCGATGTTGGAAATGTTCTCCGGCGTGCGTCCGGAAAAATACCGTGTCCGTCTGCCGCTGGTCGCGCCGTCGGTAACCCAGTTGACGGCCGAGGGACATCCCTACGGCGATCTGATCCGGCTGGGTCAAACCCGCGTCGATCCACCGGGCGGGGCTGGGGTAATGAATGTGACCATTCTCTCGGGCTTTGCCTTCGGCGACACCCCGAAAAACGGCATGACGGTAATCACCCATACCCGAGGCGACGCGAATCTGGCGCGGCGCGTGACCCTCGAGCTTGCCGAGGCCGGCTGGGCGGACCGGGAGCGTTATCGACCGAACATGATCAGTCTTGAAGACGCGGTCGCGCGAGCCAGAGCGGTGGGTGAGGACGCGGGCGCCGCTCCAATACTGTTCGCGGATCCTGCCGACAATCCCGGCGGTGGAGGGCGGGGCAACACGACCTATATACTGAAGGCGATGCTGGGGGCAGGGGTGCGCGGCTGTGTGCTGGGGGTTTTCTTTGACCGCGCCGCGGTCACCGCCGCCGAAGCGGCCGGTATCGGGACAACACTTGCGATCACCCTGAACGCCGAGGAGGAAAACGAGTTTTCCCACCCTCTCACGGTTGATGCCCGGGTGGTCTCCTTGCATGACGGGCGCTTCGTCGGCCGGTACGGCATGGTGGCCGGCACAACGGCGGATACCGGAGCGACGGCGGTTCTGGATCTCGGCGGCATCACCGTTATCTGCATCTCAAAGCGCCAGCAGTGCCGATCCTCGGACTATCTTTCGGCCTTCGGGATCGACCCCGCCGCGTGCCGTTCTATCGTGGTCAAGTCGCGGGGGCATTTCCGCGCCGGGTTCCAGCACTTGTTCCCGCCAGAACGCATTCTCGAGGTGGATGTGCCGGGTCTGACGTCGCCGAACCTTGCCAATTTCGCTTGGCGCTACCTGCCTCGGCCTGTATTTCCGCTGGATCCTGATGCGGTCTGGACACCATAGACCGGTGGATCTTAGACCAGGAGATGTACGCCGAGATCGCTCGAGAACGGCAAGATCAGGGCCTTGTCAGGCTGCTGGGTCGGCCGCTTTGAAGGCTCCATCGGCGTATCGCGCCAGGCGTCACCCTTGATGCGGGACAACATCAATGTGACCCCCTTGAGGATTTGCTCAATGCTGTTCGGGGTCAGCCGCAGATGCTCGGGCGGATCAGTGAATATCTTATTGAAGGTGCCGGCCTCGATCACCTCCCAGGTGCGGTCGACCTCCGCTCCATCCAGCACCCGCATTGGCATGGCCAACGACATGTCCTCAAAGGTCCTGCCGATGGTCGACTGATTGCATCGCAACGACGGAACGCCAAATGGCAGGGCGAGGCTGACGGGACCGGACGGCGAAAACTCAAGGAAGAAGCGCGAACGCTTGATCGCGCAGGTCTGCAAGAGAAGATCCTCGGCACTAAGATCAATCAGCCCGGCCCGATCCGGGAGCGGCCGCATGCCGGGATGGCCGATCCGCACGACTTGTCCCCCAGCCCTCAGGATCGTCTCGTAGACAAGTCCAGCTTGTGCGGGATCGAAATCCCGACGCGGGTCGGCGCCGCGATATTTGTAGCCAGGCTCCCGTCCATGAACCACCACGAACCAGCCCGGTCCGACCTTCTCGGCGAGCCTCGCGTCCCAGGTGTCGGGATCGGGAAGGCGAAATCTCGCCAACTTCGGAAACGCGTGGAGCATTTCGAAACGGCACATGGTCGGCGTCAGAACAAGGTTGGGGCGGTGGACATTGTGATCCGTCCAACCTGGCGGCGGCTCCGGTTCCCCTCCGTGAGCGATATCGAAATAGTCCAGCCGTACGCCATCCGGGCAGGTCCAGGCCCTGTCAATCTGCGAAACTAGGCGGACCAGCTTTTCCTTATAGTCGCGGTCGGGACGGTAATAGACGTCCAGCGTGCTATTCGGCATGTGCTCCTTGACCGTCGCGGCGAAAAGCAACTGGTCGACGAAATCCCCGAATGTCCGGTGTAGTAACGCGCCGAAAATGCGAAACGCAAGATTGGGCCGCGCGTCTCTCTCGAAGGTGATCTTCCTGACCTGCATTGCGGTTCCACATTTGCCGGACACCGGTTGACTATATCGCCGGACACGCCGGAATCCATGATCCTAAAAGCTGGTCCGCAGCCCGGTGACAAGACCGCCGGACGATGGCATCATCCGGACATGGACAGGAATTTCACCGCACGTGGCAATCACGACATGGGAGGTCTTCCCGGTGGGGAGATCAACCGGGACGAGCACGATTTCGCGCTCTGGGAGAAACGCGTCGACGCGATGATGATGCTGTTGACCAACAAGCTTCAGATCATGACCGTCGACCAACTACGTAAGGGCATTGAGGCGCTGCCGCCCGATGCCTACGAGAAGATGACCTATTACGAGCGCTGGATCGCGTCGGTGACCAACACGCTGCTCGACGAGGGTGTGATCAGTGCCGATGAGCTGTCGTCACGGATGGCGGAAATCGAAGCGCGCGGCCCGGAGACCGGAGGAGCCGGCTGATGGCGCGCTTTTCCGTCGGCGACCGGGTGAGGGTGCGCGCGGTTTTCCCGCCGACTCCGCCGACGCATGTGCGCACTCCCTATTATATCCGAGGGCATGCCGGTGTGATCGAGCGGATCTGCGGGGCATTCGGAAATCCCGAGGAACTGGCCTTCGGGCGCCGCTATGGGCCCAAATCGACCCTCTACCGGGTGCGCTTCCGCCAGGCGGACATCTGGCCCGACTACGAGGGCGCGGCGGACGATCATATCGAGATCGAAATCTATGAATTCTGGCTTGAGCCGAACGAACGGGAGAACGCCGCATGAGCGGACCGTCCGACAGTCATGACCACGACCATCATCACGGGCACGAGCACGGCCATGACCATCATCATGACCACCTGCATCCCTATGACCCGGAGCATCACCATCCGCACCGCGATGATCTCGACGACACGATGACCTATTACAAGGTCATGGAATCGGCGGTGCGCGAATTGCTGATCGAAAAGGGGCTGATCACCGCCGAGCAGGTCCGCCATCAGATTGAGCGCATGGACGCCCGCACCCCGGCCAATGGCGCCCGCATCGTCGCCCGCGCCTGGACCGATCCGGCCTTCAAGAAGCGTCTGATCGAAAGCCCGAAGCAGGCGATCGCGGAGATCGGCCACGATATCGGTCCCATGCATCTCATCGTGTTGGAGAACACACCGAAAGTTCACAATGTCGTGGTCTGCACCTTGTGCTCTTGTTACCCGCGCTGGATCCTCGGACTGCCGCCGGACTGGTACAAGAGCCGAGCCTACCGCTCCCGCGTGGTGCGCGAGCCCCGGACGGTGCTGCGGGAGTTCGGGACCGAGATCGCAGGCGACCGCGAGGTGCGGGTGCATGATTCCACCGCCGACATGCGCTACTTCGTCCTGCCCATGCGTCCAGAGGGAACCGAGGGCATGAGCGAGGATGCGCTCGCGGCGCTGGTCGGGCGCGACGCGATGATCGGCGTGGTCGAGGCCGGAGCCGGCGGCATGGACCGCGCGGCGGCGGAGTAACAGGCTCAATCCAGCCCAATCGGGGCTTGCTTTTTAACCGGCGCGCCTATATCAACCGCCCCGTAAATCACGCACACGAGCATGCGCCGCCGTCCAGTGCCCTGGTCGACCGCGCTCCGGTGCTCTCCACATGTGTGGGGGCAACGCTCGTGGAGGCATAACCGGAGAAGGCAAGAATGTCCGCATCCACGACGTTTACCATGCGCCAATTGCTTGAGGCGGGTGTCCATTTCGGTCACCACACCCGGCGCTGGAACCCGAAGATGAGCCCCTATATCTATGGGGACCGCAACAACACCCACATTATCGATCTTCGCCAGTCCGTTCCGTTACTGCACCGCGCGCTGAACGCCGTGCGCGAGGTGACCGCTTCCGGCGGCCGGGTTTTGCTGGTCGGCACCAAGCGGCAGGCCGCCGAGACCATCGCCGAGACCGCCAAGAAGACCGGGCAGTACTATGTCAACCACCGCTGGCTGGGCGGAATGCTCACCAACTGGAAGACGATCTCCATCTCCATCAAGCGCCTGAAGGATCTGGATGAGCGTCTGGCCACCGATACCCAGGGGTTGACCAAGAAGGAACTGCTGAACCTGACGCGCGAACGCGACAAGCTGGAGCGCGCGCTGGGCGGCATCAAGGAAATGGGCGGGCTGCCGGATATCCTGTTCGTCATCGACACGAACAAGGAACAGCTTGCGATTCAGGAAGCCAACAAGCTCGGCATTCCGGTCGTCGCGATCCTGGACAGCAACTGCGATCCGGACGGCATCGAGTTTCCGGTGCCCGGCAACGACGACGCCATGCGTGCGATTTCGTTGTACTGCGAGCTTGTCGGCAATGCCGTGCTGACCGGCCTGCAAGCCGAAATGGTTGCGTCCGGCGCGGATATCGGTGCCTCCGAGGAGGTGCCGATGGAAGCTGGTCTGGAAGACGGCGGCGATGAAGCGCCCGTCGAGACCGAGGCAGCCGCCGAGGAAGAGCCCGCGGCCACCGCCTGAAGGCGTGGCCCTCCCAAGGGGCTTGTGCTGAAATTTTCGCGGCCCGCTCGGGTATGACCGGGCCGGCAACACGGGCGGCGGCTGGCGTGAACGGCCGCCGCCATTCATCGATAGAGCCGGGCAGGCGATCCGGCTCGGGTCACGCCGCGTTCCGCGACGCTCGGAGCGCGCAGAGATAGACGAGGAACTGAAATGGCTGCTGTTACAGCTCAAATGGTGAAGACCCTGCGCGAAAAGACCGGCGCCGGCATGATGGATTGCAAGAAGGCGCTGGGCGAGACCGACGGCGATATCGAGGGCGCGGTTGACTGGCTGCGCAAGAAAGGGCTTTCCGCCGCCGCCAAGAAGGCCGGCCGCGTGGCCGCCGAGGGTGTCGTCGCCGTGGCGACCGGCCCGGGTACGGGCGCGATGATCGAGGTGAACTCGGAAACCGATTTCGTGTCCCGAAATGCCGACTTCCAGGAATTCGCCGGCACGCTGGCGACGATGTCGCTTGAGACCGGCGACAATCTGGACGCGCTGAAGGCCAAGGCCTATCCAGGATCCGGGCGTACCGTCGAAGAGCAACTGACTCACAACATCGCCACCATCGGCGAGAACATGTCGCTGCGGCGCGCGGTTCGTCTCGATGTCGAGGGCGGCGCCGTAATTTCCTACATGCACAACGCGGTGGCGCCGGGCATCGGCAAGATCGGGGTGCTGGTCGGCCTGAAATCGTCGGCCGACGCGGAAACGCTCGAAGCGCTGGGTAAGCAACTGGCCATGCATGTCGCCGCGACCGCTCCGAAGAGCCTCAGCGTGGCGGATCTCGATCCGGCGGATGTCGAGCGCGAGAAGTCGATTCTCGTCGATCAGGCGAAAGCCTCCGGCCGGCCGCCGGAAATCATCGAGAAGATGGTTACCGGCCGTTTGCAGAAATTCTACCAGGAAGTGGTGCTGCTGGAGCAGACCTTCGTTATCGACAACGAAAGCAAGGTCGCCAAGGTGATCGAAAAGGCCGCCAAGGATGCCGGCGTGCCGATCGAGATGGTCGGATTCAAGCGCTTCAACCTGGGTGAGGGGATCGAGCGCGGCGAGACAGACTTCGCCGCCGAGGTTGCGGCAACCCTGAAGCATTGATACTCGGGGTATAGCGGCGGGACTGACTGGACAGGGGATCGGCATGACGGCAACGCGGAACACCGGCCCCAAGTCCCCATCCCTGAAATATCAACGGGTTCTACTGAAGATTTCCGGCGAAGCCCTGATGGGAGATCAGGGCTTCGGTCTCGATTCGGACGTGGTCACCCGGGTTGCCGGCGAGATCCGCACGGTCGTCGAGGCCGGCGCCGAGGTTTGCGTCGTCATAGGCGGGGGGAACATCTTCCGCGGTGTGTCCGTTGCCGCCCGTGGCATGGAACGCGCCACGGCCGACTATATGGGCATGCTGGCCACGGTGATGAACGCGCTGGCGATGCAAAGCGCGCTCGAAAGCCAGGGCGTGCCGACACGGGTACAGTCGGCGCTGCCGATTTCCGCCGTTTGCGAGCCCTATATTCGACGCCGCGCCGTGCGCCACATGGAGAAGAAACGGGTGGTGATCTTCGCTGCTGGAACCGGGAACCCGTTCTTCACCACCGATACCGCGGCCGCTCTCCGGGCGACGGAAATGGGCTGTGACGCGTTGCTCAAGGCGACCAAGGTTGACGGAGTCTACGACGCCGATCCCGAGAAGGTTCCGAACGCCGTCAGGTTCGACCGTTTAAGTTACATGGATGTTCTTTCGCGCGACCTGAAGGTCATGGATGCCTCGGCTATATCGCTCGCGCGCGAGAATCACATTCCGATTTTGGTCTTTTCGATACACAATACTGGTGCCTTTGCCGAAGTTATTGCCGGGCGGGGGCACTATACAATCATTGCCGAAGAGACAGCGAATGGCTGAACTGGATCTTGACGACATTGAACGCCGGATGGATGGCGCGGTAACCGCGCTGCACAAGGAGTTCGTGGGACTGCGGACCGGACGCGCCTCGACGCAGCTGCTCGATTCGATCATGGTCGACGCCTACGGCGCCTCGATGCCGCTGAACCAAGTGGCCACGATCAGCGTACCTGAACCACGCATGCTCTCGGTGCAGGTCTGGGACAAGGGCAACACCAAGGCGACGGAAAAGGCGATCCGGGAATCCGATCTCGGCCTCAATCCGCAGGTCGATGGCCAATTGCTGCGCATTCCACTGCCGGATCTTTCCGAGGAACGGCGCAAGGAACTTTCTCGGGTCGCCGCGAAATATGCCGAGGGTGCCCGCATCGCGGTCCGCAATGTGCGCCGCGACGGCATGGACGCCTTAAAAAAGATGGAGAAGGACAGCGAAATCGGTCAGGACGAGCGTCATCTCTATGAAGAGGAAATTCAAACCCTGACCGACTCCCATGTCGGAAAGATCGACGAGGCCCTGTCATCCAAGGAAGCGGAGATCATGCAGGTCTAGAATATGGATCCGCAAATCGCACATGGATCGACGACCGTTCCCCGTCACGTCGCGATCATCATGGACGGAAACGGACGGTGGGCGAGCGCACGGGGACTGCCGCGCGCCATCGGTCACAAATACGGCGCCGAAACCGTTCGCAAGACCGTCGAAGCCTCGATTGATCTCGGGATTGAATATCTGACGCTGTTCGGCTTTTCCTCGGAAAACTGGAACCGTCCCTTGGGCGAGGTCTCCGATCTGATGGGTCTGCTCCGCCGCTATCTCTCCAAGGAGATGGCGGAACTGCAAGCGCAGGGGGTGCGCATCCGGATCATCGGAGAACGCGAGCGGCTGGAGCCGGATATCGTCTCCCTCATCGAGCAGTCGGAAAAGCTGACCGAAGGCAACACGACACTGAACCTGACCCTGGCGTTGAGCTATGGCGGTCGCAGCGCGATCGCGCTCGCCGCGCGCCGGATCGCCGAGCAGGTGCGCTCCGGGCTCCTGAAGCCGGATATGATCGGGGAAGAGCAGTTCGAGAGACATCTTGAAACCGTCGATCTGCCAGACCCGGATCTGTTGATCCGGACGTCCGGGGAAAAGCGGATCTCGAATTTCATGCTCTGGGAATGCGCCTATTCCGAGTTCGTTTTCCTCGATACGCTTTGGCCGGATTTCTCGCGCGATCAACTCGCCGAGGCGATTGCGGAATTCGGGCGCCGCAACCGCCGATACGGCTCCGCGGTCTAGGAATGTCGGACGGCGGAGCGGATCGGCGGACGATTCACGGAAATTTCCCCGGGCTATCCGGGAATCTGGCCCTGCGCGCGGTTTCGAGCGCCGTCATTCTGCCTCCCTTGGCGCTTATTCTGTATCTCGGTGGCTGGTATTTCGTCCTCCTCGTGGCGCTGGTTGCCGGCGCCATGGCTTGGGAATGGACCAATGTCGCGTGTGGGGCCGCCGCAAGGGGCACTGCTCTTCTAGCCGCCGGCGTCTGCACGCTGATTGTAGCCGTTTCGCCATGGCTGGAGCTCGAGTTCCTGGGTGCCGCTCTGCTGCTGGCGATGGCGCTGGTATTCTCTTGCACTTTGGTTACCCGGAATACGCGGCCGGTCTGGTCGATGGCGGGAATTGTGATCGCCTGTGTTCCATGCCTGTCGGCGATCGCGCTCCGCGGCGGCGAGACCGGCTCCGGATTGCTGCTCGTGTGTTGGCTCATTGCATCCGTCGCGGCGACGGATACGGGAGCCTATGCGGCGGGCAAATCGATCGGCGGACCGCGCCTGGCTCCGAGAATTAGCCCGAACAAGACCTGGGCCGGCCTGATCGGCGGAATGCTCTCCAGCGCGGCGGTCGGCGCCGTGTTTGCCACACTCGCCGATGGCGCGGAGTTATGGACGCTGACTGCTACCGGCGCCGCTATCGCGGTGGTCGCCCAGATCGGAGACCTTCTGGAATCGCTGTTCAAGCGTCGCTTCGGCGTGAAGGATTCGGGAACGCTGATCCCCGGGCATGGCGGAGTTCTCGATCGTTTGGACGGACATATGACGGTGATGACCGCCATGGCGATCCTCGTCATGGTCACGGGACAAACGCCGCTTTTGTGGTAGTTTAGGCCAAAACCGGGTCATCAAAGACCTGGAGCGAAGAACAGATTGACCGTGGGGCGCCAAGGGAATGAAGACGGTAACGGTGCTTGGATCGACCGGATCGATCGGATGCACGACTCTGCGGCTTCTGGAGAGCGATCCCGAGGCATTCCGGGTGGTCGCCCTGACGGCTGGGGCGAACTGGCGGCTCCTGGCCGAGCAGAGCCGTAGGGTCCGTCCGGAATTCATCGCCGTCGCGGACCCGCGCCATGCGGCAGACCTGAAGGCGGCGCTGGCCGATTTACCCATTGAGGTTGGCTCCGGACCGGACGCCTTGCTTGAGGCGGCGCGGCGTTCCGCCGAGTGGGTCATGGCCGGGATTGTCGGCGTCGCCGGATTGCCGCCGACCATCGAGGCGGTCCGCCGCGGCGCCACGGTGGCCTTCGCGAACAAGGAATGCCTGGTTTCCGCCGGATCCGTCATGCTGGACGAAGTCGCCCGTGCCGGCGCGACCTTGCTTCCGGCGGATTCCGAACACAATGCGATCTTCCAGGTGTTTGAGGAACGCAATCGGGAGGGGATCGACCGGATCATCCTGACCGCGTCCGGCGGGCCGTTCCGGGACCTGACCTTGGCGGAAATGGAGCGCAAGACGCCGGCCGAGGCGCTGGCCCACCCGAACTGGGACATGGGCCGAAAAATCTCCATCGATTCGGCAACCATGATGAACAAGGGGCTTGAGATCATCGAAGCCCATCACCTGTTCGCCATGCCGGAAGACCGGATCGATGTTCTGGTGCATCCGCAATCCATCATTCACAGTCTGGTGGCGTATCGTGACGGCTCGGTTCTGGCGCAACTGGGAACGCCGGATATGGCGATACCGATCGCCAATGTTCTCGCCTGGCCCCGGCGAATGGAAGTGTCCGGACGCCGGCTCGATCTGTCGGAAATCGCGAGTTTGAGCTTCGAGGCTCCCGATCCGATTAGATTTCCGGCGCTGCGTCTCGCGCGGGAGGCCTTGAGGGCTGGCGGCGCGGCCGAATTGGTCCTGAATGCGGCAAATGAGATCGCTGTCGAAGCGTTTCTCGAAGGCCGCATCGGGTTTCTCGATATCGCCCGGACCGTCGAGGCGATGCTGACGGAATGTCCGGTTCCGACCCCCAAAACGATCGACGAAGTGCTGATCTGTGACGCCGAAGCCAGACGCGCTACCCGCGAATGGCTCGACCGGTCCGGGACCGATCGGGGCCTTGGCGGAAAGGACCCGATTGCCTTAGCCGCCGCATCCCTCTAAACAACCGCTACGGCTCGGAAAATACCGGAGACCCATGGATCTGCTGATCATATTGAAGGACAACCTGCTGCCGTTTCTGGTGATCCTGACGGCGCTGGTCTTCGTCCACGAAATGGGCCACTACCTGGTTGCCCGGTGGAACGGGGTGCGGGTCGAGGTGTTTTCGATCGGTTTCGGCCCTGAACTGTTCGGCTGGAACGATCGCGCCGGAACCCGTTGGCGTTTTTCCGCCGTGCCGCTCGGCGGGTACGTGAAGATGTTCGGCGACGCGGACGCCGCGAGCACGCCGGGCGCCGGTCTGGATGAGATGAGCGCGGACGAGAAGGCGGTCTCCTTCCACCACAAGCGTCTGGGGCAGCGCTCCGCCGTCGTGGCGGCCGGACCGGCGGCCAATTTTATTTTCGCCATCGTTCTGCTGGCCCTGCTCTATACGTTCGTTGGCCAGCGCTTCGCACCGCCGGTCATCTCGGAGGTCACCGCCAGCAGCGCGGCGGCGCGCGGCGGCCTGCAAGCCAATGACCGGGTGGTCCGGATCGGAAATACCGAGATCACCGCGTTTGACGAATTGCGTGCCATCGTCCTGCGAAGCGCCGATATACCGCTTGAATTCGTGGTTGAGCGCGACGGGCGGCTCACCACGCTCCTGATCCGCCCGGAGGCGGTCGAGGCGGAAAACGTCCTTGGGAAGAAGGAGATTCACGGCCGGCTGGGAGTGCGCGGCATTCCCGGGGAAATGGCCAAGCATGATCCTCTGACCGCAGTCTGGATGGCGGCGGCGGAAACCTGGTCGATGACCCTGCAGACACTGGAGGCGGTCGGGCAGATGTTCACAGGGAGCAGGGGAACCGATGAGCTTGGCGGGCCATTGCGTATTGCCCAGCTTTCGGGCACGGTTGCGGATGCTGGCTGGGTATCGTCGATCTGGTTTACGGCCTTGCTGTCGATCAATCTCGGCCTGATCAATCTGTTCCCGATTCCGGTTCTGGATGGGGGCCATCTGGTGTTCTATCTGGCCGAGGGCATTCTCGGGCGCCCACTCAGCGAACGGATCCAGGAATTGGCATTCACGATCGGTTTCACCCTGGTGATTGGGCTGATGCTGTTCGTTACCTGGAACGATATCGTGCAGCTCAAGGTTATCGAATTCTTAGGCTCGTTGTTCAGCTAGGGGCGTGGCGCGGAATATGACGGCATCGGATTTCGCGAACGCCCGGCGCGGCGCATATCTCACCGCCGTGCAGCGGGTTGTGCTGGTGGCATTGCTGTTCTGTGCCGCGTTGGTGGGGCAGGCGTCATGGTCGCCGGCCGCCGCGCAAGGCGGCAACATCGAATCCATTGTCGTGACCGGGTCCCAGCGGATCGATCCGCAGACGGTTCAGTCCTATCTGCTTGTCGTGCCTGGGGACAGCTTTGAATCCGACCGCTTGGACCGTTCGCTCAAGGCATTGTTCGGCACCGGTCTTTTCGCCGATGTCACCATGCGCCGCGAAGGGTCCACCCTGGTGGTCGCCGTGGTCGAGAACCCGGTCATCAACCGGGTTGCCTTTGAAGGCAATAACCGTATCGAGACCGAGGATCTGCAGCGCGAAATTCAGGCGCGCCCGCGGCTGGTCTTTACCCGCACCAAGGTTCAGCAGGATGTACAGCGGATTCTCGACGTCTACCGACTGAGCGGCCGTTTTGCCACCGAGGTTCAGCCCAAGGTCATCCAGTTGGAGCAGAACCGCGTGGATCTGGTTTTCGAGATCAATGAGGGCCCGCTTAACCGGATCCGAGGGCTCTCCTTCATCGGCAATCGCAAATTTTCGGATTCGGACCTGAAGGATGTCATCAAGACCAAGGAATATGCCTTCTGGCGCCTGCTTACCACGACGGATACCTATGATCCCGACCGGCTGAGCTTCGACCGGGAATTGTTGCGGCGGTTTTATCTGAAGAACGGCTATGTCGATTTCAAGGTGGTGTCCGCCGTCGCCGAGCTGACTCCGGACAAGGAGGATTTCGTCGTCACCTTCACCGTGGAAGAAGGCCCTCGCTACAAGATCGGCAAGGTTGACCTCGAAGTCGATCTGAAACGGGTGACCAGGGAAAGCCTGCTGCCCCTGATCACCCTGATCCCCGAGGAATGGTACGACGCCAACGAGGTCGATACCTCCATCGACCAGCTTACCGATCAGTTGGGTACGCTCGGCTATGCGTTCGTCAACATCCGGCCCAAGGTCAATCAGCGCCGCGAGGATCTTGCCGTCGACGTCACGTTCCAGGTCTCCGAAGGCGACCGGGTCTATGTGGAACGCATTGATATCGAAGGTAATGTGCGCACTTTGGACGAAGTGATACGGCGGGAATTTCAGCTTGCCGAGGGTGATGCGTTCAATACCTCGAAACTGCGCCGCTCGAAACGGCGGATCGGCAATCTCGGCTTCTTCAAGACAGCGAAGGTAACGAACGTCGAGGGCAGTGCTCCCGACAAGACCGTGATCAAGGTCGCGGTCGAGGAGCAGTCAACCGGTCAGGTGTCGCTCGGCGTCGGGTTTTCATCCCTGGACGGCGCGCTCGGTGATATCGGCATCCGGGAGCGTAATCTGCTCGGCCGTGGTCAGGATCTGAGCTTCCGGTTTCAGGGATCGGCCAAGCGGCAGGAGTTCGATATCGGCTTCACCGAGCCGTATTTCCTGAACCGCGATGTCGAGGCCGGCGTGGATCTGTTTCAGATTACCCGGGACCGGCAGTCCGACAGTTCCTTCGATGAGCGCAAGGCGGGCGGTGCGTTGCGCCTGGAATACACCCTGGCGCCGGACTTGCGGCAGGGGCTTCGGTATCAGCTCAAGCAGACGGAAATCCGCAACGTCAAGGCCGAGGCGTCGCGATTCATTCGCGACCAGCAGGGTAAGACGACGGTCTCGCAGGTCAGCCAGACTCTGAGCTACGACAAGCGCGACAACCGCAACGATCCGACCAAGGGGTACGTCGTCAGCTTCACGACGGATTTCGCGGGCCTTGGCGGGGATACGCGGCTTGTTCGCGGGCGTCTGAAAAGCGGGTATTACATCCCGGTGCTCGAGGACAAGGTGCTGAGCTTCCTGTTTGACGGAGGCCATGTCCTGGGACTGGGAGAGGATGTCGGGATCGCCGAACGGTTCTTCATCGGCGGTCAGCAGTTCCGGGGTTTCGCGACCTCCGGCATCGGTCCGCGCGATATCAATACGTCGGATTCCCTGGGCGGCAATACCTTCTATGTCGGGACCGCGGAGTTCTCGTTTCCGATCGGTCTGCCGGACGATTTAGGCTTCAAGGCGTCGGTATTCACGGATTTCGGCAGTTTGTGGAACATCGACAGCAAAGGATCGGATATATTCGATTCCAGTGCGATCCGGGTTACGGCGGGCGCGGGCCTGGGATGGTCCACGGCATTCGGCCTGATCAGGATCGATTTGGCTTCGGCTTTGGTGAAAGAGAGCAGGGATGAAACCGAGTTCCTACGCTTCAGTTTCGGCACACGGTTCTGAGCGCAAGATGTCGCTGAATCCGTCTTGCGGGCCGTGGCGCGTGCCGGTTTTGCTCGTCCTCCTGTTCGTTGCGCTCATGTCCTTCAGCCACAAGGCCACCGCGCAAAAGATCCCAAAGCTTGAGGCGGTGCCGATCGCCGTGATCGATTTCCGAAGCGTGCTGGCGCAATCGGAAGCCGCAAAAGGCATCCGCCAGGTCATTGACGACCGGCGTGAGAAATTCCGGACGCAGTTCGCGACCATTGAAAAGCAGTTGCGCGACGAACAGCAGGCGCTGGCGCAGCAGCGCTCGATCATCACCGCCGAAGCGTTCGAGCAACGCGCCCGTGATCTGCAGAACCGGGTCCGGCAGGCACAGCTCGAAGCCCAGGCCGGCAATCAGCAGCTCAAGCGCGCCTTGGATAAGGCGATGGACACGGTGCAAAAGGAATTGTTTCGGGTCGTCGCCGAACTCGCCGATGAAACCGGTGCGGGGGTTGTGCTGTTCCGCAGCTCGATCGTGATCGCGGTCAAGAAACTGGAAATCTCCCAGGAAGCCTTGAAACGCCTGAACGCCAAACTTGCCAAGGTCGAGGTCGTTTTCGAACCGCCGGCGAAGCAGTGACGGGGACGCGCCATGGCTGATCGGCGGTTCTTCTCCTATGCGGGACCGTTCCGGCTTGCCGAAATTGCGGAGATGACCGGAGCGGAACTGGTCAACTGCTCGGACCCGTTATGCGAAATAACAGATGTCGCGGCGCTTGATCAGGCGCGAGCGGGAGATTTGAGCTTCCTCGAGAACCGGAGATACCTGCCCGCTCTCGATCAGACCACGGCATCGGCCTGCTTCATTTCCCGGCCCTTCGTGGAGCGCGCGCCGAAGAATGTGACATTGCTCGTCACCGACCGGCCCCGGCGCAATTTTGCCCGCATATCGCGGCTGTTCTATCCTGATGAAGGGGCTACACCCGGCATTCACGCGACTGCCGTGATCGATCGGACGGCTGAAATCGGCGATGGATGTCAGATCGATGCCGGCGCGGTGATCGGCCGCGGCGCAAAGATCGCCGCGGGCGCCTGGATCGGCGCAAACGTGGTGGTCGGCGACGCGGTTACCATCAGCGCCGGAACCCGTATCGGCGCCAACGCTTCGTTGTCCCATTGCGATATCGGCGCGCGTTGCCTGATTTATCCCGGCGCCCGTATCGGTCAGCCCGGCTTCGGGTTCGAGGTTGACGCGTCCGGCCCGCTCAAGATGCCGCAGCTCGGACGCGTGATCATCGAAGACGATGTGGAGGTCGGCGCCAACACGACCATTGACCGCGGCGCCGGTCCCGACACGATCATCGGCCGGGGGACAATGATCGACAACCTTGTCCAGATCGGCCACAACGTCGAAATCGGCAAGGGGTGCATCATCGTTGCCCAGGTCGGTATCGCCGGAAGCTCGAAACTCGAGGATCATGTGGTCCTGGGCGGGCAGGTCGGCGTCGCCGGTCACATCACGATCGGAACCGGGGTCCAGGTCGCGGCCCAGTCCGGGGTGAATAAAAGCATCCCCGCCGGCGCCGTCATGGGCGGTTCACCGACCGTGCCGATGCGGGAATTTCGCCGTCAGGTCGCCGCGATCAAGGCCCTCGGCCGGCGCGGGGGGACGAGTAAGCAAGAGGACGAGGACTAATGGCCGAGAGCAACACCGAGCAGAGTGTTCCGGATCTCGCGGAGATCGACGTGAACCGGATCAAGGAACTGATTCCGCATCGGTATCCGTTTCTGATGATCGACAAGATCCGATCGATCGAATTCGACAAGCGCGCAATCGGCATCAAGAGCGTTTCGGTTAATGAGCCGTTTTTCGAAGGTCATTTCCCGTCCCGACCGGTGATGCCGGGGGTCCTGATCATCGAGGCCATGGCACAGACCGCCGGATGCCTGGTCGTCGCGACGCTCGGCGAACAGGCGGAAGGCAAGCTTGTATATTTCATGACCGTGGACAATGCCCGGTTCCGTAAGCCCGTGGTCCCCGGTGACCGGCTGGAAGTCGATGTTGAGAAACAGCGCAACCGGGGGCCGGTCTGGAAATTCTCGGGCAAGGCCCGCGTCGACGGCACCCTGGTCGCCGAGGCTGTCTTCTCAGCCATGATCGTGGACAGCTGATGTCGGCCGCTTCGCAAAACCGGGAGATTCACCCGACGGCGATCGTCTCGGAAAGGGCGGTCCTGGGGCATACGGTCAGGATCGGCGCCTATTCGATCGTCGGCCCGGATGTGGTGCTCGGCAACGGGGTGATTATCCACCCCCATGTCGTGATCGATGGGCGAACCGAGATCGGCGAGGGAACCGAGATCTTCCCCTTCGCCTCGATCGGCTCCAGACCGCAGGATCTGAAATATCACGGCGAGCCTTCAAGGCTGGTTATCGGCAAGCGCAATGTGGTGCGCGAGCACGTGACCATGAATCCGGGGACCGAGGGCGGCGGGATGCTCACCTCGGTCGGTGACGGCTGCCTGTTCATGGTCGGATCCCACGTGGCGCATGATTGTCAGGTCGGAAACAACGTGATCCTCGCCAACAACGCGACCCTGGCGGGGCATGTTTCGGTCGGATCCTTCGCGATCCTCGGCGGACTGTCGGCGGTGCATCAGTTCGCCCGGATCGGAGCGCATGCCATTGTCGGCGGTATGACCGGCGTCGAGCATGATGTCATCCCCTATGGTTCCGTTAAGGGGGATCGGGCGCGTCTTGCCGGACTGAACCTCATCGGAATCCGCCGGCGCGGCTTCACCCGCGAGCAGATCGACGCCTTGCGGCGCGGCTACAAGGCCTTGTTCGCGCCCGAGGGTACCTTGCAGGAGCGGGTCGACGCGGTCGCGAAGGCCGAGAGCGGCGAGGCGGCGGTCATGGAGATCGTGAATTTCATTCGCGAGGATTCCAGCCGCTCGATCTGCCAGCCTCGGGACCTGTCCGAATAGGATATGCGCACGCTCGGCATCATCGCCGGAGGGGGCCCGTTGCCCGGGCGGATTGCCGATACCCATGCGCGGAGCGGGGGCGGGGTTTTCATGATTGCCTTCGAAGGCATAACGCCCGCCGCCACCGTTGCCGGTCGGGAGCACGCCTGGGTACGCCTCGGCCGAATTCAGGACGCCATGGACGCGATGAGCGCCGCCGGGGTCGAGGACGTCGTGATGGCGGGCCCGATCAAGCGGCCGGCGCTCTCGTCGCTCGATATCGACGGCCGCGGCGCCAAGATGCTGTTCAGGGCCGGACGCAAGGTGTTCGGTGATGACGGATTGCTTTCCACCATCGTTGCCGAGATCGAGGCCGACGGTTTCAAGGTCGTCGGAATTGATGAAATTCTGGGCGGCGTTCTGGCGCGGGCCGGACAGATCGCCGGCCCGGAACCGGACGAGGGCGCGCGGGCGGATATCCGGCGCGGCATCGATGTGCTGAGGCATCTCGGCCCGGTCGATGTCGGTCAGAGCATCGCGGTTCAGGAAGGGTTGGTCCTGGCGGTCGAGGCAATTGAGGGAACCGACACCATGATCGCGCGCGCCGGCGAACTTGTGCGGGAAGGACCGAAGCCCGTTCTGGTCAAGATCAGCAAGCCCGGCCAGGAACGCCGCGCCGACATGCCGACCGTCGGAGCGGACACGGTCAGCAATGCGATCGCCGCCGGTTTTCGCGGGATCGCGGTCGGGGCAGGATCAACCCTGCTGCTGGAGATCGACCGGGTCCGCGCGCTCGCCGAGGAGGGCGGCTTCTTCGTGCTCGGCGTCGAGCTCGGCGAGGGGGCATGACCATGTCCGATCCCGAGGTCGGTAACGCACGCCCCTTGTTCTACATTATCGCGGGTGAAGCCTCCGGCGATGTGCTCGGCGCGGGTTTGATGCGTGGTCTGAGAGAGTTGACCGGCGGACGCGCGCAATTCGCCGGGCTCGGCGGGGATCGCATGGCGGAGGAAGGGCTGGAGAGCCTGTTTCCCATCTCCGAAATGGCGGTGATGGGTGTTTTCGAGATCCTGCCGCACGCGCGGCACCTGCTGGGACGGGTCGCCGAAACCGTCGAGGATGTCATCAGCCGCAACCCCGCCGCGCTGATCACGATCGATTCCAAGGCCTTCACCATGCGGGTCGCCCGGCGCTTGAGAAAGCGGCGGGAGAAGGGGGCTCCGGCGATCCCGCTGATCCATATGGTGGCGCCGACGGTCTGGGCCTGGCGTCCCGGCCGGGCCAAGGTGATCGCGAGGTTTCTCGATCATCTGCTGGTGCTGTTCCCGTTCGAGCCGCCCTATTTCGAGCGGCACGGCCTTGCGACCACGTTCATCGGCCATCCGGCGATCGATCAGCCAGCAGGCGACGGCAAGGCGTTCCGGGCTCGCTTCGAAATTCCCCGCGGCGCCACTGTGATCGCCGTGCTGCCGGGCTCCAGGCCTGGCGAGGTCAAGCGGCTGCTGCCTGTCTTTGGACGTACCGTGGAGCGGCTCCGCACCCGATACCCGCAACTGCATGCGGTGATCCCGACGGTTTCCGTCGTCGCGGATCTGGTGGAGGCGGGTGTCGCCGATTGGAAGACCCCGGTGACGGTGGTGCGGGATGCGGGCCGGAAGGCCGATGCCTTCGCCGCCAGCGACGTCGCGCTCGCGACCTCCGGCACCGTGACCCTGGAGCTGAGTCTGGCGAAGGTGCCGACGGTTGTAGCCTATCGGGTCAACCCGCTGACCGTACCGATCGGGCATCTGCTGGTGAACCGGGACTCGGTGATCCTGACCAACCGCATCCTCGAGCGGCAGATCCTGCCGCTGTTCATTCAGAGCGAGTGCACGCCCGAACGTCTCGGCCTCGCGGTCACCCGGTTGCTGGACGACAAAACCGCCAGGGCCGAGCAGATGGCGGCTGCGGACGAGGTGCGCCGCCTGCTCCGGGCAGCGGACGAGCCGGCCTCGATCTCCGCCGCCCGCGCGGTTCTTGGTGCAATCCCTCACACGGCCACACCCAATCCGGATCCTGCCTTACGCCAGGGCGACGGATAGGTAGCTCCTATTCGGCGGCGGCGGGTGCACCCGGCTTGGGCATCCGCACGAGCATGATCAGCGGGATCACCGAAAAGGCCAGAATGGCGTAAAGGTAGAAGGCGTTGATATAGCCGATCATCCGTGACTGGCGCGAAATCTCACCGGACAAGCGCATCAGCTCCGGAGCGCTCTCCGGCGTCGGCGCACCCTTCAGGGCCATGACCGAGCTGCTTTCGCCGAAGATCGAGACGAAGCCGGTCAGGTCGGCATAGCTCATGGAGGAGGATTGGATGACCAGCGCGATGGTGAGCGAGATCGAGATCGAACTGCCGATATTGCGGACCAGGTGGAAGAAGGCGCTACCCTCGTTCAGCTTGCTCTTGTCCAGGGTGGAAAACGTGATCAGGGTCAGCGGCACCCAGACGAACCCGACCCCGAGGCCGGCCAGCGCATTGGTCCAGGCAAGCTCGAACGCCGACAGGTTGATGTCGAATGCCCCCATGTACCAACCGGCGATGCCTTGCAGCAGGAACCCGACGGACAGGATCAGGCGCGGGTCGAACCAGCGGTTGATGAAGGCCAGTAGGGTTGAGCCGGACAGCGTGCCGAGGCCGCGCAGGGCAAGAAACAGACCGATCTCGTTCTCGGGGTAGTTCTGCAACCCCTGCATCATCGGCGGATAGAGGATCAGCGGCGTCCACAGCACCATGCCGAACAGGAAGGTGATCATGATGCCGAGCGCGTAGTTGCGGTCGAGCAGAATGCGCGGGTCGAG
Organism: Alphaproteobacteria bacterium; assembly: GCA_038116915.1. Classification (GTDB taxonomy): domain Bacteria; phylum Pseudomonadota; class Alphaproteobacteria; order Thalassobaculales; family Thalassobaculaceae; genus JADHLJ01. The sequence continues at coordinate 30,889 of JAYOEU010000005.1, forward strand.
GAACGGAAATTTGGTGGTGAAGGTATGGGCGAGGAAGATATAGAGCGCCGCCACCGCCACCAAGCCTTCCAGAATGATTTCCGTCGAGTCGAACCAGTCCAGGCGCTGACCCCGGTCCAGCATCAGTTGCAGCGCCGCGATCCCGATCGAGAGCGAAATCAGCCCGGTCCAGTCGAGCCGTGTCGCCGGTGCTTTCTTGCGGTCGTCGATGACCGCGATGATGCAGGCGATGGCCAGCACCCCGAACGGCACCAGCAGAAAGAACACCCAGCGCCAGCCCAGCTCCTCCGAGAGATAGCCGCCGACGGTCGGCCCGATGATCGGCCCGAACACCACGCCCATGCCGAAGATCGCGGTGGCGGTGCCGTGCTCCTCGCGCGGAAAGATATCCAGGATCATCGCCATGCAGACCGGCACCAGCGGCGCCCCGAACCCGCCCTGGAGGATTCGAAAGAACACCAGCTGCTCCAGATTCTGCGCCAGCCCGCAACAGACCGAGGCGATGGTGAAGCCGATCGCGCAATACAGCATCAGGGAGCGCCGGCTGAACCTGGAGGCGAGCCAGCCCGAGGCCGGGGTGACCACCGCCGTCGCGACGATATTGAAGGTCAGCACCAGCGCGATCTGATCCACCGTCGCCGCGAAGGTGCCCTGCATCTTCGGCAGAGCCACATTCGCGATCATCACCGTCATCGTATAAAGCATGGTCACGAATGTCAGCGTGGCCAGCATGACGTAGCGGCGAACGAACGATTCCGAGGAATGTGCGGTGTGGTCGGTCAAGTGTCGGGTTCGGTCCGGGTTGGGGGCTGCAAGGCTCAGGCGCCTATTTTTACACGGAATTTTCCGGCTGTCGCGGGGGCCGGTTTCATCCGTTTAGCGGTCTGCGGGTGCCGTCCTACCCCTCGATCTCGGGCAAGCCGGCGCCGATGTCGATATACTGCCGCCGCATGACCTCCATGACCTTCAGCGCGTCCTGCGGAGCGCTGTCGTTTGACCGTTCGCGCGCATTGCCGGAGCAGAAATACACCAGGGTCGCGCGACCGTCCGAATCGCGCATCGGAAACGCGATTGACTCCCTGGTTTGAATCCGGCCTGACACCGTCGCGGAACGGAGATGAACCAGCATGCCAGCCGGATGCTCGCAAATTTTGCGAATGGCGCGCGACGCTGCCGGACGGCGCTCCGGTTCGACAAAATCCAGATAGTTCCGGCCTGTTACCGTCTGGCCGTAGTGATGATCGACCGCCGTCCCGGAGAGCCGCAGACGGATGAGCTCGGGCGAGAGGATCTCGTGAATCACCAGGTTGGGAAGAAGATGTGGAATCTGTTCCGGTTTGAAGGCTTCGCGACGCGGGATGAGGTCAATTTTCGGCAGAGAAAACCAGAACGCCGCGAAATCCCGGGACCGCGCCTCAAACTCTCCGATGGGCGCAAGCGCAGTGTCGATATCTATCGTCATTATCGCTGTATCATAATCGGTAACGCCTGCATCTGAAATGGTGTCGTTCCAATTACTCTCAACAGCCGTGTCGCGACCCATCCAAGCCTTCATGGGATATCGCGGCATGCCGGGCTCGCCATCCTTTCGAGCCAAGGTCATTCGTGGAACACTGGGCGCCGGATCAATGACCGTGCGAGCGGGAACCATGGATATCGGGCTGCAGATGGTGTTCAGCAAAACCGACGAGGCCCGCAACCAGGTGGCGGAGTAAGGGGAAAACCATGACGGATCTGGAACTGAAATCGCTGGTCGATCTGCTGACCTCGCGTCCGAGGCCGGAAAATCCGACGCCGGAGCTGCTGCGCGAACGGTTCGGCAGGATCGCGGACTTCCTGCCCGCGCCGGTGGATATCCTCAGCGAGCCGGTCGACGCCGGCGGCGCCAAGGGGGCGTTCATCGCGGCGCCGGGCGCGGATGCGGCGCGCTGCATCTACTATCTGCACGGCGGTGGGTATGTCATCGGCAGCGTTAACACGCACCGTGTTCTCGCCTATGACCTTTCCAAGGCATCCGGCGCGCGGGTGCTCTCGATGGAGTATCGCCTGGCGCCCGAGCATCCGTTTCCGGCCGGGCTCGAGGACGCGGTCACCGGATATCGCTGGCTCCTGGAAAGTGGCGTGAAGGCCGAGCATGTGGTGATCGCGGGAGATTCCGCCGGCGGCGGGTTGACCGTCGCGACGCTTCTCGCTTTGCGCGACCGGGGCATTCAGCTTCCCGCCGCCGCCGTCTGTTTCTCGCCTTGGGTCGATCTGCTGGGCGAGGGGGAGTCGATGCACAGCCGGGCCGCGGTTGATCCGATGGTCCAGAAGGAACCGCTGCTCTGGTACACCGGCCTCTATATGGCCGGCGGTGATCCCAAGCAGCCCCTGGCGAGCCCGCTGCATGCCGATCTCTCGGGGCTGCCGCCGATCCTGATCCAGGTTGGCGACGCCGAGACCCTGCTCGATGATTCGACCCGCCTCGCCGAGAAACTCAAAGCCGCCGGCGTCAGCGTGGAATTGCAGGTCTGGGATCGGATGATCCATGTCTGGCAGCTCTTCGCCCCGGTCCTGTCCGAGGGCCGAGAGGCGATCGCCGAGGCCGGGGCGTTCATCGCGAGGAAGATCAAGTAGGGAAGGATATCATGGGCAATAGACCCTTCGAGACGGCGCTAACGCGCCGCCTCAGGATGAGGAACGTTTGAGACCGGGAGAGGAATAGCTCTCTCACCCTGAGGAGCGCACCGTGGCGCGCGTCTCGAAAGCTCTTGTTTGGTGTTTCAACAGCCTGCAACGGAAAACCGGCCATGCCTGGACTGAACGAACTGACCCGGCTTTCTGCCCGCGAGGCGGTCCGGCTGCTGAGCGCGGGAGAGGTAACGCCCCTTGACCTTATCGACGCCGCGCTGGATCGGATCGCCACCGTGGAGCCTGCGGTAAACGCCTTGCCGACGCTCTGTCCCGACCGGGCGCGCGAGCATGCGGCGCGGCTGACCGACATTGGCGACGGCGACAAGCGCGGCAGGCTGCACGGGCTTCCGGTGGCGATCAAGGATCTCATGGATGTCGCGGGTGTGCGTACCACGCGCGGCTCGCCGATCCACGCGAACCGGGTGCCCGAGACCTCGCATCCGCTGGTCGAGCGGATCGAGAGCCGTGGCGGGATCGTGCTCGCCAAATCCAACACACCGGAGTTCGGCGCCGGCGGAAACACCTTCAACGAGGTGTTCGGGCGCACGTTGAACCCGTGGAACACGTCGCTTACCTGCGGCGGGTCCTCCGGCGGCTCGGCGGTGGCATTGGCGACAGGAGAGATCTGGCTGGCGCATGGCTCTGACCATGGCGGATCGCTGCGCAAGCCGGCTGCTTTCTGTTCGGTGGTGGGTTTGCGTCCCAGTCCCGGCCGGGTAACGCGCGGCACGGTCTCCAATCTCTTCAGCCCGAGCTCGGTAGAGGGGCCGATGGCCCGCGATGTCGGTGATCTGGCGTTGTTTCTCGACACCATGGCGGGGGTCGATCCGCGCGATCCGATGACCCGGCGTGCACCGGATCAGCCGTTTCTCGCCGCCGTCGAACAGGCGCTGGCCGGCGAAAAGGCCCGGCGTCCCAAGCGCGTCGCCTGGACCGGCAATCTCGGAGGGGCCGCCGCCGTCGACCGGGAGGTGCGCGAGATCTGCGAGGCGGCGGCCCGCAAGTTCGAACGCCTCGGCGTCGAGGTGGTCGAGGCCTGTCCGGACCCGGGCCGGATCGATGAGGCGTTTCAGATTCTTCGCGCGCTGATCTTTGTCGTGAACCGCGAGAAGGACCTCCAGGACAACCGGGACCTGCTGAAGCAGGACATCATCTGGAACACCGAAAAAGGCCTGCGCCTCACCGCGTCCGAGATCGCCTGGACGGAGCGGGAACGGTCGGCATTCTATGGCCGGATGGCGGCATTCATGGAGACCCATGATCTGTTGCTGCTGCCTTGCACGCCGGTCCCGCCCTTCGACGTTGCGCTGCGCTATCCGCCGGTGATCGACGGCCAGCCCGTCGACAACTACATCGCCGGATCGCTTATCACGTCCGCGATCACCCTCAGTGCCTCTCCCGCGCTATCACTGCCGGCCGGCTTCACCGGCGACGGGCGGCCGGTCGGGCTGCAGATGGTCGGCCGGCCCTATGGCGAGGCGGATCTGCTTGCCGCCGCCGCGCTTTTGGAACAAGAGACCGGATTGGCCGGCATGGTGCCGATCGATCCGAGAGAGGGCACGGTTCCCCCGGCGGCGTAAGGCATGCGGGCGGCGGGCCGGGAGGGGGAATGATGGAAGCAGGAGCGGCCCTGGTCGGGGCCTTGATCGATGCCGGTGTCGACACCGCCTTCACCGTGCCCGGAGAGAGCTTTCTGCCGGTCCTGGAGGCTCTGCGCCTCAACCGGAACCGGGTGCGTCTGGTCTCAGTCCGCCAGGAAGGCGGCGGCACCCTGGCCGCGAACGCCTATGGCGTGATCCGAGGCTTTCCCGCCGCGGTTTTCGTCAGCCGGGGGCCGGGCGCGACGAATGCCTCGATCGGCTTGCACACCGCCTATCAGGACTCGGTACCGATGATCCTCTTCATCGGCCAGGTGCGCAGCCACATGAAGGGCCGCGAGGCGTTCCAGGAGATCGACCCGCACAGCGCCTTCGCCTCGATGTCGAAGGCGGTGCTGGAGCCGCGCGACGCCGGCGAACTGGCTAAACTGGCGCGCATGGCGGTGGAGATCGCGGTCTCCGGGCGTCCGGGGCCGGTGGTCGTCGTCATGCCCCGCGACTTCGGCGAAGTCGACGTGCCGGCGCCGGCGGAGAAGGGGGCTGTCCACCGCGCCGCGATCAGCGCCGAGGCGGCGGCGACCGACGATCTGGCCGCCGCCCTGAACGCGGCGGAGCGGCCGCTCATCTTGGCGGGCGAGCTGGCGCGCCAGCCCGGCGCGCGTGAGGCCCTGCTCGCCTTCGTCGAGGCGTCCGGTGCGCCGCTGCTCTGCGGGTACCGCTGTCAGGACGTGCTCGACAATCTGCATCCCGGCTACGCCGGGCATCTGGAGATCAATCCCGTCTCCTATCAGGACCGGTTGGTGGCCGAGGCGGATTTCCTTTGCGTGGTCGGCAGCCGGCTCGACGGGATCACCAGCCGCGAGGAAGCGATGACCGCCGGGAACCGCGACTGGGCGCATCTGCATCCCGACCCGGCGGTGCTGGCACGGTTCGGCGCCCCCCGCCAGGTGCAGGCGGATGTGGCTCCGGCGCTCGGCGCGGTGTCAGGCAAACTCGCCGCGCCCGCCGCCGGACGGTTGGCCTGGCGTGATGCCGCGCATGCCGAATTTGCGGCGTTCTCCGCTGTCGGAAGCTATCCGGCGTTCGGCGAGGTCGATCTCGCCGTGGTGGCGGCGGAAACCCGGGCAATGCTGCCGGAAAACGCGGTCGTGCTGACCGATGCCGGCAGTTCGGCCCGCTGGGTCCACCGCTTCTTTCATTTCCGCGCGGCCTTGACCCAGGGCGGCAGCGCCTGCGGCGCGATGGGTGCCGGGTTGCCGGGCGCCATCGGCGCGGCGCTGGCGACGAATGACGACCGCCCGATTGTCGCCTTTGCCGGCGACGGCAGCTTCCTGATGAGCGGCCAGGAGCTCTCCACGGCGGCGCGGGAGCGCCTGCCGATCAAAGTCGTGATCTGCGATAATAATGTTCACGGATCGATCCTGAAGGGCCAACTCGACAAGTACGGCAGCGATCACGCCTTCGGCACGGTCATGGACAGCCCCGATTTCGCCAAGCTCGCCGAGGGCTACGGCGCCGCCGCCTGGACGGTGAGAACCACCAAGGAATGGCGCCCCGCCTTCGCCGCCGCGCTCGCCCATGACGGCCCGGCCCTGATCCACGTCTTCACCGACCCAAGGGACATTGCACCCTATGGAGCGGAAAAGGACGCGGTCTAGGGGCAGGAGCCGGGGGTCTCCGCCCCCACTCTTCTCCGCCACCCTGGCGCACGGCAGGGCCAAGCTCCAATGGCGCCGCGTGACCGGCTGGTGTTTGGTTGCCGGGAAAAAAGTAAACCGAGGCAGGCGGAGAGGTCCTGTTCAGGGCCCTGCCTTACGCCAGGGCGACGGGAAAAGGTGGGCCGTGCCTTACGCCAGGGCGACGGGAGCGGGTGGGCTCTGCCTTACGCCAGGGCGACGGGAGAGGGCGGGCCCTGCCTTATGCCAGGGCGACGGAAATAACTTGTCCGTCCTCCTACCAAAGCGGCTTGCCGTCGGTCGTTGAGACATGGGCGAAGACCACTTTCCAGCCTTCGCCGGGGATGCGGGCCCAGGTCTGGGACTGGCGGCCGGTCAGGTCCTTGCCGCGCACCTTGAATTCCAGGCTGACGCTGGCGAAATCGCGGCCGAGGGTCAGGATGTCGAGGCGCAGGCGCTTTTCCTTGATGCCCGGACCCGGCTTGCGGGCGACCCGGAAGGCGTGGATCTGATCGAAGCCATAGCCGTGCTCATGCATCGCGAGACGAATGGTCAGCGGGCTGTTCCAGAAGGTCTCGTCCAGAACATCGACATTCTTGTCGATCAGCGCCTGCTCGTAGGCCTCGAACTTCGCGCGGACTTCCTCAACGACTTCAGGAATGTTGGGGGTCATATCGGTCATGCGAGGGCCCGCTCCAGATCGGCGATGATGTCGTCCACGGTCTCAAGACCTATCGAGAGCCGGATCACGTCGTCTCCGGCGCCGGCGGCCGCGCGCTGTTCCTCGGTGAGCTGACGGTGGGTGGTCGAGGCCGGATGCAGAATCAGCGAACGGGTGTCGCCGATATTCGCCAGATGGCTGAACAGCTCGCAACTCTGCACGCATTTCACGCCCGCCTCAAAGCCGCCCTTGATGCCGAAGGTGAAGACCGAGCCGGCGCCCTTGGGCAGATATTTTTTGGCGAGCGCGTGATAGGGCGAGGCTGGGAGCCCGGCATAGGAGACCCAGGAGACCTTGGAATGGCTGTCCAGGAACTCGGCCACCGCCTTGGCGTTCTCCACATGCCGCTGCATCCGGAGCGCCAGGGTCTCGGTGCCCATGATCGTCAGGTACGCGTTCATCGGCGCCATGGTCGGCCCGAGATCGCGCAAGCCCACCGAATGACCGTAGGTCGTATAGGCAAGGTCGCCGAAGGTTTCGAAGAAGGTGAGGCCGTGATAGGCGGGTTCCGGCTTGGAAAGCGCCGGGAACTTGTCGTTCTGGAACCAGTCGAACTGACCGGAGTCGACGATCGCGCCGCCCATGGCGTTGCCGTGCCCCGAGAGGAACTTGGTCGTCGAATGGATTACGATGTCGGCGCCGTGGCGGATCGGCTGACAGAGATAGGGCGTCGCCATGGTGTTGTCGATGATCAGCGGCACGCCGACGTCGGAGGCGACCGCTTTCAGCGCCTCGATATCGGTGATCACCCCGCCCGGATTGGCGAGGGATTCGGCGTAGATCGCCTTCACGCCGGGTTGCGCCGCCGCTGCCCTGACGGCGGTCATGTCGTCCATGTCGGCGAAAGTGCAGTGCCAGTCGAACTTCTTGAACGTCTTGCCGAACTGGGTGATCGAGCCACCATAGAGCTTGGTCGAGGCGACGATCCGGTCGCCCGGTTCCATTAGCGGCAGAAGCGCCACCAGTTGCGCCGAGTGACCCGACGCGGTGCAGGTGGTCCCGCGCCCACCCTCGAGGCTGGCGATCCGCTCCTCCAGGACCGCGGTCGTGGGGTTGGAGAGGCGGCCGTAGATGTTGCCGAAGGTCTGCAGATTGAAAAGCGATGCCGCGTGATCGACATCGTCGAAGACGAAGGCGGTGGTCTGGAAGATCGGCGTCGAGCGGGCCCCCGTCGTCGGATCCGGCGAGGCGCCGGCATGGATCGCCCGTGTCTCGAAACCGGCCTGGACTGGCGCATTCGGTTTGGCGGCCGGCGCCGCGTCATTAGCCGGAGCCTCGGCGCGGCCGACGGGGCGTCGCTTGGAGGATATGACGTTGGAATTGAAGCCGTGCCAGGAAAGCTCTCCAAACAGCCGCGAGAACTCGATCTTCGGGCAGCGGTCCATGACCACCAGCACGCCGCGCGAAGCCGCCCTTGCCGCCGCCGCGTCATTGCGCACGCCGAGTTGGAGCCACACGACCCTGGCGCCGTGCTCCACCGCTTCGTCGGTAATCGGTCCGGCGGCCTCGGAATTGCGGAAGATGTCGACCATGTCGACGGTCTCGGGCAATTCATCGAGGCTCGCATAGACGCGCTCGCCGAGGATTTCCGAGCCGGCGACGCCCGGATTGATCGGATAGACCTTGTAGCCCTTGGCCTGAAGATACTTCATCGCGAAATTCGAGGGACGGCTCCAGTTCGGGCTGGCGCCGACCATGGCGATGGTGCGTACATCGGAAAGGATCGCCTTGATGTAGGCGTCTGGGTAGGCGTCATGATCGACAAGCGGGGAGCGGTCGGCACTGTCCATGGTTATTTGCCTTTCCAGACCGGCGGGCGCTTGTCGATGAAGGCGTTCATTCCCTCGGTGGCGTCGTCAAAGAACATGTTCTGGGTCATGACGTCGCCGGTATAGGCGTAGGCGTCGGCAAGCGACATCTCTAGCTGCTTGTAGAAGGCCAGCTTGCCGATTTTCACGACGGCCGCAGACTTGGAGACGATCTTCGCCGCCATCTCGGTCACCGCGTTCTCCAGCTGGTCGGCGGGCACCGCTTTGTTGATCAGGCCTTGGGCCAGGGCTTCGGCGGTGTCCAGGGTTTCGCCGGTCAGCAGCATTTCCATCATCTTCTTGCGCTGAACCTTGCGCGAAATCGCAACCATCGGGGTAGAGCAGAACAAACCGATATTCACGCCCGGGGTGCCGAACCGCGCATTTTCCTCGGCGATTGCAAGATCGCAGCTTGCAAGCAATTGCAAACCCGCGGCCGTGGCGATGCCGTGGACCGCGCCGATGACCGGCTGCGGAATCTCCTTAAGCGTCATCATCATGCGGGCGCAATTGCCGAAAACCGTCCGATAGTAGGTTTCGCTGCGATTGGCCTGCATTTGCTTCATATCATGGCCGGCGCAGAAACCGCGGCCGGCGCCGCGCAGGACCACCACCTTGATGGAACGGTCCCTGGCAATCGTATCCAGCGCTTCCTGCAGACCGGCGATCAATTCGCTGGAAAGCGCGTTGTAGGCGCCCGGTCGGTTCAACGTAAGCCAGGCGACTTGATCACGGTCCTCGCGCAGGACGACTGGCTCGACGGCTTTTTCAGCGGCTAGCGACATCGCGTCATCTCCCGTGTTTCAAGTTCAATCACTACCGTTTCCCGACGGTGAATGGCAAGGCTCGGCGGAATCTCAGTGGGGGGCATGAAGTAAATGTTACCATCGCCCCGCCTTGCGCCAAGCAACGATTTGGAGAAACCGTCCCGGGCTCGATCAGCATTACGATCATTCGCTTCAGCGCCGAGCCCAATCCGGACGAGGCGAGCGCTGTCCGTCCGGCTATGCTATTTCCACATCTCGGGAGGACCATTCGATGCCGGATTATGATGTGATCGTTGTCGGCGCAGGCAATGCCGCGCTTGCGGCCGCGAACTCGGCCAAGGAAAACGGCGCGGCCAAGGTGCTGGTGCTGGAGAAGGCCAACCGTCAGGAACGCGGAGGCAATACCTTCTTTTCCGGCGGCCTGTTCCGGATCGCTTTCGATGACCCTCAGGACCTGAAGGCGATGGTCCCGGATGCCGGCGACAAGATCCCCGGATTCTTCGAGGATGTGCTCTCCTACACCAAGGACGACATGTGGGGCGATCTGCTCCGGGTGACTCACGGCAAAACCGATCGTGAGCTTGCGACAATCCTGATCGACAATTCCTTCGAGGCGATCAAATGGGCGCATGAAGTCGGCGGCATTCCGATGGAGCCGGCGACGACGCTTTCGGGCATCAAGGTCGGCAACCGCATCAAATGGCAGAAAGGCGCGATCATCCGCGCCGAACATGAGGGTATCGGCCTCTCGACCCACTGGTTCAAGACCACCGAAAAGAACGGCATCGAAATCCGTTACGAGACCGCCGCCGACAACCTGCTCCGCGACAAGAAGGGCCGGGTGGTCGGCGTCGTCGCCAAGGGGCCGGACGGGCTGGAGGAGATCAGCGCCAAGGCGGTGGTGCTCGGTTGCGGCGGTTTCGAGGCCAATGCCCAATGGCGCTCGCAGTATCTGGCGCCGCCCTGGGATCACGCCAAGGTGCGCGGCACCGCCCACAACCAGGGCGACGGGCTGCGCATGGCGCTGGCCCTGGGCGCGCTGCCCTGGGGCCAGTGGTCGGGCCGGCACTCGACGCCGATCTCCAATGAATGGCCGGATTTCGCCGACCGCGGCCGCACCGATAAGTCGAACCGGCTCTCCTATCCCTATGGGGTGATGATCAACCGGGACGGCCTGCGCTTCTGCGACGAGGGCGAGGATGTCGGGCTCTACACCTACGCCAAATACGGCGGCGAGATCCTGCGCCAGCCGGGCTCGCTCGCCTGGCAGATCTTCGATCAGAAGACCATCCACCTTCTGGAGCCGCGCTATTCCACCAGCGTTCCGATCGAGGCCGACACCCTGGAGGCACTGGTCGAGAAGCTGGAGATCGACAACCGGCCCCAGGCGGTGCGCACCCTCCATGCCTATAACGACGCCGCTTGCGACGACGCGGAATTCGATCCGTCGAAAAAGGACGGGCTGTCGACGACGGGCCTCACGCCTGATAAGACCAACTGGGCGCTGCGGCTCGACAAGCCGCCCTTCGTCGCCTATTCGGCCACCGGCGGCATCACCTTCACCTTCGGCGGCCTGAAGGTGGACGAGAACGCCCAGGTCATCGGCACCGACTGGCGCCCGATCCCGGGCCTGTTCTGCTGCGGCGAGATGGTGGGCGGCCTGTTCCATTTCAACTATCCCGGCGGCACCGGCCTGGTCTCGGGCGCGGTGTTCGGCAGGATCGCGGGAAGAAGCGCGGCGGGGGTTTGAGTGAGAGGCTTGGCCGGAAAAAAGTCCGGCGTTGGGTGTTCTCGACCACTGCTTGGATCAGGTCAATTGCTTACCGTCGCCCTGGCGCAAGGCAGGGTCTTCGAAAGGGCCTGTCCATCAGCCTCGGTTCCGGATTTTCCCAGGATTGGCAAGATCTTATCCGTCACGCGGCGCTAGCGGGGCTTGGCCCTGCCTTGCGCCAGGGCGACGGGATACGGTGGGCCCCGCCTTGCGGAGCGCCAGACCGGCCCCCTAAACCAACGCCGGCGGGTTGAAGCTGTCGAGGACGTGACCCGGGCCTTTGGGAATGTCGGCATAGCCCTCGTCGCCGAAGACCTTGGTGCCGTTGACCCAGACGCCGTGGATGCCGGTGGGAGAGCGCACGGTGCGGGTGCCGCCGCCGGGCAGATCGTTGACCCGGGTCGGGCCGGACATGCCGACGGTGTCGGGATCGAACATCAACAGATCCGCATGGGCACCGACCGCGATGCGTCCGCGGTCCTTGATCCCGTAGAGCGCCGCCGGATGGCTGGTCAGCCGCCGGATCCCCTCCACCAGATCAAAGGTCTTTTGCTCGCGCACCCAGTGGCCGAGGAAATAGGTCGCGAAGCCGGCATCGCACATGAAGATCAGATGCGCGCCGGCATCGGAAAGCGACACCACGCCGGACTTGTGCCGGAGAATCCCCGCCACCCCGTCATCGGCGGCATTGAGAAACCGGCCGACGATCGTGGTCTCCAGATTCTCGTCCAACGCCAGCTCGCAATAGGTGTCAACCGGGTCGCCGCCCTTTTCCGCCGCGATCTGGGCGACGGTCTTGCCGGTCAGCGCCTTGTTCCGCGCTTCGGCCGGAAGCGTGATTTCAACCTTGTTCCAGTCGCCGTAGAAGATCCCGCCCGGTTTCGGCGCGGCGAGATTGGCGCGGAACGTGGCGCGGAAAGACGGATCGGCATAGGCCTTGGCCAGCACCTCGGGTGGGGCCGCCTTGATCGCCGCGAAGGCATCGTGGCTGTAGAACGGATAGGGGTTGGCGGGGGTGAAATCCATTGAGAAGGGCTGGCAGGTCACCTGGGCATAGACGCCGTTACCACGCGCCCGGGCGGCGGCGCAGGCATCCAGGATCTCATGCGCCCGTCCCGGCAGCGCCTCGTTGTACATGGTGAGCGCCGTGGTCATGAAGACCGAGCCGCCGCTTGCCTCGGCGATACTCTCCATTACCTCGACCGTGCCACGCGCTCCGGAGGCGATCTGAAAGACGGCTCGGCCGCGCCCTTTCATCAACCCGGCAAGGGCGCGCACCTCGTCGTCACTGGCGATGGTCGAGGGCATCGGAACGCCCTGCCAGCCCATGTGATTGGGCGAGAAGGACGAGGCGAAACCGATGGCGCCCGCGTCGAGCGCCTCCTTCACCGCGTTCTTCATCGCCGCCATCTCGGCATCCGTCGGCTCGGCGCGCTCGGAGGCTTCCTTGCCCATGACGGCGGTCCGGGTCACCGAATGGCCGGCGAGGACCGCAGTGTTCGGATAGACGCCCTTGGTCCTGAGGAACTCCATGTATTCCGGGAAGGTCTCGAAGCCCCAGTCAATACCGGTGACCAGCGCGTTCAGGTCCATTCCCTCGACCACCGAAAGGTTGGAGGCGACGGTCTCGCGCAGATGCGGCGGACAAGGCGCGATTCCGAAACCGCAATTGCCCATCACCACGGTTGTCACACCGAGCGAGGGGGAGGGTGAGGCGGTCGAATCCCACGTCATCTGGGCATCATAATGGGTGTGGGTATCGATGACGCCGGGCGCCAAAACCAGGCCGTCGGCGTCGACCGTCCGGGCGGCGCTTTCGGTTATTTTGCCGATCTCCGCGATCCGCCCGTCCCGAACGGCCACGCAAACCGGTTGTTCCGGATTGCCGAGCCCATCGACCACCCGCGCCCCCTTGATCACCAAGTCGTGCATCGCTCCGCCTCCCACGCCAACCGTCGATTATCTTCAGGGGATTGTATCGGTTGAGGGCGGTTCAATGAAGCATTGCCCCGGGAATATCCGCCGTCTGATCGCGCCGGCCGGGTGCTGCACATCGATATTGACCGCATCCTATGGAATGCTGATGTTCAAAAATTACACTCGGACGGAGCTTTATACGCATTGTTCGGATATATTTTCGCTTCATAAACCATAAAAATGGAGAGTATATAAAAATATTATAAATATACTATTTACGGGATTTTTCTCCGAAACATTCTTGTGATTGGGTGAAATTCCCCACAATGAATAACGTCCATTAAATATAGTACGTTTAATATAATAAATATCCTTATATATTTTATTTTTTTATTTATAATAATAAAAATTGCTTATCTCGACATGATCGCCGTCAACCGTAGACCCAACGCAAATCTCGCCCGGCGGATCCGGTTCGCCCTGTCGCGAACTCCGAGCTGGTCAATGCTGCGGGACCGGTGGCGTGCGCGGCGCGGGATCACCACGATCGCGGATGGGATCGCCGAAATCCTCGGCGTCGATCCGTCCCTGATCAGCGCGCGCCTTCGGGGCTTTGAACATCATCGCTGTCATCTCGCGAGCAGCTTTCTTGTCTCGCCCTTCGCAGAGGCAACCCTCGTATCCGTCGACGGTTTCGGTGATTTCACCAGCGCCATGCGTGGCCATGGCCAGGGCAACACGATCCGAACCTCGGACCAAGTGTATTTTCCGCATTCCCTCGGCACCTTCTATCTGGCGATGACGCAGTTTCTCGGCTTTGCGAACTATGGCGACGAATACAAGGTCATGGGACTAGCGGGTCATGGGGCGCCGGAGATGATGGAGGCCATGGAGCAGATCCTCCAGCTTTCGGAGGCGGGGAAATTCAAGCTGAACCTCTCGATGTTCCGGCATCACACAGAAGGCCTTGCGTTGACTTGGAACAACGGGACGCCGGAGCTTGATGCCGCCTATAGCGAGGCCCTGGTCGCGCTTTTGGGCCCGGCAAGGCAGCCGGAGGAAAACCTGACTGACCGCCACCTGGCCATCGCGGCCTCGGTCCAGCGCCAGTATGAACGGGCCTTGCACGGATATGTCGCGACCGCGTTGAAGCGGGAAGGGAGCACCACCTTGTGCCTCTCCGGGGGCTGCGCGATGAACTCCTCCGCGAACGGCAAGCTCACCGAGGAAGCTGGCGTGGAGCATCTCTACATACCGCCCGCGCCGGGTGATGCGGGCGGCGCTGTTGGAGCGGCACTTCTGGGGAGGCTCGCGCTCGATCCCGAGGCCAAGCGCGTTGAGATGCGGCGCGCCGATCTCGGCCCAGCTTTTGATGCCGCGGCCGTGACGTCGGCGGTGTCGGAGCGCGGGGGCGATCTCGCGGACGCGCGGTGTTCCGTCCGGCGGTTTTCCGATAGCGGCAAGTTGATCCGGGCCGTCGCCGAACGGATTGCAGGTGGCGGGGTCGTCGGCTGGTCCCGGGGCGCAATGGAATGGGGGCCGAGGGCGCTCGGCAATCGATCGATCTTGGCCGACCCGCGCCGGGCCGGCATGCGCGAGATTCTGAATGCCAAGATCAAGCTGCGGGAGCCGTTCCGGCCTTTCGCGCCCTCTGTGCTGCGCGAGGCGGCCGATGACTGGTTTCTCGGCGCCGTGGACGTGCCGTTCATGAGCCAGGTGCTGATGGTCCGCCCGGAAATGCGGGACCGGATTCCGGCCGTGGTTCATGTCGACGGAACCGGACGGCTCCAGACCGTGAACCGCGAGGACTGCCCGCTCTACCACGCGCAGATCCGGGAGTTCCAAGAGATTACCGGCATCCCGATGCTGCTCAATACCTCGTTCAACGAGAACGAACCGATCGTCGCCACGCCGACCGAGGCGCTGGATTGTTTCCTGCGCACCGGCATGGACATGCTGGCGATTGAAGACACGCTGATCGAGCGACCACGCGATAGCTAGGGAGCGGTCATCCCTGTGCCCCGCCCCTTAAACGTACCAGATATCCCGGGGATCGTGGGCCGGCTCCGGTGTCACAGGCACCGGGGCGAGGGGAGCACAATCCAGGAGCGACAGATACGGCGCCTCGCCCATCGCCTCGGCCCGCCGCCGCAGCATGGTGCGAAAGCCGTTGCGGGCATGCTCCAGATCCATCACCAGGTTATGCCGCCGCGCCACGCGTTCGGCCACGTCAAGCAGCCGCTCGAAGGAATGATAGCAATCGGCGAGCCGGCGGACATTCTGGTTGGCCAGGATCAGCCAACGCGGATCGCGCCGTTTGCGGGCGTCCAGCCACGAGGTTCCGACCCCGCTGAAGCCGCCGCCTGCGGGTGGCGTTTCCTTAACGTAGAACTCGAGAAAACGGACGAAATAGCCTTGCATTGTTAGCAAAACCGGCGACGCGGTTTTCGAATCCTCGGCGTTTTCTCCATAGAGCTGCTCATGGAGGAGCTCGTCCAGGAACAGCTCCAGGAACTCGAAGACATCGGTGGTTGAGCCGACCAGATGGGTGAGTTCACCAACTCGCGCGGCAGCACGGTGATATAGTCCTGGCGTCGGGACGTCTTGTGCGAGCGGCTATTGGCACCGGCATGCCAGGTCATGATCCGGCCCGGCTTCTTCAAAGCCTCTTCGAGTGCTAGTCTGCTCATCGCTTATGATGACCCACGATTTGCCGGAATTTCCACATGATCGACCCGAGCCTTCTAGGCGACCTTGCCAAGCAGCATCAAAAGAATCAGCTCAGCCGCGAGGAGGCGAAGGAGTTTCTGCGCGAGTTGATGGCGCTCTGCAAAAAGCACGGCGTGCTGCTTCGCGCGCCGAACCAGATGCTGCAGTTCAGTAAGGCCTTCGGAGATTCGAACATGCGCACGGTCCTGAAGGCGATGATCGACAAGGACGGCAAATGCCCGGCCGCCAAGATCGAGTACCGTTGAGACAGGGGCGATCGGGAATCCCTGATATTTTGTCGTAGTCCGACAATTTGGCATCAACGTATTGATTTTACGATATATATTATTTCCCATAATATACATTATGCGATCACAAGATCGACACAGACCAAGGACATCCGTCCGCTCCCCTCAGAGCTTCACGCGATCCTCAGACCGTTCGACGCGGCCATAGGTCGTGTCGGTAACATGGCGCAGCTTGCGGGTCAGATTAATTAGGAGCGCGCGGACCAGCGGTGATATCTTTGACAGTTCCCCATCCAATTGGGAGCTCCGCACCGCCACGCAATGGACATCAGAGAGCGCTCTTGCGCTCATCGGCTGCGCCTTGTTTTCGAGAAATCCGATTTCCCCGGCAAAAAAGCCGCGGGAAACCTTTTGAACGAAGATCTTCCGGTCGCCGCGCTGACGGTAAAATTCGATTTCGCCTGATTCGATGAACAACACCACCTCAAGCTTGTCGCCCTCGTTGTAGAGAACCTCGCCCTTATCGAACCAGACATCTTCGACTTGCATATTCATGCTCCCCAAAAGACGCCTCGCGCGTGGCCGCTTGGGCGGGCACGGGATGATCCGCCGATGAAAGACCTTGATCCCGCGGCCGCACTCATGCATGCCGAGGATCATGGAACCGTCGATCACTAAAATACGAGTCGTTTTTTCTTAGAATTTTCGGACATTCCTCAGGAGCAAAACTCATGCCATCGCGAGAGCCCGGCGCCCCTCTGCCGATTCCCGATCCCGGTCTGCCCCCGATTCAGCGTCTGATCCGGGTCATGGCGGCGCTCAGAAGCCCGCAAGGTGGCTGTCCCTGGGACTTGGAGCAGACTTTCGAAACCATCGCGCCCTATACGATCGAGGAGGCCTACGAGGTTGCCGAGGCGATCACCCAGGGCGATTTTGCCGCCCTCAAGGACGAGCTCGGTGATCTGCTGCTGCAGGTCGTCTATCACGGGCGCATGGCCGAGGAAGCCGGACATTTTGACTTCGACGCCGTTGCCGATGCGATCACCGGGAAAATGATCCGCCGACATCCCCACGTGTTCGGCGCGGCGGAGATCGACGGCGCGGCCGCGCAAACCCTTGCCTGGGAGGAACAGAAAGCCGCCGAACGCGCGGCCAAGGCCGCCGAGGCTGGCGCCAGGCCGAGCGCTCTCGACGGGGTCAGCGTCGCCTACCCCGCTCTGATGCGCGCGGTGAAGCTTCAGCGCCGGGCGGCGCGGGTCGGTTTCGATTGGCCGGAAACCCCGCCGGTCATCGCCAAGATCCGCGAGGAACTCGACGAGTTGACCGATGAACTTGCCGCCGGCGAAATCAACGGCGATGCCGTAGAGGATGAGATGGGCGATCTGCTGTTCGCCTGCGTCAATCTCGCCCGTCACCTCGGAGTCGATCCCGAGACCGCCCTGCGGCGGACCAACGGCAAGTTCGAGTCCCGCTTCCGCGCGGTCGAGGACATGCTCGACACCGATCTCGGCATCAGCCCGGCCGAGGCCAGCCTCGATCAGAAGGAGGAACGATGGGCGCGCGCAAAGATGAAGAGATGAGTTGAAAAAAGTTCATAAATACAAGTTTTAATTATCCTTTTTATATTCTCTACTCCCGTCGTCCTGGCGTAAGGTAGGGCCAAACCTCGATGCTTCCACGCGATAGAACGCAAGTGATACCGGCTGCCGGCAACGGTGCAAGGCCCTGCCTTTCGCCAGGGCGGCGGTTCGTGGTGTGAAAGGGTCGCATCCGTCGTTCCGCGCAATCCGCCGTTCCCTTCGCCCTGGCGCAAGGCAGGGCCGAGCCTTGATGCTGCCGTGTTGAAGATCGCGAGGCTTCGGTTGGCGGCCTTGCCCGTGCACCGATCGCACTTCACGGTTTCCCACGGGGGCGGATTTGAATATCGTTGCCTTCCCGCCGCCTGCTTTCAGGAACACCGCACATGGCACATTCCCTCGACCCGCTTATGCGGCCAAAGTCCGTCGCCGTTATCGGAGCCTCCGACGAGCCGTCCAGGATCGGCGGACGGCCGGTCTTCTCGATGTTGCAGGGCAAATACCAGGGCAATCTCTATCCGGTGAATCCGGGCCGCGAGACCGTGCAGGGCCTGAAGGCTTATCCCAGCATCAAGGCGGTACCGGAGACCGTGGACAGCGCCGTCATCTCGGTTCCGGCGTCGGTCGCGTTGGATGTGATCCGGGAATGCGCCGATGCGGGCGTTAAAAGCGCGGTGGTCTTCACCTCGGGTTTCGCGGAGATCGGCGCCGCCGGCCACGACGCCCAGGCCGAGATCGGCCGCATCGCCCGCGACAGCGGCATGCGGATCGTCGGGCCCAACTGCCTCGGCGTCTTCACCCTCGATATCGGCTGGTTCGGCACCTTCGCCAACACACTCGCCAGCCTCAAGGTGCCGCCGGGCCCGATCGGCATCGTCACGCAAAGCGGCGCCTATGGTGGTCATCTCTTCACCATCTCGCAGAATCGCGGGGTCGGCACCAACCACTGGGTGACCACCGGCAATGAAGTCGATGTCGATGTCGCCGAAGTGATCGAGTACTACGCCGAGGTCGACAGCATCCGCGTCATTGTCGCCTATGCCGAGGGCATTAAGGACGCCGAGCGGATGTGCCGGGCGCTGGACAAGGCGCGAGCGGCGGAAAAGCCGGTGATCTTCATGAAGGTCGGAAGTACCGAGGCGGGCGCCCGCGCCGCCGCCTCGCACACCGCCTCGCTGGCCGGCGCCGACGCGGTTTTCGACGGACTGTTCCTGCAATATGGCGCCTACCGGGCCGAGACCACCGAGGAGATGGCGGATCTCGCCTATGCGTGCCAGTTCGGCCGCTACCCCAAGGGGCGCAAGATCGGCTTGCAGACGATTTCAGGCGGCATCGGGGTGCAGCTTGCCGACGCGTCGACCAAGCGCGGTTTCGATGTCGCGCCGCTGCCCGAGGCGACCCGCAGGAAGATCCTCGACCTGATCCCGTTCGCCGGTGTGAACAACCCCGTCGATTTCACCGGCCAGGTCCTGAACGAGCGCCGGTTCCTCGAGGACAGCATGCGCCATGTCATGAACGAGGGCGGCTACGACGCGCATATCCTCTACATGGCAAGCCTGCCGGTCTCGCAATTCACCGGGGCCTTGTCTCTCGAGATCTTCACCGCCCTGCGCAATGAATATCCGGACGAGCTGCTGCTGATGAGCATGATCGCGACCGCGGAAGGGCGCCGGAAATACGAGGATATCGGCTATCCCTGCTTTGAGGATCACTCGCTCGCTGTGCGGGCTCTCGCCGGCCTCAGGTATTTCGGCGAGGTCTTTGCCCGCGGCCGTCCTGATGCGCCGCCCGCCCTGCCCTCCGGCGCCCTGCCCGCGCCGAAGCAGGCCGTCGGCGAGCACGAGGCAAAGCGGATCATCGCCTCGGCCGGTATTCCGATCGCCCGCGAAACCCTGGTCGCGGATGCCGATGCCGCCGTCGCGGCCTGGCGGGATTTCAGCGGGCCGGTGGTCCTGAAGATCGCCTCGCCGGATCTGCCGCACAAGACAGAGATCGGCGGCGTGCTGCTCAATATCGACGGCGAAGACGCGGTACGCAAAGGCCATGCGACGCTGCTGGAGCGCGCCCGCGCCGCCAAGCCGGATGCCCGGATCGACGGGGTGATCGTTGCCGAAATGATCAAGGGCGGGGTCGAAACCGTGATGGGCGTCGTCCGCGACCCGGTCTTCGGCCCGGTGGTGATGTTCGGGATCGGCGGGGTCTTTGTCGAGGTGCTGAAGGACGTGACCTTCCGGGTCGCCCCGTTCGGCGCCGACGAGGCGCGCCGGATGATCGACGGCATACGCGGCCGCGCGATGCTGGACGGGGTCCGCGGCGCGCCGCCCTCGGATATCGAGGCCCTTGCCGACGCCCTCTCCCGCCTGTCGGTGTTCGCCGCCGCCAATGCCGATGCCATCGATTCCATCGACGTCAACCCGTTCATCGTCCTGCCCAAGGGCGCGGCGGCGGTCGACGCCTTGATCGTTCCCCGCGAAGATTGATCCTGGTGTCCTGGCGCAAGGCAGGGCGACGGTTAAGGATGTGCCAGGATTGCGGTGTGGCGCCCGAGGCGGCTGGTCACGTGCCGTCGGCGCGCGCAAGGCCGTTCAAGGCCGCGATCTCGAGCAGCATCTTGCGGAGCATCGCCCGGTTGAACTCCTCGCCCTCGCCCGCCGCCTGGACGAACGAGGACGGGCCGCCGATGACCTGGCGGCGGAAGTGATCCATGATGATGCCGACCGCCGAACCGCGCGCCTGCACCAGGCCGTTGATGGTGATCCCCTTCTCCAGCGCCAGATCCCGGTCGACCATCGGCAGCCGGCCGATATTGTCGACGCCGTCCGAAATGATGTTGATCACCTGCTTGGAGCCGAAGAACGGCGCCCGGTCCAACAGTTCCACCCCGCTGGAGATGGCGAGGGCGATGTCGGTCTGCTTGCCGTGCCGCACATCCGGGTCCTTGGCCTGATGCCAGCGGATCTGCCGGATCGCCTCCTCGGCATCGGCGCGCGAGGCGATCTCGATCCAGGGCAGGACGATCTCGACCTGGGCAAGGCTGGACCAGGCCATCACCGACAGCCCGAGCTTGCCGTGATAGCTGGAATGGACCGTGTCGAGGAAGCGCGGGTCAAGCAGGGCGGCGGCGAGACTGTCGATCTGTGAGCGGCGCTCCTCGGTATCGACGGATTCCGAACGGTCGAAGGCGACGACCATGTTGATATCGGTCCGCTGCTTGTCTGAAGCGGCGGCCGGAGCTGCCGCCATGACGGCGAACGTCAGGACCAGAGCCGCCAAGGATGGGATCACTCGCATCATCAGCCTCCCTTCTCGCCAGAGGGAACGGAGGCGTCGCGGCCGGTCAGACCGAGCCGCGCAGCCTCGGGTCGAGCACGTCGCGGATGCCGTCGCCGAACAGATTGAAGGCAAGCACCGTGATCGTGATCGCCGCGCCGGGGAAGAAGACCAGCCACCACGGCGGCACCAGCCCGGCATTCAGCGCGTCGGAAAGCATGTTGCCCCAGGTTGGTGTCGGCGGCGGAATGCCGACACCCAGGAAGCCAAGCGAGGCCTCGATGATGATCGCCACGCCCAGATGCGTCGTCGCCAGGATCAGATAGGGCGCGACGCATTGCGGCAGGATATGCAGCGCCATGATCCGCAGGTTCGAGGCGCCAAGACTGCGCGCCGCCTCGACGAAGGCCATCTCCTTCAGGGACAATACGACCGAGCGTATCACCCGACCGCCGAATGGTATTCGCGTTATGGCAATCGCGATGATGACGGTCGTGGTTCCCGATCCCAGCGCCATGGCGATCGCCATCGCCAGTATCAGATCCGGAAAGGCCTGCAGAAACTCGATGATCCGCTGACTGATGATGTCGAAGCGCCCGCCGAGAAACCCGCTCGCCAGGCCCCAGAGCGCGCCGCCCGTGGTGCCGATCAGCACGGCGGATATGGCCACCACCAGAGAAGTCCTGCTGCCGTGGATGGTGCGGCTCAGCGTGTCGCGGCCGATCTGGTCGGTCCCGAAGAAGTTCTGCGTGCTGGGCGGCTTCTGCATGGTCCGGAAATTCGACTTCAGCGGATCATGTGGCGCGATCAGCGGGGCTGAGACCGCCATGATCACGATGGCGACCGCCACCACGCCCCAGACCGCGGACATCGGCGAGCGGCGCGCGAAATGCGCGAGGGCCCGCCAGATCCTGACCGCCAGCGACGGCGGCGCGACGGCTAGCTTCGTGGGCGCGGTTTCGGCGAGATTCTCGGTCATTGGTACCTGATCCTCGGGTCCAGCCAGGCGATGATGATGTCGACGGTGATGTTCAGCAGCACGAACACGACGGCGTAAAGGAACACCAGGTTCTGCATGACGAAGATGTCGCGCTCATTCACCGCGGTGAACATGGCGTAGCCGAGTCCCGGCGTTCCGAAGGCCCGCTCCACCGGAATGGAACCCGCGAGCACGAAGCCGAGCAGGATGCCCGAGAGCGTGATCACCGGCAGCAACGCGTTCGGCAGTGCATGCAGACGCACCACCAGCCGCCCGCTGAGGCCTTTGGCGCGCGCGGTTCGGACATAATCCTCGCGGATCACCTCGAGCAGGCTGGACCGCGCCATGCGGGCGATATAGGCAGCCTGGCCGATGCCCAGCACGAAGGCCGGCCCGACGATGATCTGCATGGTCGTTCCGGGA
Organism: Alphaproteobacteria bacterium; assembly: GCA_038116915.1. Classification (GTDB taxonomy): domain Bacteria; phylum Pseudomonadota; class Alphaproteobacteria; order Thalassobaculales; family Thalassobaculaceae; genus JADHLJ01. Next base: position 53,026 of record JAYOEU010000005.1, read on the forward strand.
TTCTCGAACAGCGCGGCTCCGGTCAGCGGTGCGCGGTAGCCGAAGCCGAAAAGCAGACCCAGCACGATCAGCATGCCGAGCCAGAAACCCGGCACCGCGAGACAGATGATGGAAAGGAAGCGGACGACGTTGTCGGCGATGCTGTTGGGGCGCAGCGCGCTGACGATGGCGACGGGGATGCCGACGACCCAGGAGAGGATCACCGAGAGGATCGCGATCTGCGCGGTCAGCGGGCCGCGGCGCAGCACCATCTCGCCGACGCTCTCGGCACGGAAGAACGAGCGCCCGAACTCACCGCTCAGAATATCGAGGATCCAGCGGAAATACTGCACGATCAGCGGATCGGCGAGGCCCAGCTCCTTCATGTAGCTGAGCCGTTGCTCCTCGGTCAGCTTGGTCATCCCCTCGGGGCCGAAGATCGCGGTCAGCGGATCGCCCGGCATGACCCGCATAATGAAGAAGACCAGGATCGACACGCCGAGAACGGTCAGGGCCCCAAAGCCAAGTCGCCGGATGATGTAGGCATACATGGACTATCGGCCGCGCTGGTTGAGGGAAAGCCGCCGAAAACACTGTCCCGGCGGCACTGTCCGATAGCTTGCCGCCCCGGTCTCCGGAGTGTCAAGCCGCCAGCGGGCCGCGCGCCGGTTCCATTTCATGGGCGATTCATCCGAGGGCC
>JAYOEU010000006.1:0-53681 GCA_038116915.1 Alphaproteobacteria bacterium
GCGCCCGGACATCCGAGCCCGGCGCGAGGACTGGTTCGACGGACAGCTCGACCTCGACCCCGACCGGCTGATCTTCATTGACGAGACCGGGGCGAACACCAAGATGGCACGGCTTCGCGGCTGGTCGGCCAAGGGCGAGCGGTGCCGGGCGGCGATCCCGCACGGGCATTGGCGAACGACGACGTTCACGGCCGGCTTGAGGATATCGGGCCTGTCGGCCCCGATGCTCCTGGATGGTCCGATGCATGGCACCGCGTTCTTGGCCTATGTGGAGCACGTGCTGGTCCCAGACCTGCGTGACGGCGATGTCGTGGTGATGGACAATCTCGCATCGCACAAGGTGGCCGGCGTGCGCGAGAGGATCGAGGGCGCGGGTGCCACGCTGCTGTATCTGCCGCCCTACAGTCCCGACTTCAACCCGATAGAGATGGCCTTCTCAAAGCTCAAGGCCGCGCTGCGAAAGGCCGCCGCGCGAACCAAGGCAGATCTTTGGAATGCTGTCGCGAACGCCATCGAAACCTTCACGCCCACCGAATGTCAAAACTACTTCGCTGCCGCAGGGTATGACCGCGACTAAATTGAATCTGCTCTAGTTCATACGTCGCAAAGGGCATGGCAATCGGGGTCGAAAGAATTCGCACGAGAAACGGGAGCTGAAGCCGAGACGGTTCGGAAAAAAGACTATCCAAATCGACCCTATTTGGACGAGTCGAGCCGAGTTCTGCGAAATGAATTTAAGAACTGAAGCAAATTGGCCTTACGCCGCCTCGCGCGGGCCGGCGCCGCGGGCGAAGCGTTCGTCGTTGTAGATCTTGACCGTTGTGGTCTCGTATTTCGCGGGATTGTCCGCGTCCGCGCAGGTCTTGATGCAGGCGATCGGCGCGTCGTAATTCGGCCGGGTGAAATAACCGATCGACATCCGCCGGGACCGGGAGCGGGCCTCGGCGGCGGGAACCGCAACCCGGTGCGGCGTGGAGACCCAGCGGTCGTTGGTCCAGCGCATCAGCAGATCACCGATATTCACCACGAAGGTGTCGTCGATCGCCGGCGCGTCGATCCAGTCCTCGCCGCGCGGGCGGACCTGCAAGCCGCCCTCGGCCTTCTGGTTTCGCAGGATCGTCATCATCCCGAGATCGGTATGGGCGCCGCAGCGGAGCTGGCCTGGCTCCAGCTCCCGGTCCGGCGCTGGATAATGCAGCAGGCGGAGCTGACTGCCGTGACGATCCAGTTTGTCAGCGAACCAGTCGGCCGGCAAATCCAAGGCAAGCGCGAAATAGCCGGCGAGCCGGCGGGACAGGGCGTCAAGCGCCGTGAAATAGGCCCGCATCGCCGGTTCCAACGCCGTGGGTTCGCCCGGCCAGAGGTTGGGAGCGAAATTTGGGTACGAGCGCTCCTGGGAATGATAGTCATCGTCCGGCCGGTCGAACGGGCCGATGGCGAAGACTTCCTTGTAGTCCGGCGGCGTGTCACCGCCATGCATCCGCGCCAGGGTCTCCTCGCCAAAGGGGATGTAGCCGCGGTTCTGGTCATGTTTGGGTCGCCGCACCGCCATCTTCCGGTCGAGCGGAAGGTCGAAGAACGCCGTTCCCGCCTGGTACAGGCCATGCTGGATCGCTGTCGGAACGCCGTGATTGGTGATCACCAGGAAACCGATTTCACGGCAGATCCGGTCAAGCTCGCCCGCCGCCGCGGCCGTGGTTTCCGCATCGCCGGTCTCAAACCGGGAGAGATCGAAAATCGGAATTTCACCTGTCATCGGACACTCCCCAAGACCGGTTGGTCAGATGGCCGGCAACTCGGCCACCGCTTCCCGCATCTTACCGATATGCTCCTCCGGCGCCAGTCCGCCGCCAAGCGTGCGCAGGCAGAGATGCGTGAGGCCGATCTCGCGCCAGCCGGCGACCCGGCTTTTCCATTCATGTTCGCGCGGGCCAACGACGGCGACACCAGCCTCGGCCCCGATGTCGGCGGGATTGCGCCCGGCTGTCTCGGCGGCCCGATGGATGTCGTCGCGGATTCCCGGATAGTCCTCGGGCGAGGCAAGCACGAACCAGCCGTCGGCCAGCGTCCCGATGCGGCGTAGGATGCGCTTGGACGGAACGGCACTGGCGCCGATCCACATCGGTATCGGCCTTTGGATCGGGAGCGGATTGATTCCGGCGCCGGAAATCCTGTGCCACTTGCCCTCGAAAATGACTGTCTCCTCTGTCCAGAGCCGCTTCAGCAAGGCCATCTGTTCCTCGGAGCGGGCGCCTCGATTGTTGAAATCGGCGCCCAGTGCTTCGTATTCGGCGGCGTCCTTGCCGACCCCGACACCAAGGCGAAGCCGTCCCCCGGACAACCGGTCCAGGGTTGCGGCCTGTTTGGCGACCAGAACCGTCTGCCGCGCCGGCAGGATCAGAACCGAGGGCACGAGTTCGATTCGACTGGTCACACCGGCGATCAGGGTCATCATCGTCAGCGGCTCGTGCAATGCGCCGCTGCCCGGCCGGATGATCTGTTCGGGAACTCTGAGATGCGTCAGGCCGAGATCCTCTGCCGCCTGGGCAAAGGCCTTGATGGCGCCGATATCGTCCTGAAGTTCACGGACCGGCAGGGAGATGCCAATTCTCATTTTGGATTTCCTTTCACTATCAAAGCCGGCGGTTCCGGTCCGAAAGGGTCGGCCCGGATGTCGGGAAGGGAAGACATGCCGGGTTCGCCGGGCGTGCCGAGGACGATCCGTTCGGACCAATACCGTACGGCGTCCGGAAGTGCCGCGATCTCGCCCGCGGCCACCGCATGGCGCCACCGGGTCGCCAGCCGCGCTTCCAAACCCGGAAACCGCGGCAGAACAACCGAGGACGCCAACGGCTTGACCTGATCGAGAAGGGCTCTGGCCCAACGGTGCGGAGTGGCGGGTCTAGCGTCCCGTGTACTGCCGGAGGGGCGCGGGGCGGTGGAGGCGGGCACGCTGCCGTCGGCATACAGCGCCGCAATCTCGTCCAGGCGCCACCGCGGTTCCGAAAGCAGTGTGTACCGGTCATGCGGCTCGCGTCCCTCCGCCAAGGCGGAGAGGGCATCGGCGATGGTTCGGCAGAATACGACGCAGGTTGGCGGCCCCGGTTCCTCCAGCGCCGGCGTCTTTCCGGCCAGCAAGTCGAGGCTGACCGCCTGGAGCCGGCCATGCACCTGACCCAGGCGCAGGACGGAGACCGCGATACCCCTGGCGCGCGCCAGTTTGCCGGCTCGTGCCTCGCCGAAGCGCTTGGCCGCCGCGTACGGCGTTCTCGGCAGGAACAGGAACGGCAGGACCGGGCCGCCCGGCGCGATGGTGACGGCAACCGAGCTTGTATAGACGAAGGCGGTTTTTTTGCTGGCGGCGCCCAGAACCGCCGTCAGGAGTTTGTCGATTGCGAGCCGCATCTCCGCCGCCGTCCCGACCGGAAGGGTCATGTCGACCAGCAGATCCAGATCCTCGAAGGCCCGGGTCAAGCCCGAGGGATCGGCGATATTATAGTGCCGAACATCGAGCCCGAAACGGCGGCAAACCGCGGAGGCGACGGGATTGCGGCAAAAGGCCACGACCTCAACGTCGTCGCGGACCGAGAGCAGCAAGGATACCTCCAGCCCGACCTGACCATTCGCGCCGATAATGCCGATGCGCTTCATCGAACTGTGTCCAACGGGTGTCCGGGAGCGCCAGCCTTGGCATAGAGCTGTTCGATCAGGTCGGTCGTCAGCAGCGTGTGCCTTGCCGCCACCCGGCCCGGAACGCCGCTCGCCAGACCGTCGCGAAATTCCGTCCACATCTGGGCCAGCATCTGGTTCATGGATCGGGCACCGGTTTGCATTTCGCCAACCCGGAACGCGAAACCGGAGCCCGTGGTCAGCGCTTCCAGTCCGCCGTCGCTCTGATAGGGGCGGAGACGGACCGACAGCTTTTCGAAGTCGAGCCGGATCGATCTCTCGGTCTCCACCAGGGCGGATAGCAGGATCGTCAGGGGAATGTCGCGGCCGTCCGCGAGCGTGACCGACGCGGCGGCGCGGGTGTGAATGTCGAGGCCGCTTTCGAATTCCATGCTCGCCTCCCTGACCGCCACGCGCCGTGCATCGGTGATGAAAAGCGACAGGTCCAGGTCGTGAACCGCGAGATTAAAGATCAGGCCGCCGCCGGCGAGCGCGAAATCCGAGGCATAGCCACCGCCGAGCCGGTGGCCGACGCCGCCGAAGTGGCAACTCACGCCCGTCAGCGGACCGAACGGGCCTTCGCGAACCAGCGACCGCGCCAGTCCCGCCGCCGCGAGATAGCGGCGCTGATGGCAGACACAAAGCCGGTGCGGCTCAAAGCCACGGCTGATCTCCTGGTGCCGCACGAGGGTTCTGGCAAAAGGCTTTTCCGCCATAACCGCCGCTCCGGTCTCGCGGGCCGTGCGATAGCCAGCTTCCCGGGCACCATATGGCGTGGTCACCAGGATGATATCCACCGGCCGATCCGGCGCTTCGGCGAGATCTTTCAAGCAGCGCAGGCCATGGCGCGCCGAAAGATCTTTGGCGCGCGCATCGTCAATGTCTCAGACCCAATCCGGCGCGAGATTCTGCAACGCCCCGAGAACGGGGAGGTGATTGTGATCGGCAATGGTGGACGCGCCGATCAGTCCAACCGTAAGCACCCGGTCGCTCGCGGCCTTTCGGCCCTTGCTTTCGTCGGTTGCCTCTATCCCGGTCATGCCTCGCATCGCCGAAATCCTCGCGGGTTACGAAAAAATAAAGCGCGGCAATCTCGCTTACAACCGAGGTACCAGGCTGGGCCAGTCAAGAAACAATTCGGACCAATTGAGAAAACTGTGATTTGGTGATACCCGCGAGGTTGCCTATGGTCGGTCATCGCCGGCCACGTGAAGGACGGTCGGGGTTCCTTGGAGGATTTCGAGTATGCCCGAGGTTGAGTACTTCTATTCGGCGCACTCCGCCTATGCCTATCTCGGATCGGCCAGATTCATGGAGATCGCGGGGGCCGCGGGCCGTGGGATCGTGCACAAGCCGATCGATCTGAACCGGGCGATGGCAAGCTTCGGAAGCACGGCCTTCCGCGAACGCTCGGTCAAGCAGCGTGACTATTACTTCCGCCGCGAGATGGAGCGTTGGGCGGAGTTCCGCGGCGTCGTCATGCCGGGCAGGCCGTCGAACCATCATCACTCCCCGGATCTGTCGAACCGGATGCTGATCGCCGCCCGCCAGGGTGGCGTGACGATTGATTTCCTGGCGCACCGGATGCTCGAGGCGCATTGGGGGGAAGGCGCCGATCTCGCCGACCCGGACACATTGACTCGGATCGCGAGCGACGTGAACCTGGATGGCCCGCGGTGGCTCAAGGCGGCCGAGTCCGCCGACGCGCATGCCGAGTACGCGGCCAACACCGATGAGGCGATCGAACGCTCGGTGCCGGGTTCGCCGACCTATTTCGTGGATGGCGACATGTTTTACGGTCAGGACCGGCTTGATCTGGTCGAACGCGCCATGAAAACGCCGTTCCGGAATACCTGGCCGCGGATCACCGCTTGAGGACAACGATGGCGACCTTCGGATGCCTATGCCGTCGCGAATGGTGGGTGGATGGCCCAGGTTGAATTGCTGACATCGGCGGAACGGCGCCTGCTGGCCTTTTGGAACACGAAGCGCGCGGGACGGAGCATGCCGCGCCGGTCGGATTTCCTTCCCGAGGAACTGAAGCAGTGGATCGGCTGGCTGCATCTGCTACGGCCGGTCCCGGTCGATGGCGATATCGACTTCGTCTATGAAGTCTTTTCAACCCGATCCTCGATCGGTGCCCAGCGTGAGATGACCGGCAAGCGGGTCGGAGAGTGGGACGATGCGAGGGTCGCGGTCGCGCTGGAGTTCTATCGCTGTGTCATGCGGGAGAAATCCCCGGTGACCTTCGCCGCGCCGGAGCGGTTCGACAATGATCTGATCGCGTTCCGCCGCATCGCCCTGCCGTTCGGAGACGAGTCCGGCATAACGCATATTCTGGCCCATCTGAGCGAAATTTCGATCGCCGGGGCGGCGAACCGGGTGCCGGTACCCTTGAGCGCCGATACGATCGCCGATCTTCTTAGGGAAGAGGAAGAACAGCGCTGAGCGTCTCTCAGAATCCCGCGACGGATGCTATCGTTACCCCCGATTTTTCCCGCGCCTCGCGCACCCGGGCGATCCGTTCGCCGACGACCGGCCCGGGATCGACTTCGCGGCTCCAGCGTTGGTCGCCTGCAAGCGCCCGGAACCAGGCATCGACCTTGGGGTGAAGACGGGCCAGCGGATAACCCGCGAGATCCAGGCGGTGGGCGTAGACGAACCAGGCGATATCGACGACGGTGGGCGCGTCTCCCATCAGATAGGGCGAGGCGGTGAGAACCTGCTCGAAGCGCTCGAACGCCGCGTGGAATTTCCAGGCGGCCGCGTGACATCGGGTATCGCTCAATCCCTCCGCCGCGAGACTCTCATAAAAAGCGAGCTCATGGGCCTTTTCGGTGTCCGGCTTGCCGGCGACCGTCGTGCTTCCGTGAGCGCGATAGGCGGCCAGCATTTCCGGCGTCTTGGTGGTACCGGTGCGCCCGTGCACAAACCTGAAACTCAAGGCTCTCAGATCGTGGTGCAGGGCGTCCTCGGCATCCAGCAATGCCCGAATTTCCGCGGCCCGGTCGGTCGGCCAGAGTGCCGGAGGCGCAGCGTCCCGGTCCAGGGTCTCCATGATGTCGTTGCTCTCGATATGCACGCTCCCGTCGATGACCGCGACTGGAACCATGCCCCGCGGATTGATGCCCATGAACCAGGCGCCGTAGCTTTCATGCGCCGACAGGTCGATCGGATGCGGCGTCCAATCAAGACCCTTGAGGCCCAGGAAGATCCGAAGTTTCTGCGAGCAGGACGACATCGAGAAATGGAAGACATGCAGCCCGCGCCATGTCAGCACTTCCCGCGTCAGAATTTCGGCGTCGGCCAATTGCACCATTTCGCTCCCCCACGGTATTCGTGCGTCACCCGGTTGACCTAGCGCCTACCTGCTGCCGGATGCCCTTCGCCGTCAAGCCACCTTGCGCCGGAGGCAGGTCTCGGTCATGCAGGCGAATGCCTTAGCGGCCTTCGGCTTCTCGGATGATACAGCGGCGTTGCCGGACAGGATGATTGTGAAACCTAAACCGGACAGAAAATCCATCTCGGACGGACAGGTGATTGTCCTGTTTGCGGTGGTGTGGCTGTCATTGCCGTTCCTTCTGGCCGATTATACCTTGTATCGGGTCACCCAGGCGGGCGTGTTCACCATCGCGATCGTCGGGATGAATCTGCTGATCGGGCAAAGCGGTCAGCTCTCGATCGGCCATTCGGCGTTTTTCGCGCTCGGCGCCTATGCGACCGCCTTGTTGAGCGGCGATGCGGGGATTTCAGTCTATTTGGCGGTGCCGCTTGCCGGGTCCGTGTGCCTTTGCTTCGGCTTTGCCTTCGGTTGGCCGGCACTTCGGCTCGGGTCCGTGCATCTGCTGCTGGCGACCTGGGCATTGGCGGTCGCGACTCCGCAGTTATTGCGCTCCAGCTACCTGGAGCCTTGGATCGGCGGAGTTTCCGGTATCTATCTCGACCGCCCGGGCACGCCCTTCGGTCTTCCGTTGAGCGGCGATGAGTGGTGGCATCTGGTCATTCTTCTGTTCCTGGTGCTGCTGCTCCCGGTGGCGCGAAATCTGGTGAACAGCCGGACCGGTAGGGCCCTGCGGTCGATCCGCGATCACCCTCAGGCCGCCGCCGCGGCCGGGGTGAATGTGCCGCTCTATAAGACCCTGATTTTCGGCGTCAGCGGTTTCTACGCTGGAATCGCTGGGGGATTGACCGGCCTGTTGACGGACTTCGTGGCGCCGGACACCTACGGCGTATTTTTCGCGATGATTTTGCTCGCCGGCGCCGTGGTCGCGGGTCTTGGCGGAATTTGGACAGCGTTGCTGGGCGGTTTTCTGATCGAGTTCCTCCCCGATGCCGCGGCTTACGTCTCGGCGGAAGTCGCCTTTCCCGCCGCCGCGTACGGGCTGATCCTGATAGTCATGGTGTATCTGATGCCGGAAGGCCTAGCCGGTCTGGCAGGCCGAATACGGCGCCGCCGAGGGTGAGGTCGATCAGCTCCGGGCGGCCCGGTTCGCGATGGCGAGGCCGAGGCCGCGTTGCATCGCCGCGACGTGATCCGCGAAATCATGCCTCTCGGATGCGGCGCGGTGGCCGGCTTCCGCGACGCGCCGCTTCAGCGCCGGGTCGCCGATCACCGCATCGAGCTTGGACGCCAGGGTTGCGGAGTCGAACTTCGGGAACAGAAAGCCGGTTTGCCCATCGATGATCAGTTCCGGTATCGCGCCGAAATCCGACGCGATCACGCAAAGCGACTGGCTCATGGCCTCGAGAATACTGATGCTCAGCAAGTCATCCAGGGTCGGAAACACAAAGACGTCGGCGTTCGCCAGAAAATCGACGACCTCCGATTGCGGCCGCGAGCCGTGAAAATGGACATGCCGGCGTAAAAGGTCCGAGCCGGCGGCTAGTGCCCGAATACCTTCCGTCTCGCCCGGCGCCGTGGTCTCGGAGCCGAGCAGGTGCAGATGAACATTTTCCCTGTCCAAGCGCCGCAAGGCTTCGATGGCGACTGCCTGACCCTTGCGGCGGCTGAGATAGCCGAGCGTGATGATGTGAAAGCCGTCCTCTGCCATTTCCGGCGGGCGACGGTCCGAAGGCCGATCGGACGGCCGGCCATAGGGAACGACGATGGTCGAGGTGTTTTTCAGATACGGCGCATAAAGCTCGTCCCGTTGCCACCTCGTCGGCGTGCACACGAGATCCACCGCTTCGAAGGCTGCGAGGTCGACCTTGCCGTGACGGATGACGTGCAGGCCGTTCATCGGCTCCTGGATCCACCAGAGAGTCGGAATATCCCGCGCGATGCGGCGTGCGAGCCGGCTCGTCATCAGAGTGTTGGCGAGGAAGACATCGAAGTCGCGGGGACGGACGTTCGCAGTCACTGTGATCCCGCGCTCGCGATAGAGGTCGCGCAACGGACCGCCGTCCACCGGGTCACGAGGTTCGAGAAGCGTCACCTCGTTGGTCCGCGCGAGTTCGCTCAGGAGTCGGAACAGAATAAGCGGAGCGCCCGTCCAATCCAGACGATGGCAGGCGGCGAGTATCTTCATTCCCGGCATGGCGGTATCGCCACATCAGCCGCCGGTCGCCGTCACGGGTTCAGGCCTTCGATGCGCGGTCCGACCTCCTCGGCCAGCAGACGGAGGTGTTCGTGGTCCCAGGACGCATCGTCGGAATCCGCCGTCACGCTCAGCAGGGTGCCGAAACCACCCACCGTCTCGAACAGCGCGTGGACCTTTTCAGCAACCTCGGAGGGATCACCGACGATCCAGACGTTCTCCATCATGTAGTCGACATCCATCGACTCTTCCGGCATGTCGGGATCCATCTTGGCGGCATCCATCTGCCAGGTTCCTCGCCGGCTCGGTAACTGGTGGGTCGTATAATTACGGCCCAGCACAGCGCGTGCGCGTTCGCGGGCGATTTTCGGAGTTGGCCCGACGAACATGTCGCGGGCGATCCGCCATCGGGACCGGTCGGTCGGGACGCCCGCCGTCTCGGCTCCGTCACTGACGGTCTCCCAATGACCGGGCAGCAGTGCAGCGGACAGGATCGAGCTTGACATCGGGCTCCAGCCCCGGGCCCCCGCGATCCGGAGTGAATTGGATTGTGGCGTGCTGGCGGCGATGGCGATCGGCGGGTGCGGGCGTTGCAGCGGTTTCATGTGCAGTCCGCGTTCGGTCTGTGGATCGAGTTCCGGAGCTTCGATGTGGAAATGCACGCCCTGATAGGTGAATGGCCCCTCCTCATGTTCCCACAAGGCGAGAATCACTTCCAACGCCTCGGCCGCCCGGCCGCGCGCCGTTGCCGGATCGAGGCCCATCAGCTTCATGTCCGTCGGAATCCCGCCGAGCCCGATGCCCCACTGAAAGCGGCCGCGCGCCAGATGATCGAGCATGGCCAGCCGATGCGCCAGATAGGCCGGCTCATGCATGCCGAGAAGCGTGACCCCGGTGCCGAACTTGATCCGCTCGGTCAGCGCCAGCGCTTTCGCGATCAGCAGATCCGGTGCCGGCGCATTCTCCCATTTCTCGGTGAAATGCTCGCCCAGCCAGGCCTCCTGCAACCCCAGGCGGTCGGCGGCCACCAATTGGTCGATATCCCGGTCATAGCAATCGGCGACCGGTCGGTACGACGGATGCAGGGGCATCATGAACAGCCCGAGGCGCATGGCGGACCTCCAACAGATAGGAAGCGGATTTCAGGCGATATCCGCCGGATTGACCTCCAGTTCCAAGGGCTGCCCCTTGGCGAAGCGTGCGATATTGTCCAGAAACAATTGATCCCAGCGGCCGCGGCCGCCGTCGCCGGCGAACGAGGTATGCGGCGTGAGCCGGACGCCCGGATGCGACCAGAGAGGGTCATCCGTGGGCAGCGGTTCGGTATGGAAGACATCAAGGATCGCCGTCTCGAGCCGCCCGCTGTCGAGGGCCGCGATCAACGCCGCATCGTCGATCAGGCCGCCGCGGGCGATATTCACCAGGATCGCGCCGGGCTTGACCGCGCCGAAGAACTCGGCGCCGGCGAAACCGCGCGTGGTCTCGTTCAAAGGGCAGGCAAGCACGATGATGTCGGCGTCCGGCAACAGGGACGGCAGATCCGCCATGGTTCCGGCCTTGTCGACTATCGCGGAGGTTTCCGGCGAGCGGCGGACCACCGTGATGCCCGCGCCGAAGGCTTTGGCACGTTTGGCGACCTCACGGCCGATGGGCCCGTATCCGACGATCAGCCAATGGGTGCGGGACAGCTCGCGGAACGGCGTTATCTTCCATTCCTTGGCGGCTTGCTGCGCGCGTTGCCGGGCCACCGGATGGGTCACGCTCAATACCTGTGCCATGATGTATTCGGCGATCGCGACGCCCTGGGCGCTGCTGTTGCAGATCCGTGTGCCCTTGTCGGAAATCTTCTTGTAGACCGGATTGTCGAGACCGGCGTTAAAGGTCTGCAGCACGGTGATGGATTTGCAGGCCAGCGCCAGATCGAAGGCGGCTTTCTGCGCATTGTCCGCGTTGATGTGGCTGCTGAGCCAGAAATAGTCGAGATCGACGGATTCCGGCGGCGTTGCGACGCCATTGATCTGAAACCGTCCGGACTTGTCGAAGGGCACCACCTTGAGGTCCAGTCCCAGCGCATCCAACCGGCTGCCGATATGAGCCAGAGATTTTTCATACATGCCAACAGTGATGGTCATCGGGACTCTCCGCCGGAAAATACAGGGACGAGATATACCGTGCCGCCGACGATAGGACCAGCGTGGCCGGATCAAGTGGCGGATACCGGGAAGAAGGCGCTTTTCTGGTTTCATAATTGCTGGAACGATGCGGTGTCAGACTTGGGGAAACGCATGCATTCGAAACCGAAAATCGCGATTGTCGGCGCCGGCATGGGAGGGCTTGCGACGGCGTCGGCGCTTCTGCGCCATGGTTTTGACGTTCAGGTATTCGAGCAGGCTGAACGTTTCACGCGCCTTGGCGCCGGCATCCAGATGAGTCCGAATGCCATGAAGGCGTTGCGCGGGCTCGGCATTGAGGACCGGGTCCGGCGGGTCGCTTTTCAGCCGGAGAGTTGGATGAACCGGCGTTGGAATAGCGGCGCGATGATGTTCGAACTGCCGCTAGGCCGGGATGCGGAACAGCGCTATGGGGCGCCTTATTTGCAGATGCACCGGGGCGATCTGCACGATGCGCTGTTAGCGGCGGTTCCGGCTGAGATTCTTTCTCTCGGCAAGCGTCTGGTCGATATTGATCCAGGCCCGGTGCTGCGCTTCGCGGACGGGACCTCGCGAGGCGCGGATCTGATCATCGGGGCTGACGGCCTGCATTCCCGGGTGCGGGAAATCCTCGTGGGTCCGCAAGAACCGGCGGCAACGGGCCGTGTCGCCTACCGCGCGACTTTCGCCGCCTCGCACCTGCGCCGTCCGGTTGGCGAATGCACCAAATGGTGGGGCGAGGACCGGCATATCGTCATCTATTTCACGACGGCCAAGCGCGACGAGTTGTATTTCGTGACCAGTCTGCCCGACGCCGACTGGGTCAACGAATCTTGGTCGGCGACCGGGAACATGGACGTGGTGCGCGCGGCCTTCTCGGGCTTCCATGAGGAGGTCCGCGAGGTTTTGCGCGCCTGCCCGTCGGTCCATCGCTGGGCGATTCTGGACCGCGCGCCGCTTGATCGCTGGCATGACGGACGCATGGTCCTGATCGGTGACGCGGCGCATCCGATGACGCCATACATGGCCCAGGGAGCGGCGATGGCGTTGGAGGACGGGGTGATGCTCGCTCGCGCGCTCGACGGATGGAGCGATATCACGGCCGCGCTCGATCATTTCGAAACCTCCCGCAAGACCCGGACGTCCGAAGCTCAGGCGGTCTCGCACGCCAATACCTGGATGCGCGAGGAAACGGATCCGGCATGGTGCTATGGCTTCGATCCCTGGACCCACGCGTCCGTGGACAGAAGGTAAAGCGTAACCGGTGTTTTCAGGATCTCGACACGCGCTCCAATGCTTCCGATGCCAGGTTGACGAGTTCCGCGATGTTGACGTGAACATCCGACCTGTCGCCATGGTTCCTTGGCCCACCATATCGGGTGCAGATGGCATGGCGGTGGCCAAGCACCTCACAAATTCGCCGGCCACACCACTCTTGGGCAGGGTGATCAATCTCGATCAAGGTCGTCCCCGGCCGCGCCGCGCAAAAATTCAAGATCTCCGACCTAAACGCGGCAATGACGACGTCGGCTTGATGGATCGCGTGAGCCATTTCTGAAATGGTCAGTTCCATGGGTCTTACCCGGCGGACACCAAGCGGCCGCAGCGCTTCCACTGCTTCATCCTCATTCAATGTGTATCGGGCGTTGGCGTCCTTGCGCGAAATATACAACAGGCGCGCCGGAGGATTTTTCGCTGCCGTCGACGATGCGACAGGAAGATTCTCAATGATCCGCTTCGCATAGGCCTTCAAATCACTTCGCTCGAAGAAGTACCCATGATCGATGGGGTCCGTTCCCAGGAAACTGGATCTTGTAAAGGACTTGGAAGGAACGAAGGCGTCGGTGACTTGTGTGACGCTGTTCCGAGGCACCGGGATGCACCGCTCTTGGCCTACGCCGAAAAGGGCGAGATTTCGCTGTTCGCGTTCGGAAAGATCCTCTGGGACGAGAATCGGCACTTCCTCGCCAAGCAGATCGTCGCAGTGAACGATGCCCATCAACACGTGCAAGATCTGATTGCTGAATACCTTCCACGGTGACACGCAGATCGCGGGCCCGGTCACCGTGATGCCGCTGTTTTGAAAGTCGATGAGGATCCGGCCGTCGGAATAGCGTTCAACGACGTCTCCAAAGCCCTCCAGGAACGGAGTAACCTCGTCCAGAATCATATCATTGGCGATGATGGATTTGGTCGACCGATCCATGACGAACCGATGGGCCGGGGAATAGAAGGCATCCGGGACATGGAGCATGTACCGATTGGTCGGGTAAAGGTAAGTGATATCCGGCCCTTTGATATGATACTCTTGTTTGCTGTGCTTGAAGATCCGGACGTTCAGACGGTCGGAATAGGCAATGCGAACAATTGCATCGGTACGGATCTGCCTCATTCGCGGAGCCCCGGAATTCATTTCGGTATGCAATGACTGCCTTTTGAAACTTTAGATATCGCTGGTGGCTGTCATGATCAATGGCGGCATGTCAAGCGCTTGTCGAGATCGGTGATGCCGGGTGCCGTCGCGATCTTCGCGTTCTGCCCGTGCCGTCTTCCCGATGCCGGATGAAACCGGCCGATGTCTTGACAGCCACCGCGATCCTGATCGCAATGGGTCAAGTCCCGAACGGAGATACGATATGGCTCTGGATCCGCTTTCCGTCACCGATCTTTACCGACGCACCGACTTGAAGGCACTGAAGTTCAAGACGACGCGCGAGTTGGAGGATGTCGAGACGCTGATCGGTCAGGAGCGGGCGCTGGAAGCGGTCCGCTTCGGCGCGCGCATGCGGGCCAGGGGATACAACATCTTCGTCATCGGCTCCAAGGGCTCCGGCAAGCACCGTGCCGTGCGATCCTATCTGAAGGATCGCGCCAGCAGCTTGCCGCAGCCGGACGACTGGATATACGTCACCGATTTTGGCAATCCGGAAAGGCCGAGGGCCTTGCGGCTTCCGACCGGTGGCGCGCGCGAGTTGCATCGTCGCATGGCCAGGATGGTGGGCAATCTCAAGGACAGCGCGCGCACGGTTTTTGAGGGCGATGACTATCGCCTGGCCCGCGAGGAGGTCGAAAAGGAGTTTGCCGGCCGCGGCGAGAAGCTGCTGAAGGACGTTGCGGAGAAAGCCGAGAAACGTGACCTGGTGCTGATCCGGGCGCCTCAGGGCATGGCGATCGCGCCGCGTCATGACGGCAAGCCCATGCCGCAGGAGCATTTCGACACTTTGCCCGAGGTGGTTCGCGATCGTCTGATGGAGGCGATCAAGGAGGTGCAGGAGCTGCTGAGCGCCGCCATGCACTCGATGCCGCTCATTGAACGCGAGCGGCAAGCTTCCCTGCGGTCCCTGAACAGCCGGTTCGCGAAGGGGCTGATCGGATCGGAAATGGCGGAATTGGGCGCGGGGTTTACCAGCACCAAGGATCTCGACGCCTGGCTTTCCGAGGCGGAAGCGGACATGGTTGAGAATATCCGGCTTTTCGTCGAGGAGGAGACCCCGGCGGGCGGCGGCTCCCCGGCCGAACAGGCGGGTCCGATTCATCCGCTCAACCGCTACGCGATCAATATGATGGTCGACGAGGAGGCCGACAGCAGCGCGCCGGTGGTGATCGAGGATCACCCGACCCTAGGGCGCCTTGTGGGACGAATCGGCCACCGCGCGCATATGGGCGCCATGCTGACCGACTTCACCATGATCCAGGCCGGAGCGTTGCACCGGGCCAATGGCGGCTACCTGCTTCTCGACGCCCAGAAGCTGCTCGTTCAGCCGCATTGCTGGGATGCGTTGAAGCGCGCGCTTTATGCCGATTGTATCGCCATAGAGGGACCCTGGGAGACCGTGGGCACCGCCTTCGCCGTGACCATGCAGCCGGCGCCGATCCCGCTTTCGGTCAAGGTCGTGCTGTTTGGAGATCTCAATCTGTACATGACGCTCTCCTCGATGGATCCGGATTTCGGCGATCTGTTCAAGGTCGCGGCGGATTTCGACGACATCATGGAACGCGACGGCGAGAGCGAGGCGCTTTTCGCGCGGATGGTGGCGACGGTGCAGCGCCGCGGCAGCTTGCGGCCCTTCGACCGTCAGGCCGTGGAGCGCGTGGTGGAACATTGCTCGCGCGTGGTGGCCGACGCGGACCGCCTGACGGCGCGGGTCGGCATTATCGCCGATGTGCTGCGCGAGGCCGACTATATGGGCCGGGACAAGAACCACAAGGTGATCCGCGCCGACGACGTGGAAGCCGCCTTGAAGGCCCAGCGCCACCGGTTTGACCGGATCGAACAGCGCTCGCGCGAGCAGATCCTGCGGGAGACCATGCTGATCGATACCGAGGGTTCGGTGATCGGTCAGGTCAATGGCCTGAGTGTCCTGCAGATCGGCGCCATCTCCTTTGGCAAGCCGACCCGGATCACCGCCCGGGTGCGCATGGGACAGGGCAAGTTCGTCGATATCGAGCGTGAGGTCGAACTGGCCGGGCCCCTACATTCCAAGGGCATGCTGATCCTGCAGGGCTATCTGGCATCGAGCTACGCGGCGGACCTGCCGATCTCGCTTCAGGCCAGTATCGTATTCGAGCAATCCTACGGCGGCGTCGACGGGGACAGCGCGTCTTCCACCGAGCTTTATGCGCTGCTTTCCGCGCTCTCGGGGCTGGCAATCAATCAGGGGATCGCAGTCACCGGCTCGGTCAACCAGATGGGTCAGGTGCAGGCCATCGGCGGCGTGAACGAAAAGGTCGAGGGGTTCTTCGACGTTTGCGCCGCGCGCGGTCTCACCGGGACTCAGGGAGTCATGATTCCGAAGTCCAATGTCCGCAATCTGATGCTCAAATCCGAGGTTCGCGCCGCCGCTGAGGCGGGAAAGTTCCGGATCTGGGGCGTTTCCACCATCGCCGAGGGGATAGAGATCCTGACCGGTGTTCCCGCCGGTGAGCGCGGCGCCGACGGGAAATTCCCCGAAGGCTCGGTCAACCGCCGCGCCGAGGAACGGCTAATCAGCTTCGCCGAGGCGCGCCGCCGCTTTGCGCGCTCCGACGAAGCATAGTCCGATCGCTCAACCGCGGCCGATGAACGGCATGTTGGTTGCCATGACGGTAACGAACTGGGCATTCGCTTCCGGCGGCAGGCCGGCCATGTAGACGATCGTGGCGCCGACATTCGAGACGTCCATCACCGGCTCCACCTTCGTGGTTCCGTCGGCCTGGGGAACACCCTTGGTCATCCGGGCAGCCATTTCCGTCAGCGCGTTGCCGATATCGATCTGGCCGCAGGCGATGTCGTATTTCCGCCCGTCCAGCGAGGTTGACCGGGTGAGCCCGGTCACCGCGTGCTTGGTGGCGGTGTAAGGCGCGGAATTGGGACGCGGCACATGGGCCGAGATCGAGCCGTTGTTGATGATCCGGCCACCCCGTGGGTTCTGGTCCTTCATCAGCTTGAAGGCCTCCTGGGTGCACAGGAACACCCCGGTCAGGTTGACGTTCACAACCCCCTGCCACTGCTCCAGCGTGAGGTCTTCCAACGCGATGCCGGGGGCGTTGGTTCCGGCGTTGTTGAACAACAGATCGAGACGTCCGTGACGATCCTTGACGCCCTTGAACAGCGCCTGGACGGAGGCCTGGCTGCTGGCGTCTGTCGGAACCGCTTCGGCGGTGCCGCCGGTGGCCCGGATCTGCTTGACGGTCTCTTCGAGCGGTTCCGGCCGGCGTCCGGCGAGAACCACCGTCCAGCCGGCCGCGGCCAAGGCCACCGCCGCCGCCTTGCCGACACCGGTCCCGGCGCCCGTGATGATCGCAATCTTACCCTGCCCGTTCATGACGCGGCTCCTCCTGGTGTGTGTTTCCTCGCGGCGGAACTCTACATCAGCGTGCGGCTTCCCGCACCATCAACCGGGACACGGAAGCATCGAGTTCGCTGATATTGCGCAGGCGATCCAAGGTACGTTCGTCCAGGGTTTGCCCGTGCGGCAGCAGCAGGTCTCCGGCCTCGGTATAGAGGTCCCTGGCGAGCTTCGAGCCCGGTCTGACGCTGGAGAGATCGCGTTCCACGATCCCGGCGCCGTCGATATCCTCGGCCTCCCAAGGCGGCGCGGCGAATTTCATCTCCCGAGGTGCCCTCGGCCTGGCGATCTCGTCCGGATCGATGCTGATCTCGCTATAGTCCATGGGGCGCTTTATCCGGTTGGCCGTGGTCATGACATGGACGATCCTGGCCCGCAGCGCCCTGGGGGTCACCGGCTTGACGATGAAGCTGTCGACATCGAGCTTGAATGCCGCGCCGACGATGAAGTTGTCGGCAAAGCCGGTCAGCATGATGAAACCGATATCCCGGTTGATGCCCGGAGCGCCGACCCGCACCGCTTTCAGAAGCTGAAGCCCGTTCATGCCGGGCATCTGGTAGTCCGAGATGATCAGGTCGTAACCGTGCGGGGCGGTCAGGATGGTCGTCAGCGCCTGATCGCCGTCGGCGGCGGAGTCAATTGCCGCGCAGTTCAACTGGCGGAGCATGCGGCGGATGATCATCCCGTTGGTCTCATTGTCTTCGACCACGATCACCCGAAGGGCGCTGAAGGACTGTGGAGCAAGCTGCGGCAAGGGACTGGTTTCCCGGTTATCCTGTTCGTGCCGGAAGGGCGCGGGCCCCGACAAGGAAGGTGTATCGCCTGGGTTCACGGCGAGCCATTTCGTCAATGTCTCCCGCAACCGCTTGAGAGTGACCGGTTTCGACATGAAGTCGTCCATGCCGACTTCCTTGCAGCGGGCCATGTCGTCTGGCGTGACGTTCGCGGTGACCGCGATGACCGGCGTTCTCTCTCGGCCCGCCGCGGCGGCGCTGTTTTCCCATTCCCGGAATTTTGCCGCGAATTCAAACCCATCCATGACCGGCATGGAAAGATCCGTCAGGATTGCCGCATAGGGCTCTTTCATCGCGCGTTCGAGACCATCCCTGCCGTCTTCGGCGAAGGCATGTGACAGACCGAGGCGGCCAAGCTGCCGGCCGGCGACCGCCCGGTTCAACTCATTGTCCTCAATGACGAGAACCGGATGGCCCACATCCGCGATCGGCATGCGCCTTGATGTTTCCGCCTCGCTCTCCATTCCGGCCCTTTCCACGCGACATCTCGGCGGAGCGTATCATCAATCAGAGGCGGTGTCCGGCCCTTCAAGGTCCGGTTTAGCCGACGGATGAACCGGCGCTCGGAAATTCGGCAGCAGCTCGCGCAACGTTGCCAGCACGGATTCCAAATGATCGCCTTTTTCAATGAGTTGCTGTATCCGCCCGTCCAGCATCCGGCGCTCGTGTCCGTTCAGTTCCTTCGCGGTCACGACGATGACCGGAATTCCCGCCCAGGCCTCGTTGTCCCGCATGGCCTTGAGAAACTCGAACCCGTCCATGACCGGCATCATCAGATCGAGCAGAATGATGTCCGGGACCGTCTCGCCCAGGTAGTTGAGGCCGGCGGCGCCATGCTCGGCCTCGCTGACATCCCAGGCTTCCCGCATGAGGATGCGGCGCAGCACATCTCTGGTTCCCGGTTCATCCTCGATGATGAGCGCGCGCGGCCGTCTTTTGCCGGTCAGGCAATGCCCCGCGATCACCGAGAGCAGGCGGTCGCGGTCGATCGGCTTGGTGATGAAATCGACGGCGCCGAGGGAAAAGCCGACCTTGCGGTCATCGACCATGGATACGATGGCGACCGGGATGTCGGCGGTCTCCGGGTCTTCCTTCAGGCGCGAGAGGACGGTCCAGCCGTTCATTCCCGGCATCAGGACGTCAAGGGTGATCGCATCGGGCTTCAGTTCCTGGGCCTTGGCGATCCCGCTCTCGCCGTCGCTGACGTTAACAGTGCGGTATCCATGCTGGCTCAGATGACGGCGCAAGAGGTCACGAGCGACCGCGTCGTCATCGATGACGAGAACCGTGCTGGCCCAGTCCGGAGCCGGAGCGGCCCGCTCGTCGTTCCGCTCCGCCGCCGCGGACGCGTAGGACATCTCGGCCGGAAGGGTGATAATGAAACGTGATCCTGCGCCGGGGGTGCTCTCCGCGCGTACGTCGCCTCCGAGCACTGTGCAAATGCCCCGCGTGATCGCCAGACCAAGCCCGCTCCCGCCAAACTCGCGGGTCGTCGAATTGTCGGCCTGGGTGAAGGCATTGAAAATTTTCTCGAGCTGCTCGGGCGTCATCCCGATCCCGGTATCGGCGACGGAAAAATCAATCACCTGGGCACCCGACGAACCCCGGCGCCGCACCTGCAGCGTGATCTCTCCGTCGGTGGTGAATTTCGCCGCATTGGTGAGGATGTTGACGAGGGCCTGCAAGACCTTGGTGCGGTCGCTGTTCATGGCGCCGATATCGTCGGGCATGTCGACGATCAGCGTGTTGTTGTTCGAATCCGCCAGCGGTTCCGCGGTTATCCGCGCATCCTGGATGATGCCGGCGATTTCGAAGGTCTCGATGTTCAATTTCAGCTTGCCGGCCTCGATGCGGGAGAGATCGAGAACATCGTTGATCAGGCCGAGCAGTTGGCGGCCGGCGGACTGGATTCGCTCGAGATCTTCAAGAAACTCGCCTTCGCCCAGTTCCTCGGCCTCCTCGGCGAGGATTTCGCTGTACCCGATGATCGCATGCAACGGGGTGCGCAGCTCGTGGCTCATATTGGCGAGGAAACTGCTTTTGGCGAGGTTGGCCTCGATCGCCGCGTCGCGCGCGGTGGTCGCCTCAAGAGTCCGCTGGCGGATGCGATCCTCCAGGGTCTCCTTGAATACCTGCACCGACTGGGCCATTTCTCCGATCTCGCCAGCCCGACCGGTCTCGGGGACATCGGCGATTTCCTGGCCGGTGGCGAGCCGCGTCATGGCCGTTGTGATGCGCTCGAGCGGACGAGCGATGCGGAAGATCACGATCCAGATTGCCAGGCCGCCGATCACCAGGACCAACGCCAATATCACCGTGTCAATCGCAAGGTCGCGCCCGCCGCGCGCGGCGCGTCCGGCAGCCAGTTCGTTCGAGATCATGGACGCCATGCCGCCGAGCTCCCAGATCGGTGATATCGCCAGATCGGACTTTGCGATCCAGTCTTCCAATCCGATCGGATAGGGCGTCCCCGCGCGTCCCGCCTCGATCACCGCGCGGCGAATATCGTCGAAGGTGCCGAAGTACATTCCCCTGACCAGGGGGGTATCCGCGATCAATGATTCAGCGGCCCGCCCTTGGCCGGAGAAAGCCTCCATCATCCGCCACGCCTCGTCGAAATGGCCCCTGGCGTCGGAAAGACGGCCGATATCCTCGAAAGACAATGCCGCGCCGCTGGCGATCTTGCCGGCGATCAGCGCCCGCTCCCGCTCGGCGAATTCGTTCATCACATAGACCGCGTGGTCGACGTCGAGATAGGTCTCGATTCCTTCATCGGGAGAGGCGGGGCGATACCGGACCGCGACCTTCAGACGCTCCACTTCCATGATCAGCGCCGTGATCTCCGGGAAGAACGATTCCGCCACCCCGGCGGCTCTGGAGGCAACGGGCAGGGAAACCGCCTGGTCCACCATGCCGCGAAGCCGATTGATGTCCCTGAGATGGTCCTTGACGCGCGCCACCCGTTCCACCGCGCCGTCGGTGACCGGATCAGCGAGGATTTCCTCAAGGGCCACCGCGAGCGCGCGGTCGCTTTCGCGCCGCAAGGCCGCGAGCCGCGTGGTCACCGATCCCGAGGCCGGATCGGGCTGGTTGAGCGCGACATGCGTCAACAAGCGCTCGGCCGACCAGGCGGTGGCGCTGTCCAGGAGAAAGCCGCTGACATCCGTGCTTCTGGAAATCCGGACCGCGTCGCGCCTCTGGATATAGGCTTCCAACCAGAAACTGGTGACCAGCCAGACGAGCAGTGCCAAAGACAGCCCGGTGATCGCCAGCAAGCTGTTGCGCACCGAAAAAGCACTTCGGGGCAGCATGAAAACCCTCCTCGCGGAGCCGTCGGTTCTGTCGGGTGAACCATCCTCGAGCATGGTAACCGATCTTCCCTTCAAGGCCGGATCATATTTGTTCTTCGTCGGTCACCGGCGGACCATCCCATTTGACACAGAGGGCGGTCATGTCGTCCCTGTGGGGCGTACCCTCCATGAATCCTTCCAAATGAGTGCGCACGCTGTGAACAATCCGTTTGAGGGGCCATCGGACCGCAAAATCCAGATCGTGCTGCAAGCTCGCGGTCGTATAAGGTTCAGCGTCGGGATTGAGGGCATCGGTTACGCCGTCGGTGAATATGAAGATGGCTTGCCCCGGTGAGAGTTGGATTTCCACGTCTTCGTAGTAGGGCACCTCGCCCAGTCCGAGCGGTAGGCCCGCGGGAATTGTCAGCGGCCGGGCAGCCGTCTCGGGGCCGAACAACAACGGCGGGACATGACCGGCGCTGCAGTATCGTACGGTTCCTGTCGTCACGTTGAGCAGCCCCAGGAACATGGTCGCGTATTGCAGTTCGACATTGCCCCTGGCGAGCGCGCCGTTCACGTCGTTCAGGATGTAGGCCGGTGAGCGGACCGCATCGGGCATGTCGGTCCAGCGTGAGATCGCCATGCGGATCAGGCTCATCGCTCGGGCCATGAACAGCGCCGCGGCCACACCCTTCTTGGCGCCGTCGCCGACCACGAAACCGATCGCGTCCTCGCCAATATGGAAGATATCGTAGAAATCGCCGCTCAGGTCCCATGCCGCGGTCATGAAGGCTTCGGCGCTCACGCGAAAGCCCGGGCTGGCTTCTGGCATTTTCACCGGAAGCATGCTGGCCTGGAGTGCGCGGGCGGCGTCGAGATCGCGGCGCATGCGCTCATAGCGGAACGAGGCGTCTTCGCGCAGGCGCTTCTTCTCCAGGCATGCCTGGATCCGGGCCCGCAGCAGAATCGCGTTGAACGGCTTGGTGAGATAATCCTCGGCGCCGAGTTCGATGCATCTCGCGACGCTGTCTATCTCATCCAGGCCGGAAATCATTATCACCGGGATTTCGGCACTCGCGTCGTCCTGCTTGATGGCTTCGAGAAACTCATAGCCGTCCATGTCGGGCATGAGCAGATCCAACAGAATGAGATCGTAGTGCCCGTCCGCGACCATCTCCAGGCCCACGCCGCCGCCATCGGCCTGATAGACCCGGTGCCCGAGCTGCTCCACCCAACGGCCCAGCGTCTCCCGGTTCGTCTCGTCGTCGTCGATCACCAGAATGTCCGCGGGCTCCACGAGGCGGCTTTCGGCGGCCTGTTCGGGATCGCCCGCAGCTTCCGGTTCGGCGCGCGGCACGGGATCGGCGAGGCGCTCCTGCAAAAGCTGTAACAAACCGTTCCCGGTCCGCAGAAATTGTTCCAGCTCCGAGGCAGCCTCGTCATCGCTGCCCAGCAATTCCGATTCTGCGATCAGCTCCGACAGGCCGATGATTTGGTTCAATCCGTTGCGGATCTCGTGACGGACCCGCCGCAGGTTGGCTGGATCGGCTCCGACGGTCGCGACGGCGCCGGCCAGTTCCTCGGAAATCAGCCGGCCAATTCCATCCGCGGATTTTCCGATGAGCTGCAGATCCTCGGCGGATTCATGATCGTTAAGGCGTTGTGCGTGCTTTTGCAAAGCGGCCAGCGCAACCGCCAAATCCTCCAGCGGCGCCGAGAAATCCGTAGGCCCGGCCAGCGGCGTATCGCCGGGATCGGGTGGTCCCGCGTTCATCGCGGATCCCTTGGACGCCGTCGCGACCGAAGGTTCGTAGTGGTGACATCCGTGAGCAAAGCCACGTGTCTATCCGGAGATCGAAAAGCCGCCGTCGACCGGTACCGAGATGCCGGTGATATAGTCGGAGGCGCGGCTTGCCAGGAATACCGCGACACCGGCGTGATCCTCCGGTGTGCCCCAGCGCCCGGCCGGCATCCGCGCCAGTTGACGCTCGTATAACCCGTCGATCTGTTCTCGTGCCCGGCGGGTCAGTTCGGTGTCGATCCAGCCCGGCAGCACGCAGTTCACCTGGATATTGTCCTTGGCCCAGGCCGCGGCGAGGGACTTGGTCATCTGAACCATGCCGCCCTTGCTGGTGGCGTAGGCCGCGACGAAAGGCGCGCCGAAAAGCGAATACATCGAGCCGATATTGATGATCTTGCCGCCGCCGGCCCGCTTCAGCGCGGGATAGGCGGCCTGACTGCACAGAAACGCGCTGGTCAGGTTGGTCTCCAGCACCCAGCGCCACTCCTCCGGCGTGAAGTCCTCCGGCGGCTTGCGGATATTGCTGCCGGCATTGTTCACCAGGATATCAAGCCGCCCTAGCGTTTTCTCCGCCGCCGCCACCATGTCGGCTCCGGCGCTTGCCTCGGTGACATCCATGACGAAGGCTTCCGCCCTGGCACCCAGCCCGCGCAACTTGGCCACCGCCTCGGTATTCTTCGCCTCGTTGCGTCCGACGACCAGGATCGAAGCGCCGGCGGCGGCGAGGCCCTCCGCCATCCCGAGACCGATGCCGCCGTTGCCGCCGGTCACCGCCGCGACCCGGCCACTCAGATCAAACAAGGACATAACCGATCTCCCACCGGGCATGTTTGGTTGCAATTCGCGGCTGGAGTTTGCGGTTTCCCGCCGGATCTTGCAAACCGATGTGTTGCAATCCCCGCCGTTGACCCGGCGCGTTGTCAGAGACTGACCACGCCATAGGCGCCGACGGCCAGGAGAACCGGGCCGACTCGAACCACATAGGCGGATTTCGGCGACATCTCGCCGGTGCAGGGGCTGAGCCATTCATATTCGATCCAGCCCTCGCCCTTGGTGCGGGCGGTGCGAATCATGTCCTGGATGAAGTAACGCCCGTTGGAATCGCGCGAGCCGAGAATATTGCTACCGGGCGCAGTCGGGAAAATCGCGTTGAACCAGATCCGGCCGTTCAGATCGATGACGAAGACATAGAGATCGCGGTCGATGAACTCGTCATCGGGATCGCTGAAGCGCCTGAATGCCTTTTCCGGACCGAGGTCGACCAGAACCTTGGCGGCCTTCACCGCCAGCGCCTTCGCTTCATCAAGGCTTGCGGCCTGGCAGCGCGGGGCGGCGGCCGCAAGCGGCCCGGCCGCGCCGATGGCGAGCCACAGAAATCCCAGAATGAATGCCGTTCTCGCAACCAGCGTCATTGGCGAACCCCGAGACGTCGCGGTACCGGATGTTAACGGCAATCGCCGCCGGAGCGAAGAGGATCACGGACATGCGGCGTTCAAGTCTCCGTGCGCGCCACCTCTTGCCCGGCCCGCGGGCTGCGCTTAAAAACGGAAACAAATGCAATCCGCGAGGAGGAAGCGCGTCATGTCCGCGACTTACGAGACCATCGAAGTGCGTCCGATTGCCGGCGCGCTTGGCGCTGAGATCCATGGCGTGGATCTGTCCAAGGATCTCTCGAACCACCAGTTCGCCGAGATCCGGGACGTGTTCCGCGACAATGGCGTGATCTTTTTCCGCGATCAGAAACTCACGCCGGAACAGCATATCGCCTTCGCGGAACGCTGGGCGCCGATCAACATCAACCGGTTCTTCACTTCGGTCGAGGGTCATCCCAAGATCGCCGTGGTGCTGAAGGAGCCGGAGCAGAAGAACAATATCGGCGGTGGCTGGCATACCGATCACACCTACGACGTCGTGCCGGCGCTGGGTTCGATGCTGTATGCGCACGAGGTTCCCTCGAGGGGCGGTGATACCCAGTTCGCCAGCATGTATCTGGCGTTCGAGACCCTGTCAGAGGGGCTGAAGGATACGTTGCGCGGATTGCGGGCGCGGCATTCCAGCCGCCACGTGTTCGGCGCGAGCCGGGCGACGCGCGACGACGACACCGTCGGCCGGATCAAGAACCCGGAACTCGCGACCCAGGACGCGGTGCATCCCGTCATCATCAAGCACCCGCTGTCCGGCCGCGAGGCGCTTTATGTGAACCCGGCCTTCACCCTGGGTTTCGAGGGTTGGACGGACGAGGAGTCCAAGCCGTTGCTCGCCTGGCTCTATGCCCATGCCAGCCGGCCCGAATTCACCTGCAGGTTCCAGTGGAAGCCGGGCTCCCTGGCATTCTGGGACAATCGGGCGACCTGGCACCAGGCGGTGAACGACTATCACGGCGAGCGCCGGCTGATGCACCGAATCACCCTTGAGGGCGAGGCGCTGGGCTGAGTTATCGGACGCCGGTCCCCGCTTCCTTCAGGAAGGCCAGCAACAGCCGGCAGGTTTCCTCCGGCTGCTCCTGCTGCACCCAGTGGCCGGCACCCTCGACCAGGTGGAAGCCGCGCATATCGGTGCAAACCGTGCCGTTCATCTTCTGCGCCACGCCCGGACGCTGATAGACGCCCCAGTCGCTGGTGCCGGAGATGAAGCAACTCGGGATGTCGATGGTGCGTCCGGCAAAAGTCTGCTGTTCGGTGATATCGAAGCCGGTGGTCCCGCGCCGATACCAGTTGAGGCCGCCCTGGAAACCGTTGCGGCTATACTCTTCCACATAGACCGCAAGGTCCTTGTCGGGCAACCAGGTGTTGCCGGCAATCTCGGCGGCACTCGGCATCTCCCTGCCGACCGCCTCGGGCATCGTGTCGGCCAGATCCATGATGTAGTAGGTCGGCATCTTCTCAAGCTGATCCGCGCGCCAGGCTTCCAGCCGGTGGGGCTTGTTGGCTTTCCAATCCGCGCTCTTGTGGTGGTAGTAGGCGCGCAGGAAGTCGTGCAGCCCTTGGGGACACTCGGTCATGTCCGTATTGGCGGGGCGGGTCGAATAATACCAGTGATAGTGCTTGCGCGGTCGGGCCAGCGCCGCCATCGCCTGGTGAATATCGGGGCCTGCGGGCTTTGGTTGCGCGCCGGCGACGGGAAGGTCCGGCGGTCCCTCGAACGGCGCGCTCATCAGTACGCAGGACTTGAAGACATCGGGGCGCACCAACGCCGACCAGGCCGCGACCGAGGAGCCGTAGTCGTGGCCGATCACGGCGGCGGCGGTCTCGTGACCCATCGCCCGCAGGATGCCCAGCGCGTCGCGC
The DNA here is from genome assembly GCA_038116915.1 of Alphaproteobacteria bacterium. GTDB lineage: Bacteria > Pseudomonadota > Alphaproteobacteria > Thalassobaculales > Thalassobaculaceae > JADHLJ01. The sequence goes on from JAYOEU010000006.1 coordinate 26,357, forward strand.
ACCGTGTTCAGCAGGCGGAACGGGCCCATGTCGTCGTCATAGCTGACGGGTCCCCAACCCAGGGTCCGGCCATAGCCTCTCAGATCCGGCGCGAAGACGTGATAGCCGGCATCGGCCAGCGTCGGCATGACTCGCCGCCAACTGAAGGCCAGTTCCGGAAAGCCGTGCAGCAACAGCAGCGCCGGCCGGTTCGGAGTCTCATAACCGGCTTCCAGCACATGCATCACCAGACCGTTGGAGTTGTCCACGTGCCGCGACCGGATACCGGCGGGCAGGACCGAGGGGTCGTAGGGTTGCCGAAGCGTCATCGCAAGGTCTCCAGGAAGCGGGAACGGAGCAGGCTATCGCGTATCGGGCGAATGATCCATGTGGGGACGCGGCGAATGCCAAATGCGACCCAATTCCGCACAATCGTTTACCGGCGCCCTGGCGCAAGGCAGGGCCTGGTCCCGATGCTTCCGCCTGCCCAATTCCGTCTACCATTGCGGCTTTTCACGCTGAGCGTTCCGTTTCTCGGCCCTGCCTTGCGCCAGGGCGACGGAGCCAAAAAATGCGTCACGCCTTGGCCGCATCCACCTCGGCGACCAGTTCCCGCACCCGGGGGATCAGTTCGGCGCCGTATTGTTCGGCATCGGGGCGCGGGTCATAGCCGCGGATCAAGAGGCTGGTCGCGCCGAGCTTGTAGTATTCCACCATCGCCTCGGCCACCGTGTCCGGCGTGCCGACCAGGGCCGTCGAATTGCCGCGCGCGCCGGTGGCGACGGCGAGCTTGGTCCACAGACAGCGGTCATGCACCTCACCCCCGGCGGCGGCGGCCAGCAGCCGCTGGGAGCCGACATTCTCAGGCCGCGGGGCCGGGGCACCGCCGCGCATCCGAAGCACCCGGTCGAGGATCTCGCGCGCCCGGTCCCAGGCCTTGTCCTCGGTCTCGGCGAGGATCGGCCGGGTCGAGAGGCTGAAGGTCGGATTGCGGCCCGCGGAGCCGTCGGTGACGCGCTTCATGAAGGCGGCGGTCTCCTTCAACGGTTCGCCCCAGAGCATGAAGACATCCAACTCCGGCGCCAGGGCGGCGATCGCCGCATCGGATCCACCGCCGCCATAGACCGGGATATGCGGCTGCCGGGCGCAGCGGATCGCCGAGTAGGTGCCCTTCGTGCGATAGAACTCACCCTCGTGATCGAAGGGTGCTTCGGCGGTCCAGGTCTTGCGCAGAAGCTGGATATATTCGGTCGAGCGGCGATAGCGCATGGCATGGTCTGAGTGATCGGCGTCCTTGGCCTGATCAGCGTCGCTGCCGCCGGCGATGATGTGGACCGCAAGCCGTCCGCCGGAAAGCTGGTCCAGGGTCGCGAGCTTGCGGGCCGCCAGCGGCGGGGCGATGAACCCGGGCCGGTGAGCGAGCAGGAAGCTCAGCTTTTCCGTGACCATCGCGGCCTGGGCGCCGATCATGAAACCGTCCGGCGCGTCGCTGAAATAGCCGATCAGGACCCGATCGAAATCGGCCTTTTCATGGATTCGCGCGGTCTCGGCCACGGTTCCGGCATCGAAGACCGGACCTTGCGGCGGGATCATTTCGGAGGAGATCTGCGGCGCGATCCAACCGATCATTTCAACGGGCATGAAACCGTCCTCGTTACTGCAGCCTCCGGCCGGTGTCCCGCTCCGGCGCCGGCAGCCGAGCGGCGGGCGAGGCTTGGTGATGCACCATGCGCCAGCCGCCGGCTTCCTTGACAAAGATATTGGTGGCAACCAGCGCGCCCTGGCCGATCCGCTCGTAACACGTGACCAGGCAGGTATCGTCGGACAGGAAATGCGTTTTGGCACCCTGGCAGGCGATGCTCGGCGATCCGGGCCCTGACAGGATGTTGGCCCAGCTCTCCATCACCGCGTCATAGCCCGCGAGCGGTGCCCAGCCCGGATGGATACAGACCACTGGCGCCTCGCGCGACCACAGGGCCTCCAGCGCCCCCAGATCACGGGTGGTGAAGGCGTTGTAGAACGCGTCATTGGCGAACAGGACCGCAGCTTCCTCGCTCATCGGCGCGGGTCCTCAATAGGTCGCCCGGCCGCCGGAGATGTCGAAGACCGCGCCGGTGCTGAACGAGCATTCCTCGGAGGCCAGCCAGGCGATCAGGCTGGCGATCTCCTCGACCAGGCCGAAGCGGGCCATGGGGATCTTCGAGAGCATGAAGTCGATATGCGCCTGGCTGATCTGGTCGAAGATCTCGGTGCGGACCGCCGCTGGGGTGATGCAGTTCACGGTGATCGGCGTGTTGGCGAGCTCCTTGCCCAACGACTTGGTGAAGCCGATGACACCGGCCTTGGCGGCGCTGTAGGGCGAGGCGGTGGGGTTGCCCTCCTTGCCGGCGATCGAGGCGATATTGACGATGCGGCCGTAATTCGCTTCTCGCATGAACGGGACCGCCGCCCGGCAGCACATGAAGGTGCCGTTGAGGTCGATATCGATCACCTTGGTCCACTCCTCGACCGGGTACTCCCAGGTCATGTGGTTCGGACCCGCGACCCCAGCGCTGTTGACCAGGATTTCGAGACCGCCCATGGCGGCGTGGCTCGCCTTCGCGGCGGCCTCGACCGAGGCATAGTTGGTGACGTCGACCACCCGGGTGTCGACGCCGCCCTTGAAGCCGGCCGCGACCTCCGCCAGCCGGGCCGCGTCCATGTCCCAAAGCGAAACCTTGGCGCCGCTCGCATGCAGGCGCTGGGCGGCGGCGAGGCCGATCCCCCTGGCGCCGCCGGTGATCACCGCCGCGCGGCCGGAAAAGTCATGGGTAACAGTCATCGTGAACTCCTAAATCGGTTCCTCAGAGCCGAGCTCCGACCGCCGCCGCGGCGGTTTTCTCGAAATGATGCAGGGCCGGCTCGTTCCGACCGTAGACGATGTGGTCCTGGGCGCCGGAAAGCATGCCGGACTGGATACCTTCGCCGGCGGGAAAATCCTCGGTCTCGACGGTGCGCAGGACCAGATCCAGATTCCGTTTCCAATGCTCCCGCGCGCTGTCGGACGTGGCCGGCTCGGGGATGTAGAACTCGAGATAGACCTTGCACTCGTCCGGCTTTCCTTCGACCGGATAGATCCGCCAGATCTCGTAATGGTCGATCTGCGCCACTACGACGGTGTTTGGGAACAGCAGATAGATTATCGCCGAATGCTTCACGAGGTCCCAATCGGTCTGGGCCTGCTCGCGCATCTCGACGATGCCCCGGCGCGGGAAGATTTCGCGCAGGTTCTGTCCGAAGCCGTCGACCACGCTGAGGTTGGGAAAGAAGATGGGCCCCACGGTTTCCTTGTGCAGGATCGGGAAGTGATACGGCTCGAGGAACGTGTCGACGGCGATCTTCCAGTTCATCTTCCAGTGGCCGAGTCTGGTGTCGTGATGGTGGTATGTTCCGAAGCCGAAATTCGCCAGTTCCTCGTCCAACCCCTCGAGATTCGGGCTCGGGTCGGCGGAGATTTCCGGACGCGGCGCCACCCAGATCATGCCGTGGCGCTCCTCCAGCGGTAGTTCGGTGAGGCCGTACAGAGCCTGCTCGACTCCGGTGAAATTGCGCCGGTCGGGGATGCCGACCAGGAGGCCGTTGGTATCGTAGGTCCAGCCGTGATACGGGCAGGTGAAGCGGCGTCCGGCCTTGCCGCAGCCCTCCACCAGACGCGCGCCGCGATGCCGGCAGACATTGAGATAGGCCCGCGCCTTGCCGTCCGAATCCCGTGTCACCAGGATCGGCACGCCGAGATCGTCATTGGTCAGGAAATCGCCCGGTTCCGGGATCCGGCCGGACAGGCCGACATATTGCGGCATGCCGAGGAACAGTTGCTTCCATTCCCGCTCCAGCCGGTCCGGGCAGGTGAAGGCGGTGATGCTGTTATGGGCCACCGCGTCGACCGTGTCGGTGGTCTTGGCGTCAAGGTGCGCCAGGATGCGTTTCGAGAGCGCGATCTGAGTCTCTTGCAGCATGGCGATATTCTCCGAGGGCCGCCGGAATCTTAGAGGAAGACCGTGCCGCCATCGACCATGATGGTCTGACCGGTGACGAATTTAGAGGCGTCGCTGGCCAGATACAGCACGGTTCCGGACAGATCCTCGACCTGCAGATTACGCTTCAGTGCCTGGCCGGAGGCAATCACCTCGGCCGCCCGGTCGAGCTTTTCGCCGAAGAACTCGCTTGTCCCCTCGGTCATCACCGCCGAGGGGCCGATGGCGTTGACCCGTATCCAGTCGCGCCCGAGCTCGCGGGCGAGCGAGCGGGTCATGCCGATCACCGCCGCCTTCGATGTCGAATAATGCAGCCCGAAGGGCAAGCCGGCGACGGCGGCAAGCGACGAGATATTGATGATCGAGCCTGATTTCTGTGCCTTCATCGGCCCGATTACCGCCTTGCAGCAGCGCCAGATGCCGTTGACGTTCACGTCCATGCAGGCATTCCAGTCATCGGCCGGAAGGCTCTCGAACCGCCCGCCCTTGAGCGAGCCGTACAATGCGGCGTTGTTGACCAGAACGTCGATGCGCCCGAACTCGGCCATCGCCCGTTCGGCCATGGCATCGCAGCTTGCCTGGTCGCGTACATCAAGCGCGACGGCGATGCCGCTGCCTCCCGCCGCCTTGATCGCGGCCACGGTGCCGGCGCAGTCCAGCACGTCGCCGGCCACCACATTGGCGCCCGCCGCCGCCAGTTTCTCCGCATATTCCCGGCCGAGGCCCCGTCCGGCTCCGGTGACGATGGCGGTCTTCCCCTTGAGATCGGCTGTCATGAGTCGTTTCCTGTGTCAGTGCGACGCTTCGCGGCGCCGTTCGATATGGGATTGAGGGTAATCATACCGCGCGCCAAGCCAAGCTGAAATCGTCTTGGCTGGCATTTCCCGAGCGGCGCGCGGTCCGCACCTCACGAATAGTTCACTTGGCGGACCACGGGCGCGAAGGAAAAGATTGACCGAAGCGACTCTGTTCGATCACGGGAGCTCTCCATGAAATCGATTGCCACCGGTCTTGCCCTTCTGATTTTGACCGCCGTATCGGCGTCGGCGGAAAACCCGGCGCCCTATTCGGGCATGGTTACCGTTGAGACCCACAAACGCTTCGAGGACTTCGTGAAAACAGTTGAGCCGGCGATACGACAGCATGACTTCAACATCGTCGGAATCGCATGCGGCAGTTGCGCGGTGAAATCGCTCGGCAAGACCATCCCCGGCAACCGCGTGTTCTTCTTCTTCGCGCCGCGCTATGCGATCCGCATGCTGACCGCCAGCACGGCGGCGGGCATCGAAGCGCCGATCCGGCTCTATGTGACCGAGAACCCGGACGGCACCGCCCTGGTGACCTACCGGCTGCCGAGCCATGTCTTCGGCGCCTATGAGGTCGCGGAACTGACTCGGATGGGCGAGGAGCTGGATGGGATGGTGGGCACGATCCTGGCCTCGGCCCTGGCGGCGACCAAGTAGGGAATTGCCCGTCCGGCAGGTCGGCGATAGCCTCGGGTGCGGAGGCACCATGAAGCTGAACAACTCCGAATTGGCCCGGTTTCGCGAGCGGGGATATGTCGTCGCGCCGGGCTTCCTCGCCGTGGATGAGATCGCCCATCTCAGGGCCTGCTACATGGAAACCGTCGAGCGGCTGCGCGCGGAGCGGTCCCTGGAGAATGTCCAGTCCGGAGGTGATCGGGACGAGGATTTCCAAGTCTATCAGATTCGCACCGCGCATCTCCAGCATCCGGTCTTCCGCATGCTGATTCACGACACGCGGCTTCTGGATCTGGTGGAGGGACTGATCGGTCCGGACATCCGGTTGGTGCACTATCAGGGCCTCTACAAACCGCCTCATACCGGCGGAATGATCGGCTGGCACCAGGACAACCGATACTTCGAGGTCGAGGCCGACAAGACCATCAGCGTCTGGCTGGCGCTGGATGACGCGACTGTCGAGAACGGCTGCATGTGGTATCTGCCGCACGCTCATGACCGGATGCTGGAACACCGCCAGCTCTGGGACACCGACCGCAAGAAGGGCTTCTATTTCGCCATCGACGAGATCGACGAGACGACGGCCGAACCGGCGCCGGTTCCGGCCGGCGGCTTGTCGATCCATCATTGTCTGGTTCCTCACAAGTCGTTGAAAAACGAGACGGACCGGCCTCGGCGTGGTCTCGCCATGCATTTCATGGATGCCAAGGCGCCGGACCCCGGTTTCCTGAAGCGCGGCCTCCCGTCCGGCGCGACGCCGCTGCTGCGCGGCCGGGCAAATCCGGACACGATTCTGGGCCGCGGCCTCGCCTAGAGCGGTCCGGATCCGGGTCCCCGCGACGCGATCGCAAGGGCCGCCTTCCCCTGAAAATCCCATTCACACCTGTACAGACCGGGGCGCGGTGCTTTAGGGTTTGAGCCAGGAGCTGGCTCGCGTGGAGCTTTGGTTTGATCCACCGTCTCCAATTTTCCCGCGTGATCCGGACGGGTAGGGCTGTCGGAATTCGACAAATTTCGCCGGTCTGAAGCCATTGCCCGGCTTGGCTAAGTCACAGACTGGGCGGACAAAAAGCCATGGGAGGCGAAATTCAATGAGTGACAAAAAAATTCTTAACCGCGATCCGAGGCGCTACACGCTGGCGACGGAGCGCGCCTATGGGGCGGATACCCACAGCTATCTTCCCGAATTGTGCGATCAGCTGAAAACCCGCAAGATCGACCGGCGCGATTTCCTGCGTCAGGCGGCCCTGCTTGGCATGACGACGAGCGCCGCTTATGCGATGGCCGATGTCTTGACCGGTGATGCGCCGATCCGCTCGGCTCAGGCGGCAACGCCGAAGGCCGGTGGAGCGCTGAAAGTTTCCATGCGGGTCCAGGAGATGACCGACCCGGCCAGCTTCGACTGGGTCGAGAAATCCAATGTGGCGCGCTTTATCGTCGAGCATCTGACCCGGACCCGGGCCGACAATGTCACGGTCCCCTATCTCGCCAAGAGCTGGGAAGCCTCCGACGATCTGAAGACCTGGGTCTTCCATCTGAAGGAAGGCGTGAAATGGTCGAACGGCGACGACTTCACCTCGGCCGACGTGGCGCACACCGTCAACCGCTGGCTCGATCCGGCGACCGGCTCGTCCAATCTCGACCTGTTCGGAGCCATGGTCGAGGAAGGCAAGGACGGCAAGAAGCGTGGCATCGCGAACGCCGTCGAGGTTGTGGACTCTCACACCATCAAGTTCAACCTCAAGCAGGCCGCGCTGGCCATGCCGGAGAACTTCTACAACTACCCGACGGCGATCGTGCACAAGGGCTTCGGCGCGGATTACGACGCCGATCTGTCGAAGAACCCGATCGGCACCGGCCCGTGCGAACTGGCGGACTTCTCGATCGGCGAGCGGGCGATCCTGAAGAAGCGCGCCGGCGCCTATCACGATGGTGCCTTCCACCTCGACGAAATCCAGTATTTCGATCACGGCGAGGACACCAATGCCTGGATCGCGGCTCTGGCCTCGCAGCAGGTCGACATGGTCTATCGCGTCCCCAATGACGCCATTGAGACGGTCAAGCGTCTTCCCTTCGTGAACATCCATGAGGCGACCACGGCCCAGACGGCGGTCATGCGCTTCCGGGTCACCGAGAAGCCGTTCGACGATGTCCGCGTGCGTCAGGCGATCGCCGCTTGCATGGATCACAAGGAGATCCTGGACAAGGCCTTCAAGGGCCTCGGCCAGATCGCCGAGAACCACCATGTCTGCCCGATCCATCCCGACTACGCGGCCCTGCCGCCGCTCAAGCGGGACATCGAGAAGGCCAAGAAGCTATTGGCCGAGGCCGGCCATGGCGGTGGCCTGACCGTCGAGATCGCCAATGGCGATACCGAGGGATCCTGGATGACCGACGCCTGCGCCATCTTCAAAAGCCAGGCCGAGGCCGCCGGTATCACCATCAACATCAACAAGATGCCGGCCAACCAGTATTGGGAAGTCTGGGACAAGGCGCCGTGGGGCTACACGGCCTGGACCCATCGTCCGCTCGGCACCATGGTGCTCGGCCTTGCCTATCGCAAGGGCGTGCCGTGGAACGAGGCGGCCTACGACAATCCCAAGTTCGACGCCGCGCTGGACGATGCCGAGGGCACCCTCGACGTCAACGAGCGCAAGAAGAAAATGGCGGTTTGCGAGAAGCTCATCCAAGACGACGCGATCATCCCGCAGCCGTTCTGGCGTTCGGTCTTCAAGGCGACCAACAAGAAGGTCAAGGGCTTCAAGACCCACCCGACGCTGTACCATCAATTCCAGGATGTCTGGTTGGACAGCTAAGACCAAGACGACGACACACGGGGGCTTTCGGGCCCCCGTGTTGCTTTCTCGATCGCCCCCGCGGCAAGCTATCCGCGTAAACAAATAAAACGTCGACGAGACAACGAGGGCGCGAAAATCGCTCTCGAATGGGGAACCGGGAGACGATCATGCTCCAACTGATTATGCGACGCATCGGCATGATGATCTTGATCATGCTCGTGGTCGCGCTTTTGCTATTCATGATCAATGAAGGCGATCCACGACTGATCGCGCGCAGCGTCCTCGGACCATACGCGCAGGACGATCAGCTTCAACTCTGGATCGAGCAGAACGGCTATGACCGTTCGATGTTCATACGATATTTCGAGTGGATAGGACGGGTTCTGACCGGCGATCTCGGCAACTCGATCATCTACAAGCGTCCGGTCAGCGAGATCTTTTGGGATCGGCTCGGCAATACCGGCATTCTAGCCGGCGTCACCTTCGTGATCATGGTGATCGTCGCCCTGGTGCTCGGCGTGCTGGCCGGCATGAAGGAAGGCTCGCCCCAGGATCGGGTGATCTCGGTTCTTTCAATCGCCACCACCTCGGTGCCGGAATACGCCAGCGCGGTCATCCTCGCCGGCATCTTCGTGTTCTGGCTCGGCTGGCTCCCCGGCACCTCGTCAATGACCTCGGGCTTCAACGTCGTCGAGCTGATCCTGCCGGTGATGGTGCTGACGCTCTATGGTTTCGGCTATATCGCCCGGATGACCCGCGCCTCGATGGCCGAGGTGATGACCACGCCGTATATCCGCACGGCGGTGCTGAAGGGATTGCCCTACAAGCACATCATCATGAGACACGCCCTGCGCAACGCGCTGATCGCGCCGTTCACGGTGATCATGCTGCAGATCAACTGGCTGCTCTCCGGCGTTGTCGTGACGGAATTCGCCTTCGGATACAAGGGTTTCGGCGCTCTTCTGTTGGAGGCGGCGCTGCGCCGGGACATCTTCGTGATCGAGGCCTGCGGCATTGCTGCGGTGTTCGTCGCGGTCTTCACTCAAACCATCGGTGATCTCGGGTACACGTATCTCAACCCGAGAATCCGGTTCAAGTAGGAGGTGGGACCATGACGGACAACGTTGAAAACATCCCGCTGACAAAACCGGACTCGATGCTGGTCTCGATCTTGAAGTCGGTGGCCCTGCTACGCGAAAGCCAGGTCGGCATCATCGGCGGCCTAATCGTGCTGATGTTCGTGTTCCTGGCGGCCTTCGCGCCGGTGATCGCGCCCTTCGATCCGAACGCGCCCCTGCTGCCCTTCGCCTTCCCGGGCACCGAGGCACCGGACGGCGGGACCTTCTGGTTCGGCACCGACCAGCTTGGACGCGACATCCTCTCGCGGATCATCTGGGGCGGCCAGAGGGTGCTGTTCTACGCCACCCTGGCAACGGTCAGCGCCTATATCGTCGGCATCCTGATGGGGCTGGCGGCGGGGTATTACCGCGGCTATCTGGACGAGATCATCTCGTTCTTCGCCAACGTGATCCTGTCCTTCCCGATCATGGTGCTCTACGTCCTGATCATCGCCAATCTCGGGGCTTCGGGCGCCAACATCATCTTTGCGGTGGTCTTCGCGTCCTCGCCGGGCATCATGCGGATCGTGCGCGGCGTGACCATGGATATCGCCACCCGCGACTATATCGCCGCCGCCCAGACCCGGGGCGAGGGGTCGTGGTACATCATGCTGGTTGAGATCCTGCCGAACGCGCGGGGACCGCTGATCGTCGATTTCTGTCTGCGCATGGGCTACACGACGATCACCATCGGGGCTCTCGGTTTCCTCGGCCTCGGCCTGCCACCGCCGGACCCGGACTGGGGCGGCATGATCACCCAGACCCGCTCCTTCGTCACCGGCGGCTTCCCCTACATGGCGATCTTCCCCGCCTGCGCGGTGTCGCTGCTGGTGCTTGGTTTCAACCTGCTGGCCGACGGCCTGCGTGAAGTGTCCTTGCGGGACTAGGAGGTCCGGATGTCCGCACAAGACGAGGTCCCCGTCCTTGAAATCACGGGTTTGCGGCTGAGCTACTACACCAGGGCGGGCGAGATCCCGGCGGTTATGGATTTCGATCTGAAGATCGCCAAGGGAGAGTCCGTCGGTCTGGTCGGCGAGTCAGGCTGCGGCAAGTCCACCGTCGCCAACGGCATCATGCGCTACATGGGCAACAACGGCGGTATCGTCGGCGGCACCATCAAGTTCAAGGGCCGCGACATGGCCGAGATGTCCGAGGAGGAGGTGCGCCAGCTCCGCGGCAAGGACATCGCCATGATCTATCAGGAGCCGATGGCGTCGCTCAATCCGAGCCTGACCATTGGCCAGCAGTTGATGGAAGTGCCGATCAGCCACGAGGGCGTCACCGAGGAGGAAGCGCACCAACGCTCCTTCGACATGCTCGCGGCGGTCCATATTCCGGACCCGCAGCGTCTGATGGATTCCTATCCGCATCAGGTTTCGGGCGGCCAGCAGCAGCGCGTGGTCATCGCCATGGCCCTGCTCTCGAAGCCGGCGCTTCTGCTGCTGGACGAGCCGACCACTGCTCTCGACGTCACGGTCGAGGCCGGCATCGTCGAACTGATCGCCGAGCTCAGCAAGGAAACCGGGGCGTCCCTGCTCTACATCTCCCACAACCTCGGCCTGATGCTGGAGGTGTGCGACCGGATCTGTGTGATGTATTCGGGCGAGGTGGTCGAGGAAGGTCATATCGACTCGATCTTCTCCTGGCCGACGCACCCCTACACCCATGGCCTGTTCGGCTGCATCCCCTTGCCGCACGCGGACAAGAACGCGCGCCCGCTGACGGCGATCAGAGGGCAGCTCCCGCTTCCGCATCAGCGGCCGAAGGGCTGCTATTTCGGGCCGCGCTGTGATTTCTTCAAGGCCGGAACCTGCGATCAGGATCTGATCCCGATGGTGCCCGTGCACACCGATCAGGATCCCGCCCACCGGGTGCGTTGCGCGCGCTGGGACGAGATCGATCCGAAAGCCATGGTGGCCCAGGAACAGGTCAGGCGGGAGGCGATCCCGGTCGGCGAGACGGTCCTCGAAGTCAAGGAGATGCGGAAATACTACGAGGTCAAGGACAGCTCACTCGCGGCGCTGTTCTCCGGCGGTACGGCGCGCCAGGTCAAAGCCAACGAAAGCATCAGTTTCCGCGCGGGCGAGGGCGAGACCGTCGCCATCGTCGGTGAATCCGGCTGCGGCAAGTCGACCTTCGCAAAGGTGCTGATGGGGCTGGAAACCGCCACCGAGGGCGAGGTCAATCTCGGCGGCGCCAATCTCGGCGAGATCGCGGTGAACGACCGCACGCCGCAGCAGCTCGCCTCGCTGCAGATGGTGTTTCAGAACCCGAACGATACCTTGAACCCCTCACACACGATCGGCTACCAGATCGGTCGAGTCATTAAGCGGTTCGGCATCGAGTCCGATCCGGCCAAGATCCAGGAGCGGGTCTTCCAGCTTCTCGATACCGTCAAGCTGCCGCGAGCCTTCGCCAACCGAAAACCGCGCCAGCTCTCCGGCGGCCAGAAGCAGCGGATCGGCATCGCCCGGGCCTTTGCCGGCAATCCGAAGACGGTGATCGCGGACGAGCCGATCTCCGCGCTGGATGTGTCGGTTGCGGCGGCGGTGACCGAGCTGCTGATGGATATCCAGCGCGAGCATCGCACCACCCTGCTGTTCATCAGCCATGATCTCTCGGCGGTGCGCTATCTCGCCGACCGGGTGGTGGTGATGTATCTCGGCCAGATCATGGAGCGGGGCACGACGGACGAGGTCTTCTCGCCGCCCTATCATCCCTATACCGAGGCGCTTCTGTCGGCGGTGCCGATCGCGGACCCGGAGGTGGAGAAACGGCGGATCGTCCTCGAAGGTAATCTGCCGAGCCCGCTCAACCCACCAAAGGGATGCCCGTTCTCGACGCGATGCCCGCGCAGGATCGGGGCGATCTGCGATGACGAGGTGCCGCCGGTCCAGTTCGCCGCCGACCGCCACGCGATCGCCTGCCATATCCCGCTTGAGGAGCTGCGCAAGGTGGAGCCGGTGATCACCATCCCGGACCGGGATATCGACGCGGCGGACTAGCGAGGGCCGCGGCTATTGGCCGCCGATCCAATGCGTGATTTGTTTCCCGGGCTTGATTGTCGCGGGGCGCGTCGGTCGCCTACGCTCTGTTGAATGCGATCGGCAAGACCCTTCGAGACGATGGTCCGTATCTCCTCAGGGTGAGACCCTGAGTTTTTCGGATGGCTCACCCTGAGGAGCGGCACGCGTGCCGCGTCTCGAAGGGTCTTTTCGGACAACAGCAGACGGCGTGTTGGCCACTAAGAAAAAAAGGAAAACCAACCATGCGCTTTGCGAACAAGGTCGCGCTGATCACCGCGGCCGCGAGCGGGATCGGCCGGGCAACGGCGGATATCATCGCCTCCGAAGGCGGAACCGTCATCGCCATCGACGTCAATGACCAGCGCCTGGAAGCCATGGTGACCGAGATCACGGCGGCCGGCGGCAAGGCGGTTGCCTACAACACGGATGCCACGGACCGGGACGCGGTCAACAAGACCGTCGCCGGCGTGATGGAGCATCACGGTCGCATCGATATTCTCGTCAACGCGGTCGGCGGAAGCACCATCATCGCCAACGCGGCGGCCCCCACGGACGCACTGACACTCGAGGAATGGCAGGCGATCAACGCGTTCAACCTGGACGGCATGTTCCTGTTCAGCAAGGCGGTGATCCCGATCATGAAAAAGCAGGGCGGAGGCAAGATCGTCAATCTCGCCTCGATCGCCGGGCGCGGCATGAGCGATGCCAGCAGCAGCGCCTATGCCACGGCCAAGGGCGGCGTCATCGCCTTCACCAAGAAGGTCGGACGCGAACTCGGTCCCTTCGGCATCACGGTGAATGCGATCGCGCCGAACATGACCCTGACCGAGCGTATCCGTCCGCGCTTTGAGCAGCGCAGTCCGGAGGATCAGAGGGCGGCGATCGAGGGCATACCCTTGCGCCGCATGGCCGAGGCGACGGATCAGGCCAAGGTGATCTGCTTCCTCGCCTCCTCCGATGCCGACTATGTCACCGGCCAGACGATCGATGTTTCCGGCGGATTGGTGTGAACCGTTTCTATTCAATGCAAATCAATGAACGAGCCTGGGAGATCCTAGATGGCCGAGCCCGAGAGAAGCGATCTTTACAAGAAAGGCGACGCCCTTCGCCGCAAGATGTACGGACAGGAGGCCTATGACCGGGCTAATAACGGCGTCTATGCCGATCCGATCATGCGCAAGTTTCTGGATGTCGCCACGGAAACCGTGTTCGGCGCGCTGTGGACCCGGCCCGGGCTCGACACCAAGACGCGGGCCTTGATCTGCGTGGTCTCGGACATCGCGACCCAGCGTGAGGATGAGTTGGAGATTCATCTCCGTTTCGCCATCGGCCAGGGCTGGACCGAGGACGAACTGCTGGAGACGATGCTGCATCTCTCGGGCTATATCGGCGTGCCTTGCGTCCGCGGCGCGATGCTGGTGGCGAGCCGGGTCTTCGCGGAGCTGCGCGCTGAAAAGCGCTGATCGCCGTTCCGGTCCTAGCGGCTAGCCCCGGATCTCGGATCAAGGGCCGCCTGCAGCCCGTCGCCCAGAAGGTTGAAGGCGATGACCGTGACGAAGATCAGCATGCCGGGCCAGACCGCCAGGGCCGGCGCCTCGGAAATCAGGTCCTGGGCGCCGGTCAGCATGTTGCCCCAGCTCGGGACCGGCGGCTGAATGCCGAGGCCGAGAAAGCTCAGCACGCTTTCGAACAGGATCACGTTCCCCACGGTCAGGGTTGTCGCCACCAGGATCGGCGAGGCGACGTTCGGCAGGATGTGACGGAACATGATCCGCGCCGGCCCGAAACCCTGGGTGACCGCGATCAGCACGAAGTCACGCTGTCTGAGACTGAGCGTCGCGGCCCGAACCAGCCGGGCAACGGTGGGCCAGCCGACCAGGGCGATGATCACTACGATCCGCTGCAGGCTGAAGGTCTCCGCGCCGGAGATCGACTCGGGCAGACCGAGCTTCGCCGGGTCGACTGCCGCAAGCACGATCAGCAGCGGCAGCAGCGGCAGGGAAATCACGCCGTCCGCGAAACGCATGATCACCGAATCCACCCGTCCGCCGAAATAACCGGACAGCAGGCCCAACACGGTTCCGATCGCCGCCGAGGCAATCGCCGCGGTGAAGCCGACCAACAGGGATATCCGCCCGCCATAGAGCAGCCGAAGCAACAGGTCGCGCCCCAGCTCGTCCGTTCCGAGCCAGTGCTCGCCGCCGGGCGGGGCGATCCGGCCGAACAGATTCACCGCGTTGACGTCGAGGCCGAGGCTGGCTTCGATCAGGGGCGCGGCCAGGGAAACCACCACAAGCGCGCCAAGGACCCAAAGGCTGACCACCGCCATCCGGTATCCGGCGAAACGCCTCCAGGCGTCCGGTGTCCGCGCCGCAGCTTTGATCACGAACCGCGCTCCGTCCGATAGTGAATACGCGGGTCCAGCCAGGCATAAGCGATGTCGGCGAGGATATTGGCGAGCAAGGTGACGCCGGTGGCCAGCAGCAACCCGACCAGGGCGAGATTGTAGTCGTTGCCCATGACCGCGTCGTAGATGGTCTTGCCCATGCCGAGCCAGGAGAACATGGTCTCGGTCACCAGCGCGCCGGAAAACAGCGACCCGAAATCCAGCGCCGCGATGGTCACCACCGGCAACAGGGCGTTGCGCAGGGCATGGCGCCAGATCACCCGGCGTTCGACAAGGCCCTTGGCCCGGGCGGTCCGGATATAGTCCTCGCGCAGCACCTCGATCATCGCGGCGCGGACATGCCGTGTGTAGCCGGCGACCCCCGCCGCCGACAGGGTCAGCACCGGCAGCACCATGTGGCGCGCCCGGTCGAGCCAGCCGTCCTCGCCGATCGTGCCCATGCCGCTTGCCGGCAGCGCGCCTAATGAGACGGCGAACAGAAGGATCAGCAACAGCGCCAGCCAGAACGGAGGGATCGAGATGCCCGCGAAACACAGCAGATTGATCGCCTGATCGGTCCAGGATCCGGGCCTGCGAGCGGCATGAATGCCGGCGGGGATGGCGACCATTAGGGCAAGCGCCAGCGCCATCGCCATCAGCAGCAGCGAGTTCAGGAGCCGCCCGCCCAATACCTCCAGAACCGGTTTCGAGAAGAGGCGGGAATAGCCGAAATCCCCCGTCACCGCGTTCGCCAGCCAGGCCGCATAGCGTTCCAGGATCGGCCGGTCCAGGCCCTGCAGCGCCTTCAGGCGCGCCACGTCGGCGGCGGTGACGTTCGGGTCCGCGCCGATCAGCAGGTCGATCGGATCGCCCGGCATCAGCCCCAACAGGACATAGATGAGAAAGGACATCACCCAGAGCACGATTACCGACTGTCCCAATCGGGCGAGCGAGAAGCCGATCATGGTGCCGGACGGCCAAGGGCGGGGTGGCAGGGGCGTTTGGTGAGCCCTTGGCCAGGGCCTTTCGAGAGGGGCGTTCCGGCGCCCTCCTCAGGGTGAGTCGAGGGGAAATAACGACTCACCCTGAGGAGGCGCGGCAGCGCCGTCTGGAAGGGTCCCGTCATTCCACCCGCCATTCCTCGATCCAATGGGTGGTGGTGTACATGTGCCCGGTCGGGCGCACGCCCTTCAGCCACTTCGGCAGGATGAACCCGTCGGCGCGGAAATAGAGCGGGATCGCCGGAAGCTCCTCGGCGTAGATCTGTTGCAACCGCTTCCACAATGTGCCGCGTTTCCCGCGGTCCAGTTCGATTTCGATGGCGTCGATCAGCGTGTCGATTTCGGCGTTCCTGAAGCCGGTATAGTTCTGTCCGGCCCAGTTGTTGGCCTCGATCGGGATCGATTCCGAATGCAAAGTCGTGCGCGGTAGATTCTCCGGAGCCGACAGCCAGGCGAACATGGCGAGCCCGGTGAATTTGCGTTTGCTGATGGTTTCGCCGAACAGCACCCGCGCCGGCTGGTTGTTTATCTTGACCTCGATCCCGACGGCCTTCCAATAGTTCTGCAGAACCTGTTCGACCAGCTCACGGACCCGGTTGCCGGCGGTGGTCATGATCTCCAGCGACAGCCGGCGCCCGTCCTTGTGATGGCGGACACCGTCGCGCATCTCCGACCACCCGGCCTCATCGAGAAGCTCGCGCGCCCGGCCCGGATCATAGGGATATTTCCGGATCTCTTCGGTATGGGTCCAGTCCAGCGGATGGGTGCCCTGGTGGGCGACCGGCTGTTTGCCGGCGAAAAGCTGCTGGCTGATCGCCTCGCGGTCGATCGCATGGGTCAGCGCCCGCCGGACCCGCAGGTCGGCCAGGATCGGGTTGTCCAGCATTACGTCGAGATGCTCGTAGATCAGGCCGGGCTGGTAGAAAACCTCATAGGCCTTGCCATGGCGCTTCTCGAAGGCGAGGGCCTGGTCCAGCGACAGGCCGGCCTCGCCGGCGATATAGTCGATCGCGCCGGACAGGAGATTGGCCTCCAACGCCGCCGTCTTCTCGATGGTGCGGACCTGGATTTCCTCGAAGACCGGTTTCTTGCCGCGCCAGGCGTCGTTCCGGCGTAAGACGATATGCGAGCCTGCGACGACCTCGGAAACCCTGTAGGGACCGTTGTAGAGCCCGGGATTGGTCGGGTCGGTTTCGTACAGGGTGCGGTGCCGGTACTCCTTCGGAACCGCGAAGGCGGCAGTCTCGAGATGCGCCGGCAGGACATTGAAGCCGCCCATCGCGTAGTACCGATAATCGAGCTTGCGATTGACGACGGTAAAGGTCTTGTCGTCCTGGACCTCGATATCGAGGATGTCCCGGAACGAGCGGAAATCCGAAACCCCGGTATCCGGATGTTTGCCGACCATCCAGGTAAAGACCACGTCCCGGGTGGTCACCGGGACCCCGTCCCCCCAGAAGGCATCGTCGCGCAGGGTGAAGCGGGTCCGCACCCCGGTCTCGCCCGTCTGCTTGCCGTCCTTGCCGACGACCGCGAATTTCTCGGCCCGCCCACTCTCGAAGGTCGCAAGCTCGGTGCAGAGCTGGCACATCGCCTCCCAATCATGGCCGATGATCGAAATCGGCCGCCGCGCCATCGCCAGCACGTAGGATTTCACCAACATGGAATCGATGAGCGGGTTCAGGGTCGATGGAAACTGCGTTACCCCGATCGTCAGCTTGTCTCGCGCCTCGGCGATGGAGACGGTGAGCGCGAACACAAGGGCAAGGAGCGGAACCGCGACAAGCCAGAGCAGTGACCCTAAAAACCGGATCCCCGGTGGAAGCCGGAGCCCACTCCGCTGGCGAAATGGGCCGCTCGTTCGTGGGTCGCCATTATGAGGCATCTCGTCGTGCTCCACTTTCCGTCACGGGGGTCCGCTTCAGGCGTGGGCCCCGTCTTTCGCCGGGGATTCGACAGACATTATGAACCGCGTCAGGTGAGCGGAATGTCCAGAACATTGGTCTTGAACGGCTCGCGCTTGCACAGCCGGTCATACCAGGCCTCGAGGTTGGGCAGGGACGGCCGGTTCTCGACCAGGGCAAACCAGCGATAGACCGCTATTCCGAGCGGGATGTCGCCCATTGTGAAGGAAGCGCCGGCCATGAAGGCGCGGCCGGAAAGCGCGTTGTCCATGATCTTCATCAGCCCGGCCATGGCGGTCTTGGCGGTTTCCAGCGCCTTCATGTCACGCTCCGGCTCGGGCGTGCGGACCAGGGTCCAGAAGATCGGCGTAATCGCCCCGCCCACCGTGGTCTGCTGCCAATCCATCCACCGGTCGGCATCCGCCCGCTGACGCGGATCGGACGGGCACAGGCCGCCCATGTCATGTTTGGCCGCGAGATAGCGCACGATGGCGTTCGATTCCCACAGGATGAACCCGTCCTCGTCCATCGTGGGCACCCGTGCATTCGGGTTCAGGGCGAGATATTCCGGCGTGTTGACGATGCCGAAGGCGCCGCCGGCATCGGTGCGCTCATAGGGGACCTTCATCTCGTTCAGGGCCCAGACGACCTTTTGCACGTTCGAGGAATTGTTGCGGCCAAGGATCTTCAGCATTTCTTATCTCCGGTTTTCGAATTCATCCGATGTCGGGTCAGGCACTCACGCTCGCACGCCGCTCGGCCCAGCCGTCGGGATCGTCGAGAAAATCCCGAACCGCCGCCAACTGGTCGGCGGTATAGCGCTTGGTCTCGGCCACCTGCAGCACGTCCCACCAGGTACACAGGCCGTGCAGCGCCACGCCGCGCTCAGCCAGGCTTTCGGTGCTGGCGGGAAAGTTGCCGTAGTGGAAAACGACGAAGCAATGCGCGATCTGGCCGCCGGCCTCGCGGATCGCGTCGATGAAGCTCAGCTTGCTGCCGCCGTCGGTCGCCAGATCCTCGACCAGCAGCACCCGCGCGCCTTCGGGGAAGGTCCCCTCGATCCGGGCGTTGCGGCCGAACCCTTTGGCTTTCTTGCGGACATAGAGCATCGGCAGTCCCAGCAGGTCGGCAACCCAGGCGGCAAACGGAATGCCCGCCGTCTCGCCGCCGGCGACCGCGTCGAACGCCTCGGCGCCCGCCTGCTGGTTCAGCAGATCGATGCCCATGCGCATCAGTTCGGCGCGGGCGCGCGGGAACGAGATGATCCGGCGGCAATCCACATAGACCGGGGACAGCCGGCCGGACGTGAAGGTGAAGGGCTCGTCGGGGCGGATGTGAATCGCCTCAATATCCAGAAGAATGCCGGCGGCGAGCTGGGCGGGCGTCTTTCGGGTGTCGGGTGTCGGCGCACCGATCATGTCTTCAGTCTCCGCGGGAAAGGTCTGGTTTCGCTTTTAGCCCGAAATGACGCCGCCGGGTAGAGCGATGCGGCAACAGACTCAAAACGATCCGAGGATGAAACGCCGGTTGAGGCTCTGAACCGGGCGGGCATTCATCGGATAGAGATTGGCGAATGCGTCGATCTGACGCCGCGATACGGTGATCGGCTGCGCCATCACGGCCCAGGAGACGACCTCGCTGCATGGCGGCGTGGTCAGCGAGCCGGCATAGCGGAAATAGGCCCGGTCCTGCGGAAGCAAGGTCACCGGGGAAATGAAATCAGCCGTCTTGCGGCTGCCTCCTTGCACCGCGACATTGCGCCAGATCGTGTTGATGGTCTCGTTCTCGTCGCCTTCGGTCATGAAAACGCCGAGGACTCCCAAATCGCCGTTGGCGGACTTGTGAACGAAATGAACTTCCATCGGAAATTTCTCGCCATAGAGCGTGTGTTCGCTCGGATGATGGAAATGGAACTGAAGAAGGTCGAATTTCCGGTCCTCGAGAACCATCATGCCGCCGCCGGCCGCATTGACCTGGACGGTATGGCCGTTGTTGAGAATATCCAGCGGCACCGGCCGCCAGAAAGTCTGAATCTCCTCGAGGCCCGCCGGTACGCTGTCGCGCAGGTCGACAGGGGACTGCTGGCTGCCCGCCGAGCAGGCCGCGAACTCCTTGTCTATTCCTCCCCAATGTTCCGGTCCGCCGGGACCCTGATAGGACCAATGCGCGCCGCCCTGGCCGGCGGCGAAAGCCTTCCCGGCGCAAAGCGGGCATCCGAGGAGAAGTCCCGCCCCGATGACTTTTAGAACCGACCGCCGTCGCATGATGCCACGCCTCCGTTCCGACGCCCTTTTCCGCTGATCCTCGACCGGTGCCCGCGCCCGGTCAACTGGCTATGAAGTCAACCAGCTATCAAACGGAAGGGCCTTCCGTTCCGGCGAGCATAAGCGCGGCAATCCGTTCCGGTGCCAGGGCCGTGGCGGGACCGTCGTGAACAACCGCGCCTCGAGAGAGAATCAGCAGGCGATCGGCGACACGTAGCGCCGGGACCACATTCTGTTCGGCCAAAAGCACCCCCGCGCCGCTCGCCGCGATCGACCGGACCGCGTCCAGAACCTCATCAATGACCATCGGCGCCAGGCCCAGGGTCGGCTCGTCCAACAGTACGAGGCGAGGCGTGTTCATGATGGCCCGCGCGATCGCCAGCAACTGCTGCTGACCGCCGGACAAGGACCACGCCCGGGCGCCCCGTTTGGCCGCCAGTGCCGGAAAACGGTCAAACATTTCCGTGATCCGTTCTTTTCTGGCCCTGGTAGCGCCCTCGAAAACCACCGCCAGATTTTCTTCGACGGTGAGCCCCGGAAACAGGCGCCGGCCCTCGGGACAATAGCCGATCCCTCTCGCCGCCCGTTCGCGCGGCCTGGCTCCTGTCAGATCCTCGCCGGCAAAGCGGATCCGGCCGGCGCTGGTATTCCCGAGCCCGATGATGGCCCTCAGCAGGCTGGATTTGCCGGCGCCATTGGAGCCGAGCACGGTCACCACCTCGCCGCCGTGGATGGCCATCGAAAGGGCACTGACGACCCTGGCGCCGCCGCGCTCGACCGAGACCGTCTCAAGGCTGAGGACCGGGCCGGTCATGAGTCGCCGCTCCCGAAATAGGCGGCGATGGCGGCAGGATCTCTTGAAACCTCCTCCGGTGTCCCTTCGGCGACGACCTTTCCGGTCGCAAGACAGACGACGCGGTCGGTCAGCGGCAGCAGGAAATCCATGCTGTGATCGACGATCAGCAGTCCGAGTCCTTCCGACGCGAGGCTCTTCAAGCACGTGGCCAGCCCGGTTCTTTCATCCGGTGTCAGTCCAGCGGCCGGTTCGTCCAGCAGCAGGACCGATGGCCGGCTGGCCAAAGCCCGCGCGAGATCGAGACCGCGGCGCTGGGCCGGAGACAGCGCGGCGCCTGTGGCCTGCGGCAAGGCGGTGAGCCCGGCGCGTTCGAGGCAGCCGCAGGCCAGGGCCTCGGCCTGTCCGTCGTCCATCCCGGCGGGGCAGGCCGCGAGCACGAAGGCCATCGGCGCAAGGCTCGGCACGGCGGGCGGAGTCTGGAAGGTCCGGGCCAAGCCGGCCAGGGCGCGCTCGTGCGGCCGGCTTCTGGTTATCTCGGACGATCCAAAATGCACCGATCCGTTCTCGGGAGATTGCAGCCCCGAGGC
The DNA here is from genome assembly GCA_038116915.1 of Alphaproteobacteria bacterium. GTDB lineage: Bacteria > Pseudomonadota > Alphaproteobacteria > Thalassobaculales > Thalassobaculaceae > JADHLJ01. The sequence continues at coordinate 47,710 of JAYOEU010000006.1, forward strand.
GATATTGATCAGCGTCGACTTGCCGGACCCGTTCGGACCAATCAGGCCGACAATCTCGCCCGCCGCAACGTTGAGCGAGACCCCGTCGACCGCGGTGACGCCGCCATAGCTTTTCGTCAGATTTCGCAGGCTTAGTTCGATGCCGGACCGGGTGTGACGAGAGGGATGCGGGTCCGATCCGGTGGGCGCCGGGGGGGCGGGCTCCTTCAGCCAACGGTCCAGCCATCCGGTCAGGCCTTCCGGCATGGCGATCACCGCCACAAGCAGCGCCGCGCCGTAGGCGATCAGATAGTGACTTTCCAGAAACCGGAACCATTCCGGCAGATGCGCCAGCAGGATCGCGCCCAGGATCGCGCCTGCGGGATGACCTCGGCCGCCGATCACCGTCATCGCCAGGATCGTCACCATCACCTGGAATTCGAGCACCGCCGGCGAGACGACGCCGATCGAATGCGCCTGAAGAGCGCCGGCGGCCCCGCCGAACGCGGCGCTGGCAACGAAAAGGACCAGCCGGTTGGCGCCGATATCGATGCCGGTGGCCGCGGCCGCTTCCGGCGCCTCGCGAAGCAGGGTCAGGCGATGGGTCTTGCGACCCCGGGTCAGGGCGCCGAATACCACCAATGCGGCCGCCAGCACGCTCCAGACCGTCACCAGCAGGGCCTCGGAGGAGATCAGGGAAAGGCCGGGGAACCGTATTTCCGGCACCCCGTAGAGCCCGTTGGCACCGCCGGTCACCTCCGTCCAGTTCACGCCGATGAGCAGCGCGACCTGCGAGATCCCGAGCGTCGCTAGCGCGAAATAGTGGGACTCAAGCCGCAGCACCGGGATCGCGACCAGGGCGGCAAGCAAGGCCGGCACCGCCAGGGATGCCAGGAAGCTTGCCGGGAAACCCCAGTCCAGATGCACGCCCGCGAGGCCGGTGACATAGGCGCCGAGGCCGAAGAAGCACCCCTGTGCGAGCGACAGGGCGCCCAGCCGCCCGAAGATCAACTGATAGCCGAGCACGGCGATCGCGTAGATGCCGGCCAGGGTCATGATCCGCTGTTCGTATCCGCCGAGCGCGATCGCTCCGGCCACTGGAAGAACCAGCAGGCCCGCCATCAGCCAAAGGGATCGGCCCGCAAACATCGCTCAGGTCCGCCGCTGAATGGTCTCGCCGAGTAATCCCGATGGCCGTACGAGCAGGACGGCCAGCACGCCCGCGTAGAGCAGCGCCTCGGCGGCGACATAGGACACATAGGCCGCCATCAGGACTTCGAACACACCGATCAGCAGGGCCGCGAGGGCGGCGCCGTCAAGCCGTCCCCAACCGCCGAGCGTGACGGCGATATAGGCCTTGAGCATGAACAGACCGCCGTCGCCGGGCGCCACGAAGAACTGGTTTGACAGCAACATGCCCGCGGCGCCGGCCAGCGCCACCGCCAGCGCGAAGGTGACGGCGATGCAGGTCGCACCGTTTATGCCGACGGCCTCCGCGATTTCCGGATCCTGAGCCGCGGCGCGCAGCCGGCGGCCAAGCTGGGTGCGGGTCAGCAAAAGTCCTGTGGCGCCGATCAGAAGTCCCGCCGCGCCGATCACCGCGATCTGTTGCATCGAGATCAAGACCGGGCCGAGTTGCAATCCGTCGGCTTGGAGCAGCGCCGGCCCGGTTCGGGGTTCCGGGCCGAAGCCGGCATTGGCCGCGTGCTGCAGGATCAGACCCAGGGCGATGGTGCTGATGAAAACCGAGACCGGCGGCTTCTTGCGCAACGGCACGTAGGCGAGGAGCGAGAACAGCAACCCCATGGCCGCCATGACCAGCATCGTCAGAAGCAGGGTTAGGGGGCCGGTCGCCGCCGTCGCGTCGCCGAGATGCGGGGTCAGCAACTCGCCAAGGATCACGGCAACGAAACCTCCCGCCATCACCAGATCGCCCTGGGCGAAATTCACCGCCCCGACCGCGTTGATCACCAGCACGAAACCCAAGGCGATCAGCGCATAGGCGGAACCGAGCGCGATCCCGTTGACCAGGAGCTGTGGGACCGCGTCCCCCATGGAGGTCTCCGACGCGGCTCAGAGAACGCCGTCGACGTTGTGGTAGCGCTTGGCGACCTCGGGCACCAGCGACGCGCCGTCATAGCAGACGATCAACGCGTCATGGGCCATGTTACCCTTGCCGTCGGATTTATAGGTCATGGCCAGCCCCTCGAAACTGTGACCGGCCAGCCAGGCGCGCACGTCTTCCGCGGATTTGGCGCCGTCCTTGAGCGCCGCCAGAACCATGTTGATCCCGTCGTGCTGGGCCAGCGCGAAGGCGTCGGGTTCGCTGTGAAAGCGGGTCCGGAATTCCTTCGTGAAGGCGGTCAGTTTCGGGTTGCTCTCCGAGATCGGCGATGAGGCGCTCTCGGCGCAGACGCCCTTGAGTTGGCCGGGCTCCAGCAGCTTGGCGGTCGTGGGTTGGTGCATGGCGGAGCCCGCGACGACCGGCAGATCGATACCGGCCTCGCGCGCCTGACGGATCGCCAGCGCGGTCGGCCCGGAATGCAGATGCAGAAGAATCACGTCTGGATTGCTGGCCTTGAGCTTGGTCAGCGCCGGCAGCATGTCCTTGACCGACGGCGCGAGCGCCTCCTCGAAGACCAGGGGCGCGCCGAGGCCCTCGAGAATTCTGGCAAGCTCGGCCTGGCCGCTCTGACCATAGGAGGTGGTCTGATACAGCAGCGCCGGCCGCTTGGCGCCGAGGACCTCAACCGCATAGCGGGCATGCGCGACCTTGACCACGCTGTCGCCGGGGAAGAACCGGAAAATGTATGGGTTGCCGAGCTCGGTCAGCTTGGCGGTACCGGACACGGTGATCAGCGGTAGTCCGGCGCGTTGCGCCACCGGCGCCATCGCCAGCATCTGGGTCCCGAATATCGAGGCCGCCGCCGCGACCGGCTTGCCGCGCTCCAGCGCCCGGGTCAGCGCGGTGACCGCGACTTCCGGCGAGGTCGAGGTGTCGGAAACCTCGTAGGTGACCTTGACGCCTGCGGGGGCATTCTCCAGCGCCTGGATGGCGCCGTTGCGCTGTGCCGTGCCTTCGATGGCGATGAACCCGGTAATCGGCACCAGGATCGGGATATAGGCTTCCTGCGCGCGCGCCGGGCCCGGCTCCAGGATACCCGTTACAAGAATGGAGGCGGTGACGGCGGCGGTATAGGCGAGGCGGCGGATCATCTCGATTCTCCCAGGACTTGGGGGAGACCTCCATCTGGTCCGGAACGGGAGCGGCCTGGATTGGCGGCGCGTGGTTCCGTGACGTCTCCCTCCGCGGGTATGACCCAGGTCAGGTTCGATGGGTATGGTCTCAGTCCCGATCGGCACGCGCCGCGCGGGGCACCCCAGCATCACGATGGTGCGACTGTGAAACTCCCGTGCGAGGATGTCAACCGGATCACCCGGCGCGCGGAACAGGACGGCCCATGCTTCTCGAAGCCCTCACCTACCTGATCACGCCCTGCCCGCCGGTCGCCCGGCGTCTCGGTTTCGCGCGCGAGATGGTGTCTATCATCAGCCGGCACGGCCGCTGCCGCGCCGCCTGGGCTCCGCATCTCGAGCGCAGCCGCGCGTTGGTGCGGCGCGCCGCCGAGAATGCCGCCGGCCGCCGGCGCGCGGTGATATTCGGCGCCGGGCTCGGCTATGACCTGCCGTTGGAGGATCTCGCGCACCGCTTCGAGGAGGTGTTTCTGGTGGATCTGGTGTTCGGGCCGGCGATCCGGCTGTCCGCATGGCGGAACCGGCGGGTCCATCTCGTGAGCCATGACGTGACCGAATGTCTAGAGGACCTGGTGAACGGTCTGCGGGAACCGGTGGAGCCGACCCGGTTTCTCGACGATCCGGCGGTGGATCTGGTGGTGTCCCTCAACATCGCCTCGCAACTTCCGACCCTGCCTGGACTTTTCCTGGAGGACCGGGCCGACTGCGACGAAGCGGCGGTTGACGCAATCGGCCGGTCGCTGATCGAGGCGCATTGCCGCTACCTTGCGAAATTCAATTGCGCGGTCTGTGTGGTCGCGGATCTGGAACGCGAGATCCTGGCGCCGGACGGTTCGGTCATCGAGACCGTCTCGGCGTTGCGTGGCGCGAGGCTTCCCTGGACCGGCGAGACCTGGACCTGGGATATCGCGCCGCTGGGTGAGGAGGGTCCGGGATACGCGGTCCGCAATCGCGTGCTCGGGGTCGAGAACATTTCCGAGGCGCCGCCCGTGGCTTAGTCTCGCCCTTTCCCTTTCAATAGAACCGAAGGCTCACCCATGTCGGAAGTCGTTGTGATCGAGCGGGACGGACCGCTCGCGACCGTAATCCTGAACCGGCCGGAAAAACTGAACGCCTTGGACAAGTCGATGTGGCAGGGCGTCGGCGCGGCGTTCACGGCACTCGATGCGGACGAAACCGTGCGCTGCATCGTGCTGCGCGGCGCCGGGGAGAAGGCGTTGGGACCGGGGGCGGATATCAAGGAGTTCGCGACGGAACGCGCCAATGCCCGACAGGCGGCCGAATACGGAAAGCTGATGCACCAGGCGATGTCGGCGATCGGCGACTGCCGTCACCCGGTCATTGCGCGCATCCAGGGGCTGTGCGTCGGCGGGGCGCTGGAGCTGGCCTGCATGTGCGATCTTCGGATCTCCGGCGAAAGCGCCCGCTTCGGTATCCCCGTGAACAAGCTGGGCCTGGTGATGTCGCATCACGAGATGGCGGGCCTGATCGGGTTGGTCGGACGCGCGATTGCGCTCGAAATCCTGTTCGAGGCGCGGATCTTCGGTGCCGGGGAAGCGATGGCGAAGGGGTTGCTTAACCGGGTCGTGCCCGATGCTGAGTTGGATGGCGAGCTTGCGGAGATGACGGCGCGGATCTGTGCCGGTGCCCCGCTGGTCAATCGCTGGCACAAGGCCTTCGCAAACCGGATCACCAAAGGATTGTCGGCGGGCCGGCCGCTTGAAGAGGCTGAACTGGACGAGGGGTTCACCTGCTTCGATACCGAGGATTTCCAGGAAGGCTACCAGGCATTTCTGGAAAAACGCGCGCCGGTCTTCAAAGGACGATAATATGCAGGTTCGGGGACGCGCTTGAGTGCGCTATTCGAACTCTTTGACCAGCCGCCGGGAGCCTTGGCGGCGATGGCGTGAAAAGCGGAACGTTGATGAGCAAAGGCATGACGGCCCTGATCTGCGGCGTTTCCGGACAGGACGGAACCTATCTCGCCGACCTGCTGCTGAAGCAGGGTTATCGCGTGGTCGGGACCTCGCGCGACGCGCAGATCAACAGCTTCGCAAATCTCGGACGGTTGGGCATTCGCGACCGAGTCGAGCTTCGGTCCATGTCTTTGACCGACTTTCGTAGCGTGCTGACGGTGCTCGCGGAGATTGAGCCGGACGAAATCTACAATCTGGCGGGACAGAGCTCGGTCGGGCTTTCTTTCGAGCAACCCGTGGAAACGCTCGAAAGCATCTCGCTCGGCACTCTCAATCTATTGGAGGCGATGCGTTTTCTCGGCAAGCCGATACGGTTGTACAATGCCGGATCGAGCGAGTGCTTCGGTGACGCGGGGGAGGTACCCGCTGATGAGACAACGGCGTTTCGACCACGCAGCCCCTATGCGGTGGCCAAGGCGACCTCGGTCTGGCAGGTTGCTAACTATCGCGAGGCCTACGGTCTGTTTGCCTGTTCCGGATTGCTGTTCAATCACGATTCGCCACTGCGGCCGGAGCGGTTCGTGACTCAGAAAGTGGTGCGCGGCGCTTGCCGGATCGCGGCGGGATCGCAGGAGACCGTGAGATTGGGGGATCTCGCCATTGTGCGGGACTGGGGCTGGGCACCGGATTATGTCGAGGCGATGCATCGGATGATCCGCCGCGAGCAACCCGAGGATCTGGTGATCGCGACCGGGTTTTCCAACTCCCTAGAGGCTTTTGTCGAGGCGGCGTTCGCGGCGGTGGATCTGGACTGGCACGATC
>JAYOEU010000007.1:0-49747 GCA_038116915.1 Alphaproteobacteria bacterium
AGATCGGATGCTTCTTCATGCCCCAGACGGTGCTGTTGCCGATCGCGTTCAGATACGCGCCGCGATGATGATAGACGACGCCCTTGGGATTGCCGGTGGTCCCCGAGGTGTAGTTGAGCGCCAGCGCATCCCATTCCGAGGCGGGCATGACCGCCTTGAAGGACGGATCACCGCCCGCGAGGAAATCCTCATATTCGACGGAGCCCAGACGCTCGCCACCGGTGATGGTCGGATCGGCATAGTCGATCACCAGGATCTCGCGGCCCAGCTCCGCCAGTGCCTGCTTGATCACCGGGGCGAACTCGGTATCGGTGATCAGCGCCTTGGCCTCGCCATGATTGAGGATGAAGGCGATGGTCGGCGCGTCGAGGCGGGTGTTCATGGCGTTCAGCACCGCGCCGGTCATCGGCACGCCGAATGTGGCCTCGAAGGAGGGCGGCACGTTCGGCGCCATCACGGTCACCGTGTCGCCCTTGCCGATGCCGCGCCGGCTGAGCGCCGAGGCGAGACGGTGACAGCGCTCGCGCGTCTCCGCCCAGGTGAAATGCCGGTCGCCATGGATTACCGAGGTGCGGCTCGGAAACACCGCCGCCGTGCGGGCCAGGAAGGAGAGCGGCGTCAGCGGCACGTAGTTGGCCGGATTCTTGTCCAGATCGGTTTCGAAGGGATGGCCGCTCATCGATTTCCTCCCGCGCGGACCCCGTGGCCCGGATCAAGTATTTCCGCGGAAAATACCGGGGACCGGAAGCCCGTGCAATATGCCGGCAAGCCGCCATCCTCAGGTCTTGGGCGCGAAAACCCCACCGGTCATCGGTTCCGGAACACCGGTGGTGCCGGGATAGCTGATCGGGAGCCCGAGCCGGGACCGCACGGCCATGTAGGCGAAGGCCTGTGCCTCGACGGCATCGCCGGACCAGCCGACATCCTCGCCGGTCGCAATCTCGCCGGCCAGCCGCCTGCGCAGGCCCGCCATGATCGCCTGGTTGTGGCGCCCGCCGCCGACGACGATCCATTGCATCGGCGCGAGTGGAACCTGAGCGACCGACTGACCGATGGACTCCACGGTAAAGGCGGTCAACAACGCCGCGCCGTCCTCGACGGATAGTCCGGCCAAGGAATCGGCGATGAAGCCGGTGAAATCGTCCCTATCCAGCGACTTCGGCGGCTTTTTCCTGAAATAGGGATGGGTCATCAGCCGGGCCAGCTTGACCGGCGAGGCGCGCCCGGCGGCGGCGAGTGCCCCGTCGGGATCGAACGCCTGCCCGGTATGGCGGCGCACCCAATCGTCGATCAAGGCGTTCCCCGGCCCGGTATCGAAGCCCAGCAGGTCGGCATCCCCGCTGCCGATCCAGGTCAGGTTGGCGACGCCGCCGATATTCAGCACGCCGACCGGCCGGGTCATCCGGCTCGACAGGGCCCGGTGGAAGACCGGGGCCAGCGGCGCACCCTGGCCGCCGGCGGCGACATCGGCGGCCCGGAGATCGAACACCACGTCGATGCCGACATCCCGGGCCAGCTTGGCGCCGTCGCCGATCTGCCAAGTATGGCCGTCATCGGGATTGTGCAGGATGGTGTGGCCGTGAAAGCCTACGACATCGATTTCATCCGCCCGCATTCCCGCCGCGTGGAGCAAAGTTTCGACCGCATGGCCGTGATGTTCGGTGAGTTCCTCTTCAACCGCCGCCGCATCACCCTTGCCGCCGATCAGGTCGCGCAACGTGCCGCGAAATTCCTGATCATAGGGCACGGTGATGTGCGGACCGAATTCCAACCGGGCCTCGCCGTCGGTGGTGATGATAGCCGCGTCGACCCCGTCCATCGAGGTTCCGCTCATCAAACCGATCGCCGTCCAAATCTTGTCCGCCATGCCGCCTGATAAGCCAGCCCGCCCGGCGCCGTCAACTCGCACCGGCCGCCCGCGCCGGCCCGGCGAGAGAGAATGTTGAGGCCCGGGGGGTGTCGTGCTACATCCGGCTCCCCGATTTTCCGGTAAACGCGAGGCACAAGGCCATGTCCAGCTTCTCCTCGTCGTTCATGCGCACCATGAGCGACCGCGGCTTCATTCACCAGGTGACGGATGCCGACGAACTCGACGCAACCATGACCAACAAGGCCATCACCGCGTATATCGGCTTCGACTGCACCGCCGACAGCCTGCATGTCGGCAGCCTCGTGCAGATCATGATGCTTCGGCACCTGCAGAAAACCGGGCACAAGCCGATCGTGCTGATGGGCGGCGGCACCACCAAGGTCGGCGATCCGTCCGGCAAGGACGACATGCGCCAGTTGCTGAGCGACGAGGACATCGAGCACAACAAGAACGGCATCCGGAAGATCTTCGAGAAATATCTGACTTTCGGAGACGGACCCAGCGACGCGGTGATGTGCGACAATGACGAGTGGCTGTCCGATCTGCAGTACATCCCGTTCCTGAGGAAATACGGCCGGCATTTTTCCGTGAACCGCATGCTGTCCTTCGACAGCGTCAAGCTGCGGCTCGAGCGCGAGCAACCGCTCTCGTTCCTGGAATTCAACTACATGATCCTGCAGGCCTACGACTTCCTGGAGCTGCGGCGGCGCTACGGGTGCGCATTGCAGATGGGCGGTTCGGACCAATGGGGCAACATCGTCAACGGCGTGGAATTGGCCCGGCGGGTCGACCAGCAGACCATCTTCGGTCTGACCACGCCGCTGGTCACCACCGCCTCGGGCGCCAAGATGGGCAAGACGGCGCAGGGGGCGATCTGGCTCAACGCCGACCGGCTGAGCGCCTATGACTTCTGGCAGTTCTGGCGCAATACCGATGACGGCGATGTGGGCAAATTCCTGCGGCTGTTCACCGAGCTCCCGCTTGAGGAAATCCGGCGCCTGGAAAAGCTTGAAGGCAGCGCGCTGAACGAGGCCAAAAAGCTGCTGGCGGACGAGGCGACAAAACTGTGCCACGGCGAGGCTGCCGCGCGCGACGCGGCGGAAACGGCCCGCAAGACTTTCGAGGAAGGCGCCATCGGCGATGCCCTGCCGACCTTCGACGTGGCGCGCGCCGATCTCGACGGCGGTCTTTGGGTGGTGGAAGCCCTGCGCAAGGCGGATCTGGTCACCTCGAACGGCGAGGCACGGCGGCTGATCAAGAATAGCGGCGCCAGGGTGAACGATATCGCGGTGAACGATGCCGACCTGAAGCTCGGGCCCACCGACATCGGCGCCGACGGCATCATCAAGCTTTCCTCCGGGCGCAAGCGTCACGCCTTGCTGCGCGTGGTCTGAGCCACTTCGGCGCCAGCGGATTGTCTAACGGTTCGGCCCTTCACCGGGGCCGGGCGTGTTCGCGTCCCGCGGGGGCGGCTCCCCGGTCGCCTTAAGCATGGCCCGCAGGAACCCAGGTGTCAGCGCCGTCAGCGGGTTCACCGTCACAACCGGCTTGTCGAGATCACCGCCCACACGGTAATCCGCCGCCAGCAGCCCTTCCTTTTCGCCGCCGGTGATGATCTTGCCGAGGATCGGGATTTGATCGATGATCCGGCTGAGACCATAAGCCGGCACGATCATGCCGTTGATCGCGATTTTCCGTCCGATCCGGTCGACCTCGCCCTCCGCCGAAATGCCGAGGGACGATCCGAAGGCAAGCGCGTCGACGATGCGGGCGCGCTGTTCGGTAAGATCTATCTTGGCGGTAAGCCGTTCGAAGCGGATGCCGTTGCCCTGGAGAATATCGACCAGTCCCGGCAGGAAGGCCGCGTTGAGCAATTGGGCCAGGACCGGGGCTTCGATAAACCCGAATTCCTGGACCGAAAGATCTATTTCAGTCCGCTCACCGGCGCCCTTGCCGGTCGTGGTGCCGAGAATATTCAGCCGGCCGCCCCGTATCGAATCCAGCAGATCGAAACCGCGCAAGACCTGGCCCGCGTCGTTGGCCCGGATCTGAAATCGCCTGATCTCGTCGCGCGCGGCATAGACCACGCTGATCGGCTCGCCGCCGATACCACCTTCAAGCCCGATATCTCGCGCTTTCGCCCCGTCGCCCTTCACTATGACCGTCGCGCCGGTGACCGGAGGCAAAGAGCCGATCACCACCTCCTCGAACCGGGCATTGATCTCAAGCGGAGGTCCGCCGGCCGGAGCCGGCGAGTCCTCGCCGTCCAGGAAGCGGTTGATGTTCAGACGGTCGCCGGACAACACCACGCTGATCTTGCCGTCAGGACCGACTTTCAGACTTCCGCTCATCGTGCTGTCACCGAGTACGAAGCGATCAAAGCGGGCACGCTCCAACGCGCCGGTGCCGGATCCGAATTCGGCGGACAGGTCCAAGCCGAGATCCGCGGCAATCACGCTCGCGGACCGTAGCCGCGCTATCCGTCCGGCCCGGGTTTCCATCGCGAACCGGACCCGCCCGGCGGATTTGGCAGGTTTGCTCCACTTCAAGGCCGGCACGGCGAGGCCCGCATCGCGCAGATCGATCACGGCCGTCACCTCGCCAGCGCCCCCGGCCAGATCCAACAATTCGATATCGACCCCCACCGGCCCGTCCAAGACAATGAAATCCGGAAGGCCGATGGATTTCACGACATCGGTGCCGAAGGTCCCGTTCAGATAACGGCGGGTGCGGATCCGGGCGCTTGGCGTGAACACTTCGTCCATGGTGAGGACGGCCTTGGCGCCGGCGACCGTCCCGCCGCCCTCAATCCGCAGATTGTCCCGGTTGAGCTCGAGCTTGAGGCTCCCCTCGCTCAAGGCTAGGCCGGCGGTGATGTCGGGAATGCCGACACCCTCCAGATTGGCCGACGCGGCAAAGTCGATCTGCTTTAGCTTCAGGTCATTCAGCAGCGGGAATGCAAACCGCATCCGCGTTCCCGCCAGGCCGGTGATGCGTTGCGTGTCCAGTTTGATATGGCGGCCGAGATTGAGCCTCTGGTGATTGAGGATACGCAAAGCCGACTGCAGCGGCCCGCGAACCACCGCCTCTATTTCCGCTTGTTGGTCGTTCGTATCGAGCTTCGACAAGCGGACCTCGGAGTTTTCCACCCCCAAATCCTTCAGACGCGCCGAGTCGATCCTGATATCGAACTTGGTCTGGTCATATTGCGCGCGCCCGTTGATTTCCGTCGCCGGTGGAAGCGGGCGGAAGAAATGACCCGTGACGCCCCTGAAATCGATCGCGCCGGTCAAACGGTCGATGACGACCGGCTTCTCGCCGGCCGGATCAAGCTTGAGCGCCAGCTCGACAGTGGCCTTGGGCACGGTTCCGCCCTTGAGATTGCGATCGATCCATTGCCGCGCGTCCACCCCCAGGTTTGGCGGCCAATAATGCATCAGCCTCTCGCCCGGGAAATTCTCGGTCAGAGCCTCCGCCACGACCACGGGAACCGTTGCGAGTTCGGAAATCCGCGCCGAAGCCGTCGCACTCAGGTCTCCCTCGCGCATCGTTAGCGACGGGAAATCGATCGTGTCGGTCGCCGAGTCATAGGAAACCTCGAGTTCCAGCGAATCCAAGTGCCGCGGTTCCGCATACAGGTCCGGCAAGGTCAATTCGCCGGCACCGGTGGCAACGGAGCCGGTAAAAGTGTTCAACCGCCAGCCGTGACCAAACGCAAACTTCAGATCCGCATTCACCGGCGCACTCCAATTAGCGCGCGCGCCGAGATCGGGAAACGCCTTCACAAGGCTCGAGAACGCAAGCCCCTCAACCTTCGCGGCACCGTCGATCACCTTCGCGATATCGTTGTAGTTGAGGTCCAAGGCAACGCGCGTTACCACGTCCGCGATCACCGCCTCGGCTGTCGTGTCGATCCGCAACACACCGGGATGCCGGTCAAGCCCGATATTCAATTGCCTCAGCGTGACGACGTCTTCCGGCAGCACCGACGACACCTCGACCATGCCGTCATTCAGTTCGACGCGCCTCAGGTACGACAGCCGGTCCGCCTTGCTGGACGGGCTGGCGATCTGCCGCAGAACATCGGCCAACCATGTCCGATCCGTCATTGCCCCCTCGGCCGCCCCACCCTGGGCGAATTTGAGGTGGATGTTCGGTTGGTTGACCGTGATGCGAACCGGCGCGGCGATGCCCTCGGTCAGCGCGGGCACAGACAGACGGACCTGGACCGACGGAGCCCAGGCGTCGAGCGCGCCGTCATACCCGCTGACCCGGACCTCGTTGACGGTGACATCGAAGACCCGCGTCCAGCCTTTCCAGGTCAGAACCGGCTCGCCGATCTCGACCGTGATCGGCTGATCCCGGGGCGCCAGGGCGTCCTGCAGCATGCCCCGGGCAAAATCCAAGGAAATCGGACCAGACGTGAGACGCCATCCCAGTGCCAGAACCGCAATAAGCAGACCGGCCACCAGAACACCCACGATTTCGAGGACGATAATTCCTATCCGGGATAGCACGCGCCGATTCCATCCGTTGCCAGCATCGGTTAGCACAGGGCGCGCATCGCTGCGACAATCAGTTTTCACAAACAGCGAGCCTTGCCGATGGTCCTTGACGCTTGGTCCCGGGCTGTCCCAGGCTGGCCGCTGGTAAAATTCGACTTTTATCCGGACGGTCGACCTTGTTTGTGGAAACTGCGAAACGAATTCCTGGCGTCACCGACCATGACGCGGCTCGGGTCGGGCTCGAGCGATGGCTGGAGGGCGCCGACCGCTTAACCGACCCGGCGGTGGCCGAAGCGGCGCGCGGGATTGCGGCGCATCCAACGGGGGCCGCCGTGTTGAGCGGTCTTTTCTCATGCAGCTCGTACCTGACCCGGCTGTTGCTGAGGGACCAGATCACGGCTGTCCGGATCCTGACCGAGGGGCCGGAACCGGTCTTCGAAAGCGCGATGTCGGATCTCGGCGCGCTTGAACCGGAAACCGCCAGGACGGCCGATCTCATGGCGGCCCTCCGGATTGCAAAGCAGCACGTGGCGCTTGCAATCGCCGTCGCCGACACGCTCGGGGCTTGGGATCTCGAGGCCGTCGTCGTCGGCTTGAGCGATCTCGCCGACCGCGCGATCGCCATTTCCTGGCGGCATGCCCTCGCCGATCAGCAGAGCCGCGGAAAGCTGCCCCGCGCCCACAGCACCGATCCGATATCGGGTTCCGGCCTGATCTGCCTTGCCATGGGTAAGCTCGGCGCCCGGGAACTCAACTATTCGAGCGATATCGATCTGGTGATCTTCTATGACGATGAATCGCCTTTGTATGACGGTGTCGACGAGCTTCAGCGGGCTTTCGTTCAGGCGACGCGTCTGCTCGTCAAGCTGCTGGAGGAGAGAACACCGGACGGCTACGTCTTTCGCACGGATCTTCGTCTGAGGCCGGATGCCGGCGCCACGCCACCCGCCGTCTCTACCAGCGCCGCCGAAAATTACTATGAGAGCCTCGGCCAGAATTGGGAGCGCGCCGCGTATATCCGGGCACGGCCCGTCGGCTGCGATATGGATGCCGCGGCACGGTTCCTGGACCGCATCCGCCCGTTCATCTGGCGCCGCCGCCTCGACTTCGCCGCGATTCGCGATATTCATTCGATCAAGCGCCAGATCATGGCCCATCGTGGCGGCGCGGAAATCGCGGTCGAGGGTCACAATCTGAAACTCGGCCGGGGCGGCATTCGAGAGATCGAATTTTTCGTTCAAACCCAACAGCTGATCTGGGGCGGACGCGACGCCCATCTGAGGGAGCCCCGGACCGCCGACGCCATGGCGGCCCTGATCCGGGCGGGGCGCGTCGACTCCTCGGTCGCCACGGCGCTGATGGAGGCCTATGTCTACCTCCGGCAGATCGAGCATCGCCTGCAGATGGTCGCCGATGCCCAGACTCACGACATGCCCGACTCCGCCGAGGACATGGCGAGGATAGCGGCTTTTCTGGGGCTCGAATCGGTCGAGGTCTTGCGCCGGGATCTGCTGCGGCGCCTTACCGTGGTCGCCGAACACTACGGCGCCCTATTCGAGGAGGACTCGCCCTTGAGCGCCAGCGGGGATGTCGCCGGAAGCCTGGTTTTCACCGGCGTCGAGAATGACCCGGAAACCCTTCGGACCCTCGCGCATATGGGCTTCACCGATCCAGGCGCCGTCAGCGACAGGGTCAGGGTCTGGCATCATGGCCGCTACCGGGCGACGCGCAGCGAGCGATCGCGCCAGTTGCTGACTGACCTCGGCCCCTCCCTGCTTGCCGCCTTTGCCGCCACCGCGCAACCCGACGAGGCATTCCGGCGGTTCGACCGGTTTCTGGAAGCCGTACCGGCGGGGGTACAGCTCTTCTCGCTGATCCTGTCCAACCCGCCGCTGCTTGGAATGATCGCCGAGATCATGGGCATGGCGCCGTCACTTGCCGCGCATCTCGGGATGAACCCGGCTCTGTTCGAGGGTGTGCTGACCCATGACGTCGCGGTCGGGCTTCCGGACGCCGACACGCTTGCCGACGAATTGAACGAGGAACTGCGCATCGAGCATTCCTATGAGGAGGTTCTCGATACCACGCGGCGGTGGGTGAACGACCGGTTCTTTCAGGTCGGCGTTCAGGTGCTGCGCGGTCAGATCGATACCCGCCGCTCCGGGCAGAACATGTCGGACATCACGGACGCGGCGGTTCGATGCCTGCTGCCCCGCGCGGAGACGGAATTCGGTCTGCGTCACGGCCGGATGCCGGACAGCGAGTCCCCTGCCCTGGCGATCGTCGCGATGGGCAAGCTCGGAGGCCGCGAACTCACGGCGGGCTCGGATCTGGACCTGGTGTTCCTACATGACAGCCCGCTCGACAAGGAATCGGACGGCGAGAAGCCGCTCGGCGGGAACCACTATTTCATCCGCCTCGGCCAACGCCTGATCGCCGCGCTGACCAGCAAGACGGCGGCGGGAGGGCTGTTTGATGTCGACATGCGTCTGCGGCCGAGCGGCAACAAGGGACCGGTGGCCTCAAGCCTGGAAGGCTTCCGCAAGTATCACGCCGAATCCTCCTGGACGTGGGAGCACATGGCCCTTACCCGGGCGCGGGTGATCGCCGGACCTCCGCAACTCGCCGCCCGGATCGACGAGGCGGTCCGCGCGGTATTGTGCCAGCCCCGCGATCCCGAAGAGCTACGCGCTTCCGTCGCCGACATGCGCCGTCGCATGGCCGAAAGCCATGCCGCCGCGTCGCCATGGCGGCTCAAGTATTGGCGGGGCGGTCTGGTCGACGCCGAATTCATCATCCAGTTCCTGCAACTCCGGCACGCTCATGCGCATCCCGAGGTGATCGAGGGCAACACCGCCCGGGCCTGCGAGAAGCTCGCGGCGGCGGGCGCGCTCGACGGCGAGGAAGCCAGAATGTTGGCGAATGCGGTACGCCTGTTCCGCGACATCCAGGCGTTGCTGCGTCTGACGGTGGATGACGCCTTTGATCCGGCGACCGCGCCGAAAGCGCTCAAGGATCGCCTGGCGCAAATCGGCGGCACCGAGACATTCGAGGATCTGGAAGCCTTGCTTGAGGATACCGGCGCCGGGGTTCGGGCCCTGTTCAGCCGATTGCTGGAAACGGCACCGGATTCGGCCTTGCCGGAGGCCAGGAACGCGAATGCCTGATCTGTCGAAAAGTCTACCGGACAGCCGCGAGGCCATCGGCGCCTTGGGCTTCTGTCATTTGGAGCGGTTCCGCCGCCGCCTGATTTCTCGGGCGCCGGCGTCCGTCAGAGGTGGTGGTGCGCTCGAATGGCACTACGACAAGCTACTCCTCGACAGTCTCGGGCTCGGATTGGAACAGACCCTGGCCTTCATCGCCGGCAACATCCCGAGCCTGGAGGAATTCGAAACCTGGATCAAAGCCACCGCGGGCCGTCCGGATGTCGAGACCGCCGCGCGCTTCAACGCCGTGGTGAGAGGCGAGGCCTATTCCGGAGCGACGATGCGCCGGCTCGCCTCGGTGGATGCCGCGGACGATGTGTTCTCGCCGGCGGATCTCGAATTCTGGCGCATCAACGGGTATGTCGTCCTTGCGAACGCGGTCGACCCGGAAAACCTGCGCCGCACCGTGGAGATGATCTGGCGCGCGGTGGACGGAGATCCGGAGGATCCGGAAACCTGGTACCGCGGCAAAACCACGAGAACCATGCTGCAGGTCTTTCAGCATCCGGCGCTGACCTCCAACCGGCTCTCGCCGCGGATTCACAAGGCCTTCGCGCAACTCTGGGGAACCTCAGACCTGCAGGTGACGACCGACCGTTGCGGCTTCAGCGCCCCGCTTCGGCCCGACGAGACCACCCAGGCTCCTCCCATGCATTGGGACATCGATTTCCGCTTCCCGGGATATCTCGGAACCCAAGGCATTCTCTACCTGACCGACACCCGCGCGACGCAGGGCGCATTCTCGGTCGTGCCGGGCTTTCACCTGCGGCTGAAGGATTGGCTCGCGACGCTCCCGCCGGGAACCGACCCGAACACGCTGGATCTCGAGGCGCTGAACCCGCACCCCATTGCCGGGAGCGCCGGAGATCTGATCATCTGGCATTCCTCGCTGCCGCACGGAAGCCGGCCGAATCATCATGCCCGGCCGCGGATCGTGCACTATATCAACATGTACCCCGCCCGTTTCGGGGTCGATGCTGGAAACGACACGGGGTCCGTGGCCCCGGCCGACAACTGAACAGGGAGCACGCGATGACTGTGGAAATCGGCGACAAGGCACCGGACTTCGCCATGCCGGCCGATGGCGGCGGCGAAGTCACCCTCGGCGGCCTGAAGGGAAAAAACGTCATCCTCTATTTCTATCCGAAGGACGACACGCCCGGATGCACCACCGAAGCCTGCGGATTCCGGGATGCGCTGCCCGACTTCACCGGCGCCAACGCGGTGATTGTCGGAGTGTCCAAGGACAGCGTCGCCAGGCATGACAAATTCAAGGCCAAGTACGATCTGCCGTTCACCCTCGGCGCCGATGTCGATGGCGCGGTTTGCGAGGCCTATGGAACCTGGATCGAAAAATCCATGTATGGCCGCAAATACATGGGCATCGAGCGGGCGACATTCCTGATCGATGCCAAGGGCGTCATCCGCGAGGTCTGGCGCAAGGTCAAGGTCAAGGGTCATGTCGAGGAAGTTCTGGCCGCCGCCAAGGCACTCTGACCATGGCCTCGCCGCGGATCCCCGAGCATCTGGCCCATGTGCTCGAACGCCTGTCGCCGCTCGGGGATCTGGAGGTGCGCCGGCTGTTCAGCGGCTTGTCCGTGTATTGCGGCGGGGTGATCTTCGCACTGGTGTTCCGCGAGCAGATCTATCTGAAGGTCGACGATCGGACCCGCGGGCAATTCGAGGCCGAGGGCATGGAGCCGTTTCAGCCGCGCGCCGGCCGTAAGCCGATGCCGTACTACACCCTGCCCGATCAGGCGCTGGACGACGACGAGGAGTTGCTGACATGGGCGCGCCTCGCCCTGGACGCGGGCATACGGGATCAGGCCCGCAAGAAGGCTTAAGACCGGCCCTCAACCCGCGAAGGTGAAGCCGTGCGGCAGCAGGCGCGGGATATCCATGACATCGCAGAGCACGCCGGGTTCGCCCGTATCGATCAGGATCAAGGCTTCGTCCACCGTGACATCGTGCTCGGTGAACTCGCGGATCGCCTGCCGGCAGACGCCGCAGGGACTGCGCTCCGATAGAGGCGCATCCACCGCGTCCACCGTCGAGACCGCTAGATATTTGATCCGCCTGAAACCGGCGGCGACCGCCGCGAACAGGGCGTTCCGCTCGCCGCAGACCGTGACCCCGTAGGAGCTGTTCTCGACATTCGAGCCGCTGAAAACCGTCCCCTTCGGATCGTCGGCCATCACCACCGCCGCGCCGACGTGAAAATGCGAGTGCGGAACATGAGCCGATTTCGCGGCCTCCCGCGCGGTCCGTAACAGCTTCTCAAGCAATCCCGGATCAATGGCGACGCGCTTTTCGGGCAGCCGCGCTCCAGGCACGCGAAGGGCGCCGGCCCCGGTCTCGATCAGGTGATCCGGGATATGCAGCGCCGGAAGGACCAGCTCGACGGTTTGCGACATTGCCTGATCCCTTCCCTCAGTTCTTGCCGTAGACCGAGGACGGGTCGAAGGCCTTCTCGCTTTCGACATATTTGAGCTCCACCGGTCCGTCCCCGGCCGCTCCGCCAAGCGGGATCGATCGATAGAAACAGGATCGGTAGCCCACATGACAGGCGGCGCCGGTCTGCTCGATGACCATCCACAGCGCGTCCTGATCGCAATCGACCCGCAGATCGACCACCTTCTGAACGTGGCCGCTGCTCGCGCCCTTGCGCCATAGCTGCTGGCGCGAGCGGCTCCAATAATGCGCTTCCCCGGTTTCCATGGTCAGAGCCAGCGCTTCGGCATTCATATAGGCGAACATCAGCACCGCCCCGCTTTCATGATCGGTCACCGCGCACGGCACCAGCCCGTCGGCGTCGAACTTGGGCGCCAACAGCAGGCCCTCCTCAATCTCATAGGAAGAACCGCGCTCCGCGAACAAATGAGACGACTGACTGCTGAGCGATGCCATCGATGGTCTCCAAATGCTCTTGCGACCCCGGCCATCGATACCGTCGCCGGGGCGGCGAACGCAAGGCAATGTTGGAGGGCTTTGAAGGTTTGAGGCCCGCCCGGCTTTTTCCGACTTTTCCAAGCTCGCGAATATCCGGGATTGTTGCTAGTCTCCGCGCCATGGATATCGACCCGGCCCCATCCCTTCGCGAGGCCGCCGTGCATGTTCTATGCACCCCGGCGCCCTCGGAAAAAGTCGCACGCGGCCGAAAGCTCGCCGCTTTGTGGCGGGACGGATCAATCGATGCGATCGGCGACGCCGTGCCGCCCGAACGCCCGGCGCGACCGGACAGCCCGCGCCTGCTGCTGCCCCGCGAATTGCCGAAACGCAGGATCTCCGGGGAACCGGCCGGCCGCATCGCCCTGCTCCATGCCCTGGCGCATATCGAATTGAACGCCATCGATCTCGCCTGGGACATGGTCGCGCGTTTCGGCGGCGAGGCGATGCCGCGCGCGTTTCACGATGACTGGGTCCGGGTCGCCGACGAGGAGTCCCGGCATTTCGCGCTTCTCGCCGAACGGCTTGACGCGCTTGGCGCCGCTTATGGCGATCTGCCAGCCCATGACGGGCTATGGGCGGCGGCGGAGGCGACGGCGCATGATCCCTTGGCGCGGCTCGCGGTGGTGCCGCTGGTGCTGGAGGCCCGCGGCCTTGATGTCACCCCGGCCATGATCGAAAGGCTGAGAGCCGTTGGCGACGGCGAAAGCGCCGCAATACTGGAGGTCATCTATAGGGATGAAATCGGCCATGTCGCGGTTGGCAAGCGGTGGTTCGATCACCTCGTGGGTCTGGCGGGTCTGAACCCCGTCGCCTGCTGGCAAGGGCTGGTGCGGCGCTATTTCAAGGGCGGGGTGAAACCGCCGTTCAATATCCCGGCCCGTGATGCCGCGGGATTCTCCGCCGCCTTCTACGGGCCGCTGGGCGAGGAATTTCTGACCCGGCGGGCTTCCTGAACCGTGAGCGGCGCGATCCACCATCAATTCGAACGCCGGTTCGAGGCACCACGCCCGAAGGTCTGGGAGGTCCTGGCCGACACCGCCCGCTACAACGAATTCGTCGGCCTCCCCAAGCACGAGATCCGCGAGGAGCAACAGCCCGACGGCTCCAACCGCTTCTTCGCGACCGTCAAGATCGGGCTCGTGACCCTCGCCTGGGAGGACATCCCCCAGGAATGGGTTTTCGGCCAATGGGTCCGCCATCTGCGGATCTTCAGCAAGGGACCGCTGAAGAGCCTGAAGGTACTGGTCCGTTTCGAGGATACCGGCGACGGCGGAACGCTTTGCCGTTACGCCTTCGAGGTGGAGCCCCGAGGCCTGTTCGGTCGCTTGCTGTTGCGATACGGATTTTTCAAGGCCGCCGAACGCGATTTCAATACCGTGGCCGAGCGGATCGAGACCTGGGTCGCCGGCGAGCGGGTTTCGGCTTATGAAGGCAAGCCGATCGAACCGGACGCGGAACACCGGGCTCGTCTCGACAATGCCATCGCCCGCATCGACACCTCGAAATATGGCCACGACCTCGGAAGACGGCTGGCGGAATGGCTTCTGAGCGCGCAGGAACTTGACCTGATGCGGATCCGGCCCCTGTACCTCGCCCGGCTCTGGGGCGTGCCGGAGCGCCATGTGGTCGAGCTTTGCCTGGAAGCGGTGTCGGACGGCCTGCTGGAAAGCCGCTGGGACCTGCTTTGCCCACGCTGCCGGGGCGCGAAGCTGGCGACCCATTCCCTGGACGAACTTCCCAGCGGCGCCCATTGCCCGTCCTGCAACATTGCCTATGACCGGGATTTCTCGCGCAACGTGGAGTTGACCTTCCAGCCCGCCCCCAACATCCGCCAGGTGGTGCACGGAGAGTTCTGCCTTTTCGGTCCGATGACCACGCCGCATATCCGCGCCCAGATCGCCTTGCCGGCGGACGGCGTCGAGGAGATCGAGGCGGTCTTCGAGCCCGGCCCCTACCGCGCCCGCACCCTTGAGGTCGGCCCCGAACTGCACTTCGACTACTCCGGCGGTGATTTCCCCGGCCTGATATTCACCGCCGACGAGGTCCGGGCCGCGCCATCGCCGTCGCCGCCGGGTCAGGTGCGTCTTGAAAACCAGAATGACCGGCGCCGCACCCTGATCATTGAATCCCGGAACTGGGCGTCGGACGCCCTGACCGCGCACCGCGCGACCACCTTGCAGGCGTTCCGGCACCTCTTCTCCGATGCCGTGTTGAAGGGAGGCGACGAAGTCGCGATCTCGCAGGTCACGCTGCTGTTCACCGATCTCAAGGGCTCGACCGCGCTCTATGAGCATGTCGGCGACGCGCCGGCCTACGGCCTGGTGCGCGAGCATTTCGAGTTCCTCGCCTCGCTGGTGCGCGAACATGAGGGCAGCATCGTGAAAACCATCGGCGACGCGGTGATGGCGGCCTTCGCCGATCCGGCGGACGGCCTGCGCTGCGCCATCGCCATCCAGACCGGGCTCGGCACGTTCAACGGCGCCCATCCGACCATGCCGATCGCCATCAAGGCCGGCCTGCATTCAGGCTCGACCATCGCGGTCACCATGAACGACCGGCTGGACTATTTCGGCGGCACCGTGAACATGGCGGCCCGCCTGCAGAACGAAAGCGAGGCCGGCGAGATCGTGCTGAGCCGCGCCGTGCTCGAGGATCCGGCGGTGGCCGCCCTGCTCAAGGACCGGCCCCTGGCGGAAGATACGCAAAGCCTGCGCGGCTTCGAGACCCCCGTCACCTTCTGGCGCCTGCGCCCGCCGGCCGAGGAGATCGCGGAGGTGGGGTGAGAACACCCTTATTTGAAAATCGTTTCCGTCGCCCTGGCGAAAGGCAGGGCCGTGTTGAGATATTGCCGCGCTTCCGGGTGACTCTGTCGGCCATGTTAACCGATTGCCGACGGGATTCCGTGGTCACCACCTGTGCTTGGCCCCGCCTTTCGCCAGGGCGACGGCTAACAGCCAAACGGGGCGAATGCCACGACGTGTGACCGCCCCGCGTCCTAGCCCACGTCCTGATTGATCTCGATGAAGTTCATCGCCGGATCGAAGGTATAGACCTGATGCATGCCGGCCATGGCGTAGGTGCCGGCGTCGGAGTAGAGGTGGCCGGCCTTGGTCATGCGCTTCATCACCGCTTCGACGCTGGGCACGGTGATCGCCACATGGCCACCGAAGGTCGGGTTGTGCATCAGGTTGTTGTCGATGTGGAAGGTCACCATGCCGCGGACCAGATGCAGGCCCCGGTTTTCCGGCCCGAACACCGCGAGCGACTGGTTCGAGCGGTCGAAATCGCCGACCATGTCGGCCCCCGGGGTCTTGAAGACACCCGGCTCCATGCCGATCAGATCCCGGTAGAAGGCCGCCGTCGCCGGCACGTCATGGGCCTGGCGGTTGACGTGGTGGATATACCAGTCGCCCGGCTCCTTGCGCACGGGGTGCACCTCGCCCGCTATCGGACCGTTGCCGCCCGACGGATCCACGACCTGGTTGATCTCCACCAGGTTCGAGGACGGATCGAAGCAGTAGATCTGATGCATGCCGGCCATGGCGTAGACGCCGGCGTCCGAGACCACGACTCCCGCCGCCTCCAGCCGCTGTTTGACCGCCTGCACATCCGGCACGCAGATCGCATAATGACCGCCGATCGTCGGGTTGTGGACGAAGCCGTTGTCGGCGGCGAAATCGGCGCGCGGCAACACGATATGCAGGCCGCGGTTCTGGGTTCCGAACAAGGCGAGGGTTTCCGTCGTGCGCCCGACCTTACCGGTGTGCTCCGGATAGCTCCAGGCTCCCTCCTCCAGACCGACGATGTCGCGGAAGAACGCGACGCTCTCGCGCACGTCATGGGCCTCGAGATTTACATGATGGACATACCAGCTCATGGGGACGGCCTTTGTCTTGGAAGAAGCATCGGGATCAGGGCTTGGTAGCACGCGGGCCCGGCGAGGGAAACGGCCGGCCGGATTCATCCGCCCGTCGGTTAAGCTCTCCCAACGGGGCTCGTTAGAAGCGATCATGTGCTCTCGGGCGCCGCCGGCGTTATACTCGGCCCGTCCGTTCCGCCGAGAGAGGCCACCCATGCATCTGGAAACGCGTTTGTGGAGTTTCACCCAAGGGGTGCGCGGGCGGATCTTCTTCTCGATGCTGATCGGCCTCATTGCCGCCGGGCTCGGCGTCGCGCGTCTGGCCCTGCTCGGCTGGCTGATCGGACGGGTTTTCGCCGGCGACACGCTCGCGCAACTGACCACGCCGATCCTCGCCATCGCCGTGGTGATGGTGGCGCGCGGACTGTTCGAGCATTGGCGGACCATGGTGGCGCACAAAACCGCGGCCATCGTGCAGAAGCATCTGAGGCGCACGCTGTTTGATCGGATCGCGGCGCTGGGTCCGGCCTATGCGGGCAAGCAGAGGTCCGGAGCGCTGACCTTGTCGCTGGTCGACGGGGTGGAGCAGTTGGAGACCTATTTCGGTCAGTACCTGCCGCAACTGATGGTCTCGTTCCTGACGCCGCTGTTCATTTTCGCATTTGTCGCCTGGATCGATCTTCCGGTCGCCGCCGTACTTTTCGCCTTCGCGATGGTCGCGCTGCTTCTGCCGGCCGCCTGGCACAGCTTCGATGTGAAGAACTCCAAGGGCCGCCAGGTCGCCTATGCGAGTTTCGCCGCCGAGTTCCTGGATTCCATCCAGGGTCTCGCCACCCTGAAGGCCTTCGGTCAGAGCGGGCCGCGCGCCGATTCCCTCGCCTTCAAGGCCCGCGATCTGTTCCAGCGCACCATGTGGGTGCTCGGCACCAACGTACTCTCGCGCGGGATCACCGATTGCGCCATCACCATCGGCGCCGCCGCCGCGCTGGTCCTGGGCGCGCACCGGGTCACCAGCGGAGAGATGGAAATCGCCGGCCTGCTGATCATTCTGATGATGGGCGTCGAGATCTTCCGCCCGATGCGCGAGCTGCGCAATGTCCTGCACCAGGGCATGGTCGGCATGTCGGCGGCCCAGGGGATCTACGCGATCCTGGACGCGAGCTCCGACGTCGAGGATCGGCCCGCGAATCCGGATGCCGGCAACCTTGAGCCGTCGATCGCCTTCGAGAACGTGACCTTCCGCTATCCCGGCGCCCGCAGGCTGGTGCACCAGGGCCTCGATTTCTCGGTCGCGGCGGGCGAGCGTATCGGCGTCGTCGGCCCGAGCGGCTGCGGCAAATCGTCCGTGGTCCGCCTGCTGCTGCGGTTCTTTGATCCGGAAGAGGGCCGCGTGACTCTCGGCGGCGTCGACCTCAGGGAGCTCAGTTTCGAGCAGATCCGGCGCGACATTTCCGTCGTCAACCAGGACACCTTCCTGTTCCACGGCACCATCGGTGAGAACATCCGAATGGGCCGTCCGGGCGCCGATCACGATGCGGTGATCGCCGCCGCCAAGACCGCCAACATCCACGGCTTCATCGAGGGCCTGCCCGAGGGCTACGACACCATCATCGGCGAGAAGGGCATCAAGCTCTCCGGCGGCCAGCGCCAGCGGGTGGCGATCGCCCGGGCGGTCCTGCGCGACACACCGATCCTGGTGCTGGACGAGGCGCTCTCCGCCGTCGATGCCGAAAACGAGGCGGTGATCCAGGAGGCGCTGGACCGGCTGATGAAGGGCCGCACCACCCTGATCCTGGCGCACCGGCTGTCCAGCGTCATCGATTGCGACCGCATCATCGTGCTCGACCAGGGCCAAGTGGCGGAAACCGGTAAGCACGCCGAACTGATGCAGGCCGGCGGCGTCTATGCCTCGCTGATGCGCGAGCAGGCACGGGAGTCGAAACGCGCCGATGACGCGGCGATCGTCCCGGCCGCGGGCGAGCGGGTTGCCGCCGAGACCCTCGATTCCACCCCCGGCGGCGCCAAGCGGCCGATGACCGAGGGAGTGATCAAGGCCGAGGGCCTCAACTGGTTCCAGGTCGTCACCGCGCTGATGGGGGTGATCATGCCCTGGAAAGGCCGGCTGGCGCTGACCTTCACCTTCGGCGTCGTGCGGGTGCTCGCCTTCATCGGTGTCGGCGTCGCGAGCGCGCTGATCGTGCTCAGCCTCAAGAACGGCACGCCCTACGATCAGTATCTCGTCTGGCTTTGGGTCTTGGCGCCGATGGCCGGGATCGTGCACTGGCTGGAATCCTGGATCGCCCATGACATGGCTTTCCGACTTCTGGCCGAGATGCGGGTCGATGCCTTCCGCAAGCTCGACGCCCTGGCGCCTGCCTATCTGGTGCGGCGGCGGACCGGCGACCTGATGAGCCTTGCCACCCACGATATCGAGCTGATCGAGTACTTCTTCGCCCACACCGTCGCCCCGGCCTTCGTCGCGGTGCTGGTTCCGGCGCTGGTGGTCTGGTTCCTGGGCGCACAAAGCGTCTGGATCGCGCTGGCGCTGATCCCGTTCCTCGCGGCGGTCGGGCTCAGCCCCTTCCTGATGCGCGAACGGGTCGACCGGCTCGGCTCAAAGGCACGCGAGGCGGCGGGAGAGCTCGGCGCCTTTGCCGTCGATTCGGTTCAGGGCCTCGGCGAGATCGTCACCTTCCAGGACGAGAAGCGCCGGGCAGAAGGCTTTGACCGGCTTGCCGATAACCACATCGCCCTGCGCCTGCCGTTCTTCGCCGAGCTCACCAAACAGCAAAGCCTGTTGGAGATCTTCACCGGCCTCGGCGGCCTCGCGGTTGTGGTGACCGGCGCGTCGCTGACCGGCTCCGGCGTGATCGATCCCGGCATTCTCCCGCTGATCACCCTGCTCGCAATGGCGGCATTCCTGCCGGTGTCCGAGATCGCCCAGATCGGCCGCCAGCTCGCCGACACGCTGGGCGCGACCCGTCGCTACTACGCCCTCGAGAACGAGCCGATCCCGGTCGCCGACGGACCCGGCGCGCCCAAACTCCAGGCCGGCACCGCCGGGTTGTCGCTTGAGGCCGTCAGCTTCACCTATCCCGGTCAGGGCCGGCGCGCCCTGCACGATATCTCCATCGAGATCCCGGCGGGTCAGACCGTCGCGCTGGTCGGCACGTCCGGCGCCGGCAAGACCACGACCGCGCAGCTTCTGATGCGGTTCTGGGACCCGGACGAGGGCCGGGTGACACTGAACGGCACCGATCTCCGAGACTACAAGCTCGATGATTTGAGAAGCCGGATCGCGCTGGTCGCCCAGGACACCTATCTCTTCAACGACACCCTGCGCGCCAATGTGATGATCGCGCGCCCCGATGCCAGCCCGGCCGAGCTCGACGCCGCATTGCAGCACGCGGCGCTGGACACGCTGATCGAGACCCTGCCCGAGGGCCTCGACACCATGGTCGGCGAGCGCGGCACCAGTCTCTCCGGCGGCCAGCGTCAGCGCGTGGCGATCGCCCGCGCCTTCCTGAAGGACGCGCCGATCCTGATCCTGGATGAGGCGACAAGCCATCTCGACGCGGTGAACGAGGCAGCGGTCCGCCGGGCGCTGGATGTGCTGAAGGCCGACCGCACCACGGTCGTCATCGCCCACCGGCTCTCGACCATCCGGGATGCCGACAAGATCGTGGTGCTCGAGGAAGGCCGGCTCATGGAAACCGGGACCCATGACGAGCTCCTGGCGTCGGGAGGCCTCTATGCAACCCTGGTGTCGCGGCAGCTTTCGAGCGCACATCAGGCTGCGGCGGACTAGGCGGCGGTTCCATATCCTCAACCTGACCCTTCGAGACGGGCCTTGCGGCCCTCCTCAGGGCGAGTCGGAGTGTTTCCGCAGGTTACGAGTGGTACCCGTCCAGTAGAGCGCGCCGCCCTCGTCTCGAAGGAGGACCGACGGCAGCCGGCTTCTCGGCGTCACATCCGCGACATGACGTTGCGCGCGAAGTCCTCGATCAGCCGGTAAGCCTGGTCCAGCGGCGGAATGAAATTGATCGCGTTCAGGCCCTGACGTTCCAACGCGCGCAACTGCTCGACCATTTCCTCGGGCTGGCCGGCGATGGTGAAGGTCTTGATCATCTCCGGGGTGATGAACCGCGCCTCCTCGGGGTCGAGGAAGCTGTAGTGGCTCTGGTGCAGCTTCATATGCGCACGTTCGGCGTCACGCTTGGTGTGAAAGTCCATGTACTCGTCCCAGAACGGCGCCATGTAGTCCGGCGGAGGGTTTCCGGTCTCCTTCACCCAGTCGACCAGGAAATGCACATTCGCCATGATCGCCGAGCCGCATTGCCGGATCACCGCCTCATCGGTCAGCTTCTGGCCCGGCTCCAGCATCAGGATATTGACCAGCGCGAAGGTCTCGAAGCCGTCCAGCGAGCGTCCGGCCCGCTCGGCGCCCTTGCGCACATTCGCCAGCGCCTGCGGGATCGCGCCGCCACGCGGAATGCCGGTGATCAGGCCGTCGCCCAGCTCTCCGGCGAGCGCTTGGGCACGGGGACCGAACCCGCCGACATGGATCGGGATCGGATGCTCGACGTCGATATACTTGAACTCGGGGTTCTGGAACTGGATCGGATGGGTGATGCCGTTGAGGGAGTACTCGACCTCCTCACCCCGGATCAGCGCGCGCACAACGCGGATATATTCGCCGAAGGCCTTCACCCCCATCGGCCGCTGCCCCATCGCCCGCATGGCGGTATTGCCGGTGCCGATGCCGAGGAAGGTCCGCCCCGGCGCCAGACGGTTGATCGTGGCGATACCGTTCGCGGTCACCGGGGCCAACCGCAGGCCGGGGACCGCGACCCCGGTGCCGATGCGTATGCGCTGGGTCTGATGCGCCGCCAACGCCAGCACCGCCCAGGGGTTGGAACGGATCATCTGGGTGTCGGAAACCCAGCAATAATCGTAACCCAGATTCTCGGCATGGCTGATGATGCCGATTTCATCGATTTTCGACGTGGTGATCCCGAATTTCATCGCATGTCCCTCAGGCGCCTTGCCACTCGATGATCTCCCGCGGCGTCGAGTAGCCGCCGGCGATATTGGCCGCGAGCCAGGCCGGATCGTCCCGGCGCGGCAGTGAGAGAGCCGGCTCTCCCTTGGAGCTCAACCGGTAGAGCAGCCGCGCATCCTCGATCCTGGAAATGTTCGTCTTGATCGGCGGCGAAGCATGCAGGGTCATGTAATTGTTCCAGATCGTCACGTCGCCCGGCCGATGCTGATGGTGATAACGGAATTCCGGACGCAGGACATGGGTCTCCAGACGGTCGAGCAGAACCCGCGACTCCTCCATGCTCATGCCCTCAACCTGCACGGCGGGCCGGATGCGCGGGCGCGAGGCCCAGACCGGACTGTGCAGGGACTTGGCTCCGGTCCTGGGATCGACCCTGACCAACGGCGCGAGAAAACCCTCGTCCCCCTCGTTCAGCCGGCGGCGCAGCCAAACTTTTTCCAGCTCGGCCTGCTCGCCGGCGGGCAATGCCTCGAACGCGGCGACGGTATCGGCATAGGCGGTTCCGCCGTTCAGGGGCAGATCCCGGCGATAGGCCATGAGCTCGGCGCTTGAGCCCTCGAAATAGCGGTCGAGCTCCCTCGGGTCCGCTCTCGGGACCCAGGTGCCGCCCTCGGCGTCGCGCGCCGTCGGAACCTGGTGAACCAGGAACATCGAGACATAGATCGGCAACGGCTCGTACTCGACATCCGTGTGCCAGGTCTCGCCGTTCGTCAGCCGGGTTCCTCCCGGCTCGGCCTTGCCCATCAGATTGGTCGCCACCAGGACCGCCGGCGACTGGTGCGGCAGGCACCGGAGCTGGCCCGGCAGGGTCGTGTCGGCGACCGCCGCCCGGCGCTTCTCATAGGGGATGAGTTCAATCGCCCCGTCACTGGCGCCGTCCTGCTGTGCCGGCTTGCCGCCGCGCAGAAAGTTGCTGGGATGCGGGATCGGCGCGCCCCAGTGATTGGCGAACCGCTCGAAATGGGCGAGCGCGTCGTCGTTCAGGTCCTGGCCCGCGAAACTCAACAGGCGGTGCCGACTGAGGGCCTCCAGCATGAATTCGACCTGCTCGCCGTTAAGGCCCGCCCAGAGATCAATGCCGGTGAACCGCGCGCCGGCTCCCGACGGCGCCAATGGCGCCTCGCAAGCGGCCTTGTCGCCGAACAGATCCTTCACCCGCCGTTGATCAACCCTCGCGCCCATGACGACTCCTTTCATGGCTCTCGTTCCGCCAGCGTGATCATGCGGCCCGTTCGCGCATCCAGCAACTGCCGGCCGCCGCATAACGCAAGCCTGATGCGCGCGCCGGATCATGGTCATGCTCCGGGAATTCAGCGAATGGCGGTCGCGCCGGTTCGCCGCTAAACTGAGGCGCAAACCGACCGGAGATTCCAGATGGACCGCGAGACCCTGTTCGCCGAAGCCCGAAAACTTGCCGAGCAACGCGCGCATGACGGCATGGACATGGACGAGAAGATCGATGTCCTGGAAATGGCGATGATGGAGCTTCTCGATATCCAGATCATGAAGCCTCCGATCGGCCGGGTCGGCACCTACGCGTCGGGCTCGCTGAAACCTTCCAAGGGCCGCTGGCTGATGGGGGATGATCCGCGGCTGCCGCCGATGCCCGAGAAACCCACCCTGATCGACTTCTTCAAGCACCGGATCTGCTGCGATGCCTTCGGCGGCAACCATCTGATGCAGAGCGCCAAGCTCGCCATGGAAAAGCAGTTGGGGGACAACGTGGTGCTCGCCTGTCTGCTGCACGATATCTCGGTCGTCGGGTTGATCCACAGCGACCACGGCCACTGGGCGGCGCAACTGGTGGCGCCTTATGTCGATCCCGAGGTCGCCTGGGCGATCAAGTATCATCAGGGGCTGCGGTTTCAGCCTAACCCGGATTACGACTATGAATATCCGGCGCTCTACATGCGTTCGTTCGGCGAGGACTACACGCCGCCGGCCTATATCCTGAAGGAGTGGGAGTATTGCCGCGGCCACGCGTGGTACGACACCGCGATTCAGGTGGTGGTGAACGATCTCTACGCCTTCGATCCCGATAAGAAGGTCGAGATCGGGGAATTCGAGGATGTCATCGCCCGCGCCTTCCGGCAGCCCGAGGACGGCCTCGGCTTCGACGGCAGCCCGAGCGCGCATATGTGGCGCACGATGATCTTGCCGAACAATTTCCTCTGAAATCCGCTAAACCCGGATCATTGGACCCATTCTCAATCCCGGCGGAGTTCTGCCATGAAGATCACGGCCGTCGAGACCGTTCAGGTTCAGGAGTTTTCCAATTTCCTCTGGCTTCGGATCGAGACCGACGAGGGGCTGATCGGGCTCGGCGAGACGGCGCGCAATCCCCAGGCAACCGCCGCCTATATCCATGAGACCGCCGCGCCGTATCTGCTCGGCAAGTCGCCGCTCGACATCGAGCGTCATCACCACGCGCTGACGGAAACCGTCGGCAACCGCTTCGCGGGCTATCCCAGCCGCAGCATCGAGATGCGGGGAAACTCGGCCGTCGATCTCGCCTTGTGGGATCTGTTCGGCAAGGCGATGGGCCAGCCGGTCTGGCGGCTCCTGGGTGGGCTCTGCCGCGAGAAGATCCGGATCTACAACACCTGCGCCAGCGCCGACTACAACCGCGTCGCCCGCGACGGGGCCAACACCAAGACCGTCGAGCACGGCACGTCATCCAAGCGCGACTTCACGATCTACGAGGATCTGGAAGCGCAGATGGGCGCGCCCGAGGATCTGGCGCTCTCGCTGTTGGAGGAAGGCGTCAACGGCATGAAGATCTGGCCCTTCGACGTCTTCGCCATGCGGACCGGTGGCCATCACATCTCGCTGGAGGATTTGCGGACCGGCGTCTCGGTGATCGAGCGCATCCGCAAGGCGGCCGGCGACCGGATGGATATCATGATGGAGTATCACGCGCTCTGGCGGCTGCCGCAGATCTGCCAGATCGCGCGGGCACTCGACGACTACGACATCTACTGGCACGAGGACCCGGTTCCGATGCACCGCTTCGACGATTTGCAGCGGTTCAAGCAGTCGACCACCGGGCGGGTGACCGGCTCGGAAAATCTCGGCACCAAGACCTGGTATATCGAGGCCTTCGAGCGCGGCGCCATCGATGTCGCGCATTTCGATCTCTGCTGGATCGGCGGGCTGACCGAGGGCCGCAAGATCGCCGCCATCGCCGAGGCCTATGAGCGCCCGATCGCGCCGCATGACTGCGTCGGCCCGGTAACGCTCGCGGCCAGCACGCATCTCGTCTGCTCGGCCCGCAACGGCCTGGTGCAGGAAACCGTGCGCGCCTTCACGCGCGGTTACTACCGCGACATCGCGACGGCACTGCCGGAAATCAAGGACGGATTCATCACCCCGACCAGCACGCCGGGCATCGGTCTGGATCTGGTCCCAGGTTTCGTCGAGCGCAAGGATGCGACGGTGCGGAGGAGCGCGGTCTAGATACCGCTCTAAAGCCCCGCGTCGCCTTCCCAGTAATCCTTGTTGAGCGACTTCAGCAGCTCATCATGGGTCTTCTCGAGGCAGCCGCGCAGGCGGACCTGGTAGCCGTTGTCGGCGTAGAATTTGCATCGCTCATAGGTATCGCGGGCGGACTCGACGGCCTCCGGCGCCAGTTCGCGGAGCAGCGACTGGCCGACCGACTTGTCCCAGACATCCCGGCGCACGTTGGCCGGCGCGATCCCTTCCGGCGGCAAAAGGTTGATCAGGCGGCTCATGATCACCGCGGCATCGGCGCGCGGGTTGGAGCGCTCGAAAAAGCCCTCGGCGGCAAAGCGGCGCGGCCCCGTCGCGGTCTCCAGATCCTCCTGTTCGTGGAGGTTGGCCATCCCCTCGGCGGAACGCGGCACCAGCGCGACATGGCGCGGCACGGTCACCGACACCGCCTTGGCGTTCAAGGATGCGAGCCGGCGCTGATCCAGGCTGACCTTGATCGAGGTGTATTCACCCTCGCTGACGAATTCGAGCAGGCCGGTGGCGGAGAACGTGCGGGTCTTGCCGTCATTCTGTTCCACGACAAGCGTGAGATCCCCGGCGCCGGCGAGGTCGTAGCGCTGGCCGGAGGCCGGTTTCGGCCGTTTTTCCTGCATGCAGAAGGCGCTGAAGAACCCGGAACAGGTGCCGTCGACGCAGTTCAGCGGGGTCGGCATCTTGGTGGCGATCAGACCCAGCACCTGCGGCGGCTCGTCCTTCGCGGCGAAACCGGGCGATGCCGCGCCAAGGGCGAGGCTGAAAGCCAAGGCGGCGGCAAGAGCGGAGACTCTCATCTTCATGGCCTGGATCCTTCCCTGGAACCGGTGGCGCACAGCAGGGTGAACTATACAGCCTCGCCGGGCCGTTTTGCATCGCAAATCGACGGTCCCGGCAAGGCATCACCGGATGTTGAAAGGTTCATGAAAGATCCGACGGCAGCGGCAGGAGCCCTGGCCTTCGCCAGGGCGACGGAGTTTTAGACATCCGCTCAATTGGGTTTTGGAACCGTTGCCTACTCAGCCGAGCTCACTTCCCCCAGCGGGCCGCGATCAGGTCATGTTCGCGCGCCATCGCTAGCAACGTGGCCCGGGTCGGCGCGTCGAGCGGCGTCAGCGGGTGCCGCACCGCGTCGGATTTGATCACCCCGCCCTCCATCATCACCGTCTTGCAGGCCCTGAGCCCGCATTGCCGGTTCTCCAGATTGATCAGCGGCAGCATCCGGTTGTAGCCGGCTTCGGCGGCGGCGCGGTCACCGGCCAGATGGTCCATCACGATCGGCCGGATCTTCTCGCAGGCGAGCGCGCTGGTCATCGTTCCGGTCGCGCCGGCATCCAGATCCGCGAGCAGGGTGATCCCCTCCTCACCGTCGAACGGACCGTCGATATGCTCGCCCGCCGCCGCGATCAGCGCCCTAAGCTTGGCCGCCGTCCCCAGGGTCTCGATCTTGAAATACGCGACCGTCGCCAGCTCGCGGGCGATGCGCGCCAACAGCGGCACCGACAGGGTCACTCCCGACAGCGGCGCGTCCTGGATCATGATCGGAATGTCGATGGCGCCGGCCAGGGCGGCGAAATGCTCATACACGCCCTCATCCGAGGCGCGCAGCAGGGCCCCGTGATAAGGCGGCATCATCATCACCATCGCCGCCCCCTGCTCTTCGGCGCGGCGGCAGCGCTGAACCGCGATTGCGGTGCTGAAATGGCTGCAGGTGGCGATTACCGGCACCCGGCCCGCGACATGTTCAAGGCAGAGCGTCTGCAGGATCTCGCGCTCGGCATCGGACAGCAGGAACTGTTCGGAGTAGTTCGCCAGGATGCAGACCCCGTCGACGCCCTGGTCGATCATGCAGTCGATCACCCGCCGCTGGCCGTCGAGATCAAGCGCGCCGGCTTCGGTGAAGGGGGTCGGGACTATCGGGAATATGCCGGTAAGGGGCGTGCTCATCACTTGTCCTTATGGTTTTGCGCCAGACTGCGGTCAGCCGGCGAGTTTCTGGCGATAGGTGTAATTTTTATCAAGCCGCTCCATGAGATAGTCCCCATACTTGACCGGCTCGAACGCTACGCCGCCGCCAAGCTCGGGGATCGGCGCCACCACCGTGTGCATGGAGGGATCGAAGAAATAGGGCTGGGAATAGCGCTCCTCGCCGGAGAGGTTGCGGACCCGGTGCGGTGTCGAGACGAAGACCCCGCCGGTCCAGCGGGCCAGGATGTCGGCGACGTTCAGCACGAAGGTACCGGGGATCGGCGGCGCCGCGATCCATTGACCGTCCCTGCCGCGCACCTCGAGCCCTCCAACCGCGTCCTGCGCGACCAAAGTGATGAAGCCATAGTCGGTATGCGGCGCGGCGCCGTAAAGATCCTCCTCGGGCTCCTGCGGCCAATAGTGCAGCAGGCGCAGAAACTCCGTCGGCCGGTCGAACTCCCGGTCGAACCAGGTCTCCGGCAGCCCAAAACCGCGTGCGATCGAATGCACCAACCGCATCGAGAGATCCCGCATCTCGCGCATGTAGCCGAGGCAAACTGTTTCCAGTTCCGGCACCTCGGCGGGCCACTGGTTGGGTCCCGCGAGCGGCAGGCCGGCGAGGACATCCGGGTCGTCCGCCGCCAGGTCATGCATGGCCATGAAGGATTCGCTCTGGTTCGGCTTGGTCACCTTGGCGACGCTGGAGGTCACGATGGTCGAGCTTTTCGGGATCATATAGCCGCGATGCCAGCGGTTCTGCGCGTAGCGGCGCTTGGTCTCGTCAGGCAGCGCGAAAAACGCCTTGCCCGTGTCGCGGACCCGTTCGATCTCTGCATCCGCGATGCCGTGTCCGGAAACATAGGCAAAGCCGATATCCTTTAAGGCGCCATGAAGCGCGGCATCGGCGGCCCGGCGCGCCGGTGTATCGCTCCCCGCGAGAGCCCGGATGTCGATTTGCGGAATGGTCTGAGGCATTACACCGTTATCCCACTGCTTGCCGCCAAGGGTATCCGCGCGGCCGATCGACCGCCAGCGCCTAATCCCTGACCGGAATGGCGCGCTGGTTGTACATGATCGAGCGGATGCGGGCGCGTTCCGCATCGGACAGGGTCGACTGATCCACCGACCAGTCCTTGCCGACCGCCATGCCCTTTTGGACCGCCGGCCGCGCTCCCAACTCCTCGAACCAGCGCTTCATGTATTTGAACTCATTGATGTCCTGGCGCTGGAACTCCCAGTTCATGCACCAGGGATAGCAGATCATATCGGCGATCGTGTATTCGTCCCCGGCGAGGTACTTGCTTCGGTAAAGAACATTGTTGAGCACCCCGTAGATCCGGTTCGCCTCGTCCGTGAAGCGGCGGATCGCATAGGCCTGGTCGCCCTCCTTGGCCTGATCGACGCGCAGGAAATGCCCGCACTCGCCGAGTTTCGGGCCCTGGTTCGCCATCTGCCAGTTCACCCACTGGTTCACCGTGTGGCGGCCCCGGACATCGCCGGGCAGGAACTTGCCGTGCTTCTCGGCGAGATAGAACATGATCGCGCCTGACTCGAACAGCGACAGCGGCTCCCCGCCGTCGGCCGGCTCGGTATCGACCATGGCCGGCATGCGGTGGTTCGGATTGATCTTCAGGAATTCAGGCTTGAACTGATCGCCCTGGCTGATCTTGCAGGGCACGACGTTGTACGGAACACCGAGCTCCTCAAGCAGGATCGTGACTTTCTTGCCGTTCGGGGTGGGCCAGTAATGCAGATCGATCATCTAAGACTCCCGGTTTGAAGCACGGTTTCGGCAACTCTACCGCGTCGGCGGCGCCGGCGTTACGCCGAAATCGCAACGAGTGTCATCGGCGCGGAGAAGGGATCGCGGCCCCTACCCCATCATCCGGCGGATGATCATCGCCACCGGCACCATGCGCGAGATCGCCGTGCGCTTGAATTCCTCGATCCCGGCCCGGGCCTCGGCGGCACTCGGCGGCTCCGGGCCGAGCGCGACCTCGCCCGCGATCCGGCCGGCATGCCGGTGCGCGGCGTCCCAGCCCCGTTCCATCAATACCTTCAGCCGCCCGTCTTGATGCATCGGCGCGATCACGGCCCACATCAGGTTAAGGAAACCCGGCCAGCCGGCAAGGTGACGGTAGAGACTCGGAATGATCCGGTCGCCGGGCCCCGCGCCGAGGGTGCTGAGCGCCAGGACGAGGTCGCTAATATCCGGCTCCAAGGCCTCCATGCTGGGCAACGGGGGAATGGGTTTGCCGACCGCCTCGACGGCGGCGGAGGACGAGCTGGGAGCTTCCCCTGATGGTTCCACGGCCAGGGTGGACAAGGCGATGAGGTTCAGCGAATTGCCGCGGTTGTAACTGTCGAGAATGGCGACCACCATCTCCCGGTCCGCAGCGCCGACGCCGGCAAGCCGCAGGGCCGAAGATGGGAAAGCCGGCATGGCGGGCAACCCCAGCCCGTCGAACAGGACCGCCGCCTCGCGCGCCGCCGAGCCCGAGACATAGACCGGCTTGATCGCCGACCAGACCCAGGGCAGTGCCCCGTCCATGGTTGCCAGATGGCGCCAGATCAGGTTGACCACGCCGATGCCGAGGGTGGCGCGGATATCGGCATAGATCTCCGCCGTCTCGCCGCTCGCCTCGGCTTCGGTGATTGCCGGTACGGGGTCGATCGCCATTCATTCCTCCACGGTTTCGAGAATATGAAAGCAACCGTGGCGCGGGAAGGTCAATGCGGCCGGTGCCGGCGATTGACAGGACCCTTCGAGACGATGCTTCGCATCTCCTCAGGGTGAGTTTTAAATTGGTAGGGTCGGACTCACCCTGAGGAGGGCCGCCAGTACCGTCTCGAAGGGTCCTGTCAATCCATTGAACTCCGTCGCTGGGCTAATGTGACCAGCAAATCAAACTGTCCGGCAATCAACGCCGCCTTTTTCGCTCGGCTCCATCCCTTGATTTGCCGCTCCGCCGCGATGGCATCGCGAGGATCGTTGAACTCCTGTGCGAAAGCCAGCCGCACGGGCCTCCGCTTCGCCGTGAACCCGTCGTAATGGCCGGCATTGTGCTCCCCCACTCTCGCTTCAAGCGAGCGACGGGTGGTCCCGGTGTAGAATGTGCCGTCGCGGCATCGCAGAATGTAGAGCCAAACCATCCGGACCTCCTCAGTTGGTCTATGGACGGTTGAGGAAGGTTTTTCGGCTGACAGGACCCAGCCGCGACCTCCCTCCCAAAGTTGCCGCCTTGACGATTGGCCGAGGTCTGGGTAAGCGATGCCGACCCCCGTGCTGCAGGAGAGTGGCGTGACCGAGAGCGTGGATTGCGTGGTGATTGGAGCCGGTGTCGTGGGCCTTGCCTGCGCTCGCGCGCTCGCCCTACAGGGCCGCGAGGTGATCGTGCTGGAACGCGCCGAGGCGATCGGCACCGAGACCAGTTCGCGGCACTCGGAAGTCATTCATGCCGGCATCTACTATGAGCCGGGCAGCCTGAAGGCCAAGTTCTGCGTCGAGGGCAAGCTGAAGATGTACCGCTTCATGGAAGAGCGCGGCATCCCGTTCAAGCGTCTCGGCAAGCTGATCGTCGCCACCTCGGAAGACCAGATCCCGGCGCTTCAGCAGATCAAGGAGAGGGCCGAGAAGAACGGGGTGATGGACCTGGAATTCCTCTCCCATAACGAAGTCGTGGCGCGCGAACCGGACTTGCGCTGCGTCACCGCGCTCTGGTCGCCGTCCACCGGCGTCGCGGACAGCCATTCCTACATGCTCGGTCTGCAAGGTGACGCGGAGGCCAAGGGCGCGATGATCGCCTTCTTCGCCCCGGTCGAGCGAGGCACCGTCACCGGTGACGGGATGATCCTCGAGGTCGGCGGCGAAGGCGCCATGACCTTGAAGGCGAGGACCGTGGTCAACGCCGCCGGGCTGCACACTCAGGAACTGACTCACAAATTCGCCGGCTTTCCCAAGGACCGGATTCCGCCCTGGCATTACTGCAAGGGCAACTACTATTCGCTCTCGGGCTGCCGGGCGCCGTTTTCGTCGCTGATCTATCCGGCACCGGAGCAGGCCGGCCTCGGCGTGCATCTGACCCTCGACCTTGCCGGCCAGGCCCGGTTCGGCCCGGACGTGGAGTGG
Source organism: Alphaproteobacteria bacterium (assembly GCA_038116915.1). Lineage (GTDB taxonomy): Bacteria > Pseudomonadota > Alphaproteobacteria > Thalassobaculales > Thalassobaculaceae > JADHLJ01. The sequence goes on from JAYOEU010000007.1 coordinate 31,032, forward strand.
ATCGAGGAGATCAACTACGACGTGGACCCCGGCCGCTCGGACAGCTTCTATGCCGCCGTCCGCAAATACTGGCCGGGCCTGCCGGACGGCGCCCTGCAGCCCGGCTATTCCGGTATCCGCCCGAAAATCCAGGCCCCCGGCGAGCCGGCGACGGACTATGTGATCCACGGACCGAGGGAACACGGGGTGCCGGGCCTGATCAATCTCTACGCCATCGAAAGCCCGGGCATGACCAGTTCGCTCGCCATCGCCGACCACGTGGCGGAAATGCTGGCATCCTGACCGGGTCCGCCGATAAGATCCCCGCCAGCTCCAGAAGGGGAGATACAAATGGCCATCGTTATTGACTATTTCATGTCCACCTCAAGCCCGTGGACCTATCTCGGCAGCAAGCCGTTCACCGAGTTGGCGGCCAAGGCCGGGGCGACGGTCAATGTCTATCCCGTGGTGTTCGGTGAGATCTTCGCGGTCTCCGGCGGGCTGCCGTTGCCGAAGCGGGCGCCGCAACGGCGTGCCTACCGGTTGATGGAACTGGCGCGCTGGAAGCGCCGGCGGGGATCGACGATGCATATCGAGCCGAAGAATTTTCCCTCGACCGCGCCGATCTCCTCGCATGCCATCATCGCCGCGCGCGAGGCCGGGATGGATGCGCTCGCCCTGTCGAACGCGGTGCTCGCCGCGCTTTGGGAGGATGACCGGAACATCGACGATCCGGCCGTGATCGCCGCGATCTGTGGGGAATGCGGTCTCGACGCGGCAAAAGTCATGGACGGCGCCAACGCGCCGGGGACAGCCCAACGCCTGAAGGATGACACCCAGGACGCGATCACCCGGGGGATTTTCGGCGCGCCGTCCTATGTCATCGACGAGGAACTGTTCTGGGGCCAGGACCGGCTCGATTTCGTCGCCGAGAAACTCGGCGTCGCCTGACGGTCAAAGCAGTCCCTGGAACGTCACCTGCATGACCGCGCGGCTGCCGCGGTTCACCATCGCGCCGCGGTGAATGCCCTTGGAGTCAAACAGGACCATATCGGCATCTTGCGAATAAAATACCCGCTCCTTCGCAAGCAATTGCCGCGCAACGGGATTGTCCTCAAGCAGATCCGATCCGAAATCGATCCGCTGGCGGTAAATCTCGGGCAGACACATCAGCTTCCGCCTGTTGCCAGCCGACCGGGATCTCGCAAATTCCTGCGTCGCCGCGCGAACCGCGAACTCCTCCAGCGTCAAATAGGGAGAGGCATGGGTGCCGATCACGTAACTGAACGGACCATCCGAAAGCTCATGAACCTCGGAAAGATAAATGATCAATTTCAGATCGCAGGGCGGAGCATCGACATGAAAATACCGGGTCGAAGGATCCGGGAAATCCCCATCCGGAAACACATCGACCATTCCACGCGTGCGCGCGAATTGCGTGTCGGCCAGCTTGAAGTGGACAACCGGAACCGCCACTTTCGGCATACCGAGATAAGCGGAGATCATGGGCATCAATCCGAAATGTCCGATGACGCGCTTCAGAACCGCGCCAACGTCGGATGAGGCAATCTCATTAAACTCCATTCTTGTTTGCGCTTTGTCCTCTTGCTCGCGTAGGGCCTGGATTTGCGGAGCGGCGACATCGTGGAGTTGCCCTTTCAACGGGCCCGGTAGCATCAGACCTAGAATCCCGTCGCGCGCCAAGGTGGACAGCGGCGAGGCCCCCTCGTCGATGGGGTTGCGTGTCCTGCTCTGCCAAACTTCCTGGTAGGGCGCGAATTTCTTTCGGGCCGCGGCAATCAGCGATCCGTATTCCCCGACATTCCTCGCCCGTTCCTCGTCCGAAATTCCGTCAGACGCCGCTGCGTAGGCCGGATGATTCACGAAGTCGATACAAGGCAGGAGCATGTCACCTCACGCATTGATCCGTCCGGCGTTCCACATGCAAGGTCAATGGAACGGCTCCGCGAAAGCGGCTCTTCCACCGTCCGCGGAGAGTAAGGCGTTTCCGGTTTGGGGACGGGCGTGATCTGATCTTCGTCCGCGTACTCGGCACAATCGTAGATCGGATATTCGGCGCCGTTCGCTCCGGCGAAACTCAGCACCGCGATCAGGAAGATCAGAAGCGGCAATCCGCGCATGGAACCCTCCACGCTTGCGACCGGGCATCATCCTACGGGGAATTCCCGGTCGAAACAATTTCGGTTTGCGCCGGCTATGCCGCCAAAACCTCTCCCTTAAGCGCCTTTGCGATCAGCTCGACCGTCTCCCGTAGACCGTAGAGCGCCACGAAGGAGCCGAAACGCGGTCCCTGGTCCTGCCCGAGCAGCACCTGATAGAGCGCCTTGAACCAATCCCTCAGGTTCTCGAACTCATGGGTCTTGCCCACCTCGTAGACGATGGTCTGGATATCCTCGGCCGAGGTTCCCGGGGCGAGTTCGGACAAGGCCGCCGACAGGTCCGTCAGCGCCGCGCGTTCGCGTGCATCCGGCGCCCGGTAGGTCTTCGCCGGGCGGACGAAATCCTGATAGTATCGGACGGCATATCCCGCGAGCCGGTCGAGGAACGGGTTGGCCTCGGGTGATGCCGAGGGCGCATAGCGGCGGATATAGCCCCAGATCACGCCGGTATCCTCGGCATGGCAGACACTGGCAAGATTGAGCAGCAAGGCGAAACTCAGCGGCACCTCATCGCGCGGGACGTCGCCGCCGTGGATATGCCAGGCCGGGTTTTGGATCCGTTTGCCTGCATCTTCTTCGACCACCTTCGAGCGGAAGGTCTCGTACTCGTCGGTGTTCTTTGGAATAACGTCGAAATAGAGCCGCTTGGCCCGCTTCGGCTGCTGGAACATGAACAGCGACAGGCTCTCCGGCGGCCCGTATTTCAGCCATTCGTCGACCGCGATGCCGTTGCCCTTGGACTTCGAGATCTTCTGGCCCTTCTCGTCCAGGAACAGCTCGTAGGTCAGGGTTTCCGGCGGCGGTGAGCCGATGGCCCGGCAGATCCGCGAGGACGCCTTGACGCTGTCGATCAGGTCCTTGCCGGACATCTCGTAATCCACGCCGAGCGCGTGCCAGCGCATCGCCCAGTCAACCTTCCATTGCAGCTTGCAGGCGCCGCCGGTGACCGCGACCTCGACCTTGGCGCCGGTTTCCGGATCCTCATAGACGATGGTGCCGGCGTCGGCATTCCGCTCGATGGTCGGAACCTGAAGCACGTTGCCGGTGCGCGGGCAGATCGGCAGAAACGGCGAATAGGTGCGCCGCCGCTCCTCCCGCAGGGTCGGCAGCATGATCTCCATGATCTTGTCGTAGTGACGCAGAACATCCATCAGCGCCGGATCGAAGGCACCGCCGGTATAGTATTCGGTGGAGCTGCGGAATTCGTACTCGAACCCGAAGGAATCCAGGAAGCGTTGCAGCATCGCGTTGTTGTGATGGCCGAAGCTCTCATGGGTGCCGAACGGGTCCGGCACCTTGGTCAGCGGCTTGTTCAGGAACTGTCTTGTCGCGTCCTGGTTCGGGATATTGTCGGGAACCTTGCGCAGCCCGTCCATATCGTCCGAGAACGCCACCAGCTTGCTTTCAATCCCCGTCAGGCGGGTGAAGGCATTGCGCACCATCGTTGTGCGAAACACCTCGCCAAAGGTGCCGATATGAGGCAGGCCGGACGGACCGTAGCCGGTCTCCAGCAGGACAAAGCCCTTGGCGGGCGGCTTGCCGCCCAACCGTTTGATGATTTTCCGCGCTTCCTCGAACGGCCAGGCACGGGCGTTGCCGAGAAGCTCTTCGGAAATATCGTCTATCAGGCGCATGGTCCGATCCTTGATTTGAAGGGCCGCAAGCTAGGCGGAGACGCCTTGATTTGCAAGGAATTTGGCGCTCCGGCGGTAAGCGGCCCAGAGCCCGCGAGGCGAGCCTCAGTGCCGTCCTAACCCTCCCGCACCACCAACGCCACGCCGAGCGCGGTGATCGCCATGCCGGCAAGGGCCAGGACGGTCAGACGTTCGTCGAACATGAAGTAGGCCATGACGGCGGCGGTAGGCGGCGTCAGGTAGAATAGGCTCGCCACCTTGGTCGCTTGGCTCTGGCGCAGCATCAGAAGCAACAGGGAGTGCGCGCCCAGCGACACCACAATCACCATCCAGGCGAGAGCGCCGATGAAATTCGGCTCCCAGTCGACCCGCATCTCCTCCAGCAACCAGGCCCCGAGACCGGTGACCGCGGCCGCCACCGCCGCCTGGATGAAGTTGCCGCTCAGCATATCCATGCCGGAACAGAACCGGCGCTGATACAGCGTGCCGACGGTGATGAAACAGACACCAAGCGCAACCATTACCACGGCCAGAGGGTCGATCTCGCCGAGGTCAAGCTTGTGCCAGAGCACCAGAACCAGGCCGGCGAACCCGAGGAGGACACCGAGCCATTGCCGGGCCGAGACATGGCCCGACGGCAGCGCGCTCAGGATCAACACGGTCAATACCGGCTGAAGGCCGAGGATCAGCGCCACCAGCCCGACCGGGGCGCCGCGGTCAAGCGCGATGAAGGAACCGGAAAGATAGAGGGCCTGAACCAGCAGCCCGACAAAGGCGATATGGCCGGCTTCGATCCAGCTTGCGGGCCAGGCCGCGCGGAACACCAGGCTCAGCGTAAGGAACGCGGCGGCCACCAGAGTGAACCGCAGGCTCATGAAGGTCAGCGGTTCGGTATAGGGAAGCCCGAATTTCGCGCCGACGAAGGCGGAACTCCAAAGCAGGACGAAAACGGCGGGCGCCACCCTCATGATCGGGGCCATGGCGCGCCCGCCGGCCGCTTCCGCTGAACGGCGCTTCGCGCGGCGGTTACTTGTAGGCCGTCACCATGATCTCGACCAGGAGCTCCGGCACCGCCAGATCAGCCCGCACACAGGCCCGGACCGGCGGATTCTGCGGGTCCACCCAGGCGTTCCAGACCGCGTTCATGGCGGCGAAATTCTTCATATCGGTGATCCACAGATTGGCCTGCAGCAGCTTCGACTTGTCGGTCCCGGCCTGGGCCAAGTATCCGTCGATCTTGTCGAGAATCTGCTGGGTCTGCCCGGTGATATCGGCCGAGCGGTCGGATGCGGTGAGGCCCGCGACATAGACCATGTCGTCCCTGACGACACAACGGCTCATAATCGGACCGGGACCGGAGGTTCTCTCGATGCGGGTTACGGACATGGTGGATTCTCCCGAAAAGCAATGGTAAGCGTGACCGCGAACCGGCACTGTATACAATCCCCGCGCGGGGGCGCCAGACGTTTACCGTTTCAGAGCCGAAACGGTGGGGATATCGGCCTTGGACGCGACACTTTTCGACGACATTGTCCTGGAAGACCTGCTCCCGTTGCATCGGGAAATCCATGACTACTGGTCATCCAAGAAGACGGACGGCCGACTTCCGGCGCGTGCCGACATCGATCCGGTCGATATTCCGCAAGTGCTCCAATGGACGTTGCTGCTTGATGTCGTAAGGAGCGACGCGCAGCCCAGGTTCAAATTCCGGCTTTTCGGTACCGGCCTCGTGGAACGCGCGGGGCGTGACCTGACCGGGGTTTGGATCGAGGACGCGTTTCCGGAGGAGCAACGGCACGCCTATTTTTTCGACGCGGTGGCCCGGGTGGTCGCCGAGGCCCGCCCGATCGGCTATTTCGGCCACTCGATGATCGAGCACCGCCACCACATCAGGGTCCGCGGACTGCTGTTCCCCCTGGCGGCCGACGGCCGGCAGGTGGACATGATCCTCGGGGTCAACCTGCGGGAGACCCTGACGAATCACGCCACCTGATCCGGCGGTCTCCGCCGCTCTTTAGGCGGCGGCGCGCGGCGCCCGCGCCCGCATGGCATCGTCGATCAGCGCGCGTAGCCCGGCGCTCGCCGGCATCATCGGCAGGCGAAGGTCCGGGCTGTCGATCAGACCGGCCCGATAGAGCCAGTACTTCAACGCCGCCGGATTGGGCTCGCGGAACAGCAGCCGCGTCACCTCAACCAGCCCGCGCCATTCCACCAGCGCCGCGCCGCGCTCATTGGCGAGGTGCAGATCCCGCACCCGCGCGAACGCCTGTGTCTCGACATGAGCCGAAGCCAGAATGCCGCCGTCGGCGCCCTGGCAGAGCGCGGCGTGAAAGAACGCGTCCTCTCCGGTCAACACCGCGAATCCCTCCGGCTTGGCGGCGGTCAGCGCGAAACTTTGCGCGGGGTCGGCGCAACAGTCCTTCACGCCGACGATGTTGCCCTGTTCGGCGAGCCGCAGCAGCGTGTCGTTCGCGAGGTTCACCCCGGTTCTGTAGGGAATGTTGTAGACGATGATCGGACGTCCGGTCGCTTCGGCCGCCGCGCTGAAATGCCGGAACAGCCCCTCCTGCGACGGCCTTGTGTAGTAAGGCACGGTGACGAGATAGCCGTCGACCGGCCAATGCGCCGTCCGCTCGAGCTGCTTGACCAGCTTGGCGGTGTCACTTCCCGACAGGCCGAGCCAAAGCGGCATGGCGCCGTTCAGGGTATCCGCGCTGGCCGCGACGAGCCGCTCGGTCTCCGCCTCGTCCAGGGTCATGCTCTCGCCCGTGGTGCCGGCGAGGATCAGCCCGTCGAGCGGTTCGCCCGCATAGTGCCGGACCAGCCGCCGGAGCGAGCTCTCGTCCAGCGCGCCGTCGCGAAACGGCGTGAAGAGCGGAAGCCAGATGCCGGCCGCGGACGCGGCGGGAGTGTCGGTATCGGTGGTCATGATGTCTTCTCCTTGTTGAAGCCGGAAAAGACAGTCGCCAAAATGACAAAGACCCCGTCCGATCCGGCGGGGCCTGTTTCGTTGTGATCGGATTTTTTGACGATTAACGCGCGCGATCACTCCTCCGCCCCCGGATTGAGGACGGTTTTTTCGAGAAAAGAGCGATGGCGTCACGGTTCGTCATGGCGGTGAAAGTCGTCGGATCGCGGCGGGATGTCAATCTCGAATTGGAGCGATCCTACTCCACCGCCCCATCCGGGATGACCGCCTGCGGCGTATCATAGGCTTTCAGGCTTTCCCAATGCGCCTCGACATCGGCGCGGAACAGGCCCTTGGTGATGCCGGAGATCAGTTTCGGGACCACCGTCGTCATCGCGTTGATCGATGATCCCGAGGGACCGAAGCTCATCGTCGAAGCAATTGAGAAAAGATGAATGTCCTTGATCCAGGGCGTTTCCCCCTTGCGTTTCTCAACCAGGGCGAAATCCGGATCGAGATAGGGAAAACGGCCGAGCCTGTCGTGCCGCTCCTCCGCGGGCGGGGTGTATTTGTCGCTCCAGGTGGCGATATTACCCGCGCAGGCGGCAAGCTCCGGACGTAGCGAGAAGTCCATGTCGACCCCGGTTCCGGCAATCACGAAGTCGGCTGTGAACGGCCCCTTCGGCGTGGTGATCTCGACACCCGCGCTGGTCGCCCGCACCCGGTCCCAAGGCGCCCCGGCGATCAGGCGGAAGTTGCCGTGCCGCGCACAGCGGTCATAGGTCTCCTGGGGAAAGCCCTCGCGCAGTCCCAGGATCCGGGTCATGAACCGCCAACGCCATTCGTCCTCCAGGTCACCCAGATGATTGAGGAACCCCTTGAAAGTCAGCCACCTGTAGGGCTGGATCACCTGCGGGCTGTGCCGGCGGCCGAACAGCAGCACCTCGGCGGCTCCCGCTTCCAGTGCCTCGGCGGCGTTGTCGAAGGCGGAGGCTCCGGCGCCGAGCACCGCGACCCGCCGGCCCTTCAGGGCGGTGAAATCGATGTCGTCCGCCGCGTGGGCGCGCAGCTTCCGCGGCAGGGCCTCGACGTCCGGCGGCATCCACCATTTGCCCATGCCGTCCTGGCCGGTGGCGAGCACGATCTTGCGGGCATGGACGGTCCGCCGAGCGCCGGTTCCGCGCCCGGTCAATTCGGCCGCCAGAAGACCGCCTGACGGGGTGATCGATACCACCTCGGTCCGGTTCTCGACCGCAAGGCCGATCACGTCACGCACCCAGAGCACATAGTGCCCCCAATCCTCGCGCCGGATCAGTTTCAGCGCCTCCCAGTTTTCCCGGCCGTATTTCGCGACATGCCAGGACGGATAGGAGAGGCTCGGGATGTCCAGGTCCGGGCCGGTATAGTCCTTGGGGCTGCGAAGCGTCGGCATGCGCGCGAAGGTGAGCCACGGTCCCTCGGCACCGCGCGCGGCCCGGTCGACGATCAGGATGTTGTCGACCTTCGAGCGCTTCAGTCCGAAGGCGGTCGCCACCCCCGACTGACCCGCGCCGACGATCAACACATCGACGGCCTCGCTTCCATCCGGGGCGGAGCGGGGGGTGAGCCAGGGCATCCTTGGATGCGCGATCAGCGCGAGATCGGCTTTGACCCGGGTTTCCAGGGCCGCGAGGCCGTCATCGGGCGTCGGGCTCAGGACGGAACCTCGATCCGGTAGACGCGCGCCGCCGTACCGCTGAACAGGGCGGTCTTCTCGACCGCGCTGGCGCCGCTTGCCAGTTTCTTGCAGGCATTCCAATAGACCGGATAGCTGTAGGAGCCCTTATCGACCGGGAAATTGCTCTCGAACATGCAGCGCTCGGCGCCGAAGGCCTCGACGCAGACATCGATATAGGGCCGCCACGCCTCGGCAAGCCGGTCGGAACCGGGCGGGTTCGCGTGCTCGTGAAAATCATAGCCGTTGATCCGCATGCCGAGCCCGCCGGTCTTGACCGTGACGTTGGGGCAAGCCGCAAGCTCTTTGATCGAGGCTTTCCAGGCGGCAAAAACCTCGTCGCCGCGCCCCGTATAAGCGCCGATGCCGAGCGGCCCGCCGCAATGATCCAGGATGATCGGGGTCTCGGGAAACGCGCGGGCGAGATCGGTCAATTCCGGGATCTGGGGGTGGTACAGCCAGGCGTCGAACGACAGGCCGAGCTTGCCGAGTTCCGCGAAACCCGCCCGGAAGTTGTCCTGCGCCAACAGCTTCTCCGGCACCGGATAACCGGGGTTCATCAGACTGGCATCCGCGTCCCAGGACGAAATATGCCGAATCCCCCGGAACCGCCCGCCGCCGGCAGTGACATGCGCCTCCAGCACCTGGCGCACCGCCGCGCCGAGGGTCAGGTCCGCGTGGCCGACGATGCCGGCACACATCCGCTGCTTGCCGTAGAGGCCGCTGGCGCCGATGGCGGCGACGCCGTTGACGAACTCGGTCTCGCCGACCGGCTTCATCGCGTCCGGTCCGTCCGCGCGGTGCATGGACCGGCATTGCACGAAGACGGTGGCGGCGATGTTGTGACCGCTGCCGAGATCGGCCGCCAGCTCGTCGATCATGTAGCGCCAGCCGGGCCGGTCCCAGATATGGTGATGCGGGTCGACGATCGGCAGATCCGGCTCCAGGATCTCCTCTTGGACGCGCGCCAGCCAGTCGTCCCGGACGGCCAGATAAACCGGTTGCGAGCTTCCCGTATTGACGGTCGCCATGGTGATTCCTCCCCTGGATCGAGGCCGTTCGGCCCGTTGCAGCACCCTGCTCAGCCCATCATGCAGCAACGCCTCGCCCGCGTCATTCAGGAGAGGGATATTGTCGCGAACCCACCCGACCGAAAATCGTCAGCCCAGCCGGACCCGGCACTCCGCGACCGGCAGGCCCGGGACATCGGCGCGGGTCCGGTAGACGGTGCCGCAATTCTCGCTCGGCCCGCCGCGGCTGCCGGTGACGACGTAGAGATCCCTCAGATCGGCGCCGCCGAAGCACACCGACGTCACCATCGGCAGCGGCACCGGCAGGCTTTTCCGGAGCGAGCCGTCCGGTTCGAACACGTCGACGCGCGAGCCGTGCGCCATCGCGGTCCAGACCGATCCGTCCTCGGCAACCGCGAGACCGTCGGCATGGGCATCGGGTGAGGTTTTGACGAAAGGACGCCAGGGACCGACCCCACCATCCTCGGCGACGTCATAGACCCGGATCACATCGCCCCGCGCGTCAGCGTGGTAGAGCCGTGTGCCGTCGGGTGAGAAGCCCATCCCGTTGGTCAGCATCACCCCGTCCGAGAGTGTCCGGACAGAGCCGTCGAGATCCACCATGTGCAGATGGCCCGGCTTCGGGGCGCCGCCGCCGAATACCTTGAAGGCAAGAGAACCGGCATAGATCCGGCCCTTGGAATCCGTGGTGAAATCGTTGAAGCCGACCGCTTCCTCGGTCACGTCATTGTCGAGCAGGACGATGGACCGCTCTCCGTCGAAGCTCTTGTAGGAGAGGTTGCGCCCGCCGACGACCAGACCGTCCGCTTCGTGCAGGACGATCCCGCCGATCCCCTTGCGATGCGGGACGACGGTGCTGATCCCGCCATCCCCGCCGATCGCGAAAACACCGCCGTTCAAAACGTCGCTGTAGAGAAGCCCCTTGTCGGTATGCCATACCGGTCCTTCGACTAGGCCATATCCGGTGGCGAGCTGTTCCATGCGAAGATCCCCAATGTCCGTCGGCGGTTACTCAAACCGATACAGCTTACGCTGATCGCGGCGCGTGACAACCGCGCCGGCGTAACCCCACCTTGCGTATCCCCGGCGCAGGCCGGGGCCGACGCCTGAAGCGCTGGGAAACACGAGATGGTGGAGCATTTTTCAGATATGGCTGATCTTGATCCACGATCCGTCACGTTGACGAGTCTCAGGCGTCGGCCCCGACCTTCGTGGCGATTATATACTTGACTGAACTAGATCGGGGAACCACCTATGGCGGGACAGGCCGGCGCTACTCATCCGTCTCCGGCGGCGATCCGAGCAGGCCAAGAGGTCTATCGTTGGTGGCTTGAGACGGATGAGTACGATTCGTCAATCCTAGTGAGGAAGATACACGACGCGGTTCTGGCGGCGGAACGTGATGCCTCACTACGGCAAGAGCAATAAGGGCTGCGTTCAGTTCAGCAATTTCGTCCGCGTATTTTTGCAATGACGTAATATCGGCGGGACTGCTGCGAGCTTTGATGGCGTCATAACGATAGTCAGCGATCTGAACTTCTGCGGGATGATTGGCGCCCCAAAGTCCGTGGTTCAGATCATCTCGAAAGCGCTTGAGCCGTCGGGCCGTTACTGCCAAATCCAGCGCGTGCTGTTTGGTCGCATCCAGCAAGTCGCTTGTCTTAATTGCATCCGAAAAAGCCTTCAGTCGTCGTTTGAACGAAATTTTCAGATTGCCGTCGAAGTTGATTGTGGCCGAACCTCGCGCCGGATGGGTTCCCTGGCGACGTTAGCGTTCACCACGGCGGCGATGGTCGAAACCTTCATGTCGTTGATCACGACGGACCGCTTCTGGCCGGTCTCGCGGTCCAGAAGGGACAGAACTTTCATTTTGTGACCGATGCCGCCTTTGGGGGTCGGAACGTCTTTAAGGCGGCCGATAAAGGTCTCATCGGCCTCGACTGCGCCGCCATTGCTGCCAAATGGAGTGAGGTCCGCGCCACGCATGGACTCGCGGATGCGATGCGCCATGAACCACGCGGTCTTGTAGGTGACGCCCAACATGCGGTGTAACTGGTGCGCGCTGATGCCCTTCTTAGAAGAGGCCATCAGATGCGTTGCCAGCACCCACTTGTGCAGCTTGATCTTGGAGCGCTCGTAGATCGTGCCGACGCGGACGGTGAACTTCTTACGGCAGTCGTTGCAATGGAACCAGCCCGGCCCCATGGACTTGCCGCCAAGGACGGAACACCGATCGCTTTCGCAATAGGGGCAAACCGGGCCTTCTGGCCAGCGGATGCTTTCCAGGTGCTCGCGAGCGGCTTCTTCGTCGTTGTAGATCTTGGCAGTGATATCCATGGTCTTTCTCCTTGACCCTGGATATGGGGATTCGGCGATGTTCAGTCAAGTATATAATTGCGACCTTCGTCGGGGATACGGCTTGGGTTGGTGCTAACGCGCCACATGCGTCGCCACGAAGTCGCGCAGCAGGTTCACGCCCGAGGTGGTGGTGATGCTTTCCGGGTGGAACTGCACCGACTCGATCGGCAGGGTCCGGTGTCTCAGGCCCATGATGTAGCCGTCATCCTCCGCCGTCGCGGTGATCTCGAGCGGGCCCGCCGGGTCGAGGCCGTCGACGATCAGCGAATGATAGCGGGTCGCCCGGAACGGGTCCGGCTGATTGCGGAAACACCCCTTGCCGTCGTGGCGGATCGGGCTCGACTTGCCGTGCATCAGGTTCGCCGCCTGCCGGATCGCCCCGCCATGGGCCATGCCGATCGCCTGATGGCCAAGGCAGACGCCGAGGATCGGCAGCTGTCCCGAATGCCGGTCCAGCAGTCCAAGGTAACCCGCATCCTTGGGATGACCCGGCCCCGGCCCCAGCACCAGGAAATCCGGTTCCTCCCGTTCGATCACATTGTCCACCGCCTTGTCCCGGCGCACGACGGTGGTCTCGATCCCGAGTTCCAGCAGGTACTGATGGATAATGTGAACGAAGCTGTCATAGGCATCGACAAGCACCGCCTTCATGGCTGGATCTCCTCTCCGGTAATCGCCCAATAGCTGCCGGCCATCTTGGCCAGGGTCTCGCGCCATTCCTTCTCGGGCACAGAGTCCGCCACCACCCCCGCCGAGGCCCGGATCCGGTAGGCGCCGTCAGCATGGAGTGTGGAACGGATGCAGAGCGCCAGATTGGTGAAGCCGGCGAAGTCGATCATCCCGACCGCGCCCGCATAGATGCCGCGCCGCGCGGTCTCCAGTTCCTCAATGATTTCCATCGCCCGGATCTTCGGCGTGCCGGTCATGGTCCCGGCCGGGAATGTCGCGGCGATCACATCATAGGGATCGTGACGCGGCCGCTTGGTGCCGGTGACGTTGGAGACCATGTGGATGACGTGGGAATAGACCTCCGGCTCCATCAGCACGTCCACGTCCAGGGTCCCCGGCTCACAGATCCGGCCGATGTCGTTGCGGCAGAGATCGACCAGCATGATGTGCTCGGCCACTTCCTTCGGATCGGCGAGCAGGGCGTCCGAGCGCTCCCGGTCGACGGCCGGATCACCGGAGCGCGGCACGGTGCCGGCGAGCGGGCGCATGGTGACGAGGCCATCCTCGATCCGAACGAACACCTCGGGGCTGGCGCCGATCACCGAGACCTCGCCGAACCGGGCAAGATACATGTAGGGCGCGGGGTTCCGAGCACGCAACCGGGCATAAACCTCACGCGGCGTCGCCTCGGTCCGGATGGTCAGCTCATGGCCGACCTGGACCTGATAGATGTCGCCGATGGCGATATAGCCGAGCGCCGTCTCGACGTCGCGGAGATAGGCGTCTTTGGTCGTGGAATCGCTGATCCGCCCCGGCGCCGGAACCGGCGGAGCCGCCTCGCTTCCGGTAGAGTCGGAGCAGGATTCTATCAGTGCGCGGATCAGCGCCGGCGCCTCCCAGGCCGGCGATGTGGCGCTCACCACCTCGCAGGTCCGGGCCACAAGGTCATAGCGGACCACGCCCTGGAAGATCGACAAGGAGATATCCGGCGCGTCGGTGGTGGGCGGAATGACGTAGGGCAACTCCTCGACATAATGCGCCGTGTCATAACCGAAATAGCCGAAGAACCCGAAAGCGAAGGCCGCCGGCCCGGTGGCGCCGTCCACCGCGAAGCAGCCCTGTATCCGGCGCAGCAGGTCCCATACCTCGCTCAGGGCCGACAGCTCGATCACCTCGCCGGCGATCCGCATTCCGTCCCCCGCCGCCTCCCGCGCCCGGTCCGCGGCCGCGCCCGAGCCGGTGATCGTGACCCTGTGCCGGTGCACCTCGACGGTCAGCAGCTTGGCGAAGCCGACCACCGCCGAGCGGGTGTCGGGTTTCGGCCCCGACAGGCTTTCGACGATGAAGACATGATCCTCTCCAAGCGCTTCGGAAAGCCGGTTGAAGACATCGAAGGGCATGCGAAACGGCGCCGGGCTCGCGTGCAGATGTACCGGGATCGGCGGCTTGGTCGTCGGTGCGGTTAGTAGTGTCGTTGTCATGATCCTTGTCCTTGTCGGCGGTGGTTCGGGTGGGGTGCGGGCACAAAAAAACCCGCCAAGGGAACTTGGCGGGTCCGGCGAAACGATGCCTTGGGCGAGCGGGCGCGTCAGCCCATCGCGTGACCCATGCGACAGCGCCACCACCAGATCGTGGACTGGTGGGTCATGGCCAAGCCGTCGATGGAAATCGCGTGCGTCATGGCGGCGATTAAGGCGCCGAGCTTCGATCGCTGTCAAGCGGGATATCTAACCGGCGTCTCAGTCCGCCACTCCATGGACCTGGCGCGCAACATCGGCGGAGATCCGGTCCTCGGCAAGGTCGCGGCGAACCAGATCCGGATCCCGCGCCGCCGGATCGCCGTATCCGCCCGCGCCGGGAGTGGTGATCACGACCGCCCGCCCGGCGGCAAGATCCCCCCTGCCCCCGACAAGCGGCGGGTCCGCCTCGACGGAATACCGGCCGCCCTCGTGACCGCCGAAAAGCCCCCAGGGCCCGGTCTTCAGCCTTGTGCCCCGCACCGTGACCCAGCAGTCGTGATCCACCGCCCGGATCTGGCGTCTCAGCGCCATCCCGCCGCGCCAGGTACCCGGCCCGCCGGAATCCCGAACCAGTTCATAGCGGTCGACAACCAGGGGATATTCCGGCTCCAGCCCCTCGATCGGCAGGTTCGAGGTATTGGTGATATGCGCCTGCACGCCATCCAGCCCATCCTTGGTCGCGCGCGCGCCGAACCCGCCGCCCAGGGTCTCAAGATAAACATAGTAGGCGCCGGTCCGGGGATTGACGCCGCTGAAGGTCGCGGCGACCACGGCACCGTTGCAGGCGGCGATCACCCGATCCGGCACCGCCTTGGCGAGCGCGCCGAGGATCAGATCGACTACCCGCTGGCAGGTATTGGTGCGGCCATTGACCGCGGCGGGCGGCGAGGCGTTGACGATCGAGGCCTCGGGCGCGCTGACGCTGATCGGCCGGAACAGCCCGGCATTGGGCGGCGCGTCGGGATCGGCGATGGTCTTGACCGCGTAATAGACCGTCGCCAGCAGCGCGGTGTTGACGATGTTGAGACCGGCGGGAACCTGCGGCGGATTGCCGGCGAAATCGAGATGGATCGTCTCTCCGGTCACCTCGATGCGGACCCGGAAGGTTAAGGGTTCGGGCTGCTCGTCGCCCTCGAAGATATCCTCGAATTCATAGATGCCGTCGGGGATCGCGGCGATGCCGGCTCGCATCCGGCGTTCGGCATAGTCCAGCAGTTCATCGAACACCCGGGTCAGAAGCGCGACCCCATAGCGGTCACACAGGGCCTGAAACCTTTGGATACCGAACTGATTGGCCGCGACCTGGGCGCGGAAATCCGCCCGGCGCTCGTGCGGCACCTGACAGTTGAGCAGGATCAGATCCAGCACATCCTGTTGCAATTCGCCGGCCCGGTGCAGGCGGATCGGCGGAATTCTGAGGCCTTCCTGGTAAATATGCTTGTGACCCCGGTCCACGAAATCGGCGTGATGCGCGAGGTTGGTGGCCCAGCCGACAAGCGCGCCTTCGTAGAAGATCGGCGAGGCGAAGACGATATCCGGCAGGTGCGTGCCACCGCCGGTATAGGCATCATTGCCGATGAAGAGATCGCCCTCGCGGATGGTGTCCACAGGATGCCGCTTCAGCACTTCCTCGATCACGCCCATGAGGGAGCCGAGATGGATCGGAATGTGCTCGGCCTGGTACAGCGTGCGTCCGGCGGCATCGAACAGGACGGTCGAGCAGTCCCGGCGCTCCTTGATGTTGGTCGAATACGAGGCGCGGATCAGGGTCTCGCCCATCTCCTCGGCGATCGAGGCGATGGCGTTGCCGATAACCTCGACGGTTATGGGATCGGGCGCGGTCATGACATGGTCCGCCTGGGCGTGGGCGATGCGAGTCCAGCAGCCGACAAGACCCTTCGAGACGCCGCGTCGCGGCTCCTCAGGGTGAGCCGTATTCCATAGAACTCACTCACCCTGAGAAGCCACGTAGGAGCGCTTGTCCTGGACTTGATCCAGGATCTCGAAGGGTCTTGTTCGGAGACACGCAGGACAGCTCGCATCATGCGCCCTCCTCGCGCAGAATCAGGTTGAAATACCGGTCCACCGTCGCCGTCTGGCCGGCCAGAACCAGGGTCGTTGAATCAAACTGGGCGATCACCGCCGGCCCGGCGATCCGGTTGCCGGGCCGCAACAGGTCCCGGTCGTAGATCGGCGTTTCGACGGCGCCGCCAGCCTCCGGCGCATGAACCGGACGCTTGGAGACGAGGGCCGCCGACGCATCCGGGCCGGCATCCTCGGCGTTCGGAAAATCGGGCTTGTCCACCAGGCCGGTCGCCCGCAGCCGAAAGGTGATCAGCTCGACCGGTTCCTCCTCGGCGGCATAGCCGTAGCGGCGACGGTGCGCGTCGGCGAAGTTCGCGGCCAGATGCGCCATGAACTCCGCGTCATCCCCGGTATCGGGAGCGGAAACCGTCAGTTCGTGGTTCTGACCGGCATAGCGCATGTCGATGGTCACCGCGAGCGCCCGGCGGGCGGGGGCCACCCCTTCCACTTCGAACCAGCGTTCCGCTTCCGCCCGCAACTGGGCGAGGGCGGCGCGCGCGGGACCGATACCCTGGGCGTCCAGCCGTAGGCGGCGGGTGATCGAAAGATCCCGGCTGAGGTCGGTCAGCAACAGTCCGAGCGCGCAAAGAATTCCCGGGTTGCGCGGCACCAGGATGCGGTCCATCCCCAATTCCCGCGCCAGCCGGCCCGCGTGAACCGGGCCGCCGCCGCCGAACGGGATCAGACAGTAGTCGCGCGGATCATGGCCGCGCTGCACCGAGATCAGCCGGATCGCCCGGGCCATGTTGGCGGTCACCACGCGGACGATGCCCGACGCGGTCTCCAGCGGCCCGAGCCCTATTTTCGCGCCCAGGCGTTCGATCGCCGCCTGGGCGCGGTCGCGGTGTATCTCCATCCGGCCCCCGAGAAGCCGGTACGGGTCCAGCACGCCCATCACCACATTGGCGTCGGTCACCGTCGGCTCCTCGTTGCCGAGGCCGTAGCAGACCGGACCGGGTTCGGCCCCGGCGCTGCCCGGGCCGACCTTGAGAAAGCCGCCGCTGTCGACATGGGCGATCGATCCGCCGCCGGCGCCGACGGTCTGAATGTCGATCATCGGCACCTTGATGGGATAACCGTGAACCTCCGCCTCGGTGGTGAGGCCCGGAATGCCGTCCGCGATGAGGGCCACATCGGTTGAGGTGCCCCCCATATCGAAGGTGATCAGATCCCTCACCCCGGCGATCCGGGCGGTTTCCAGCGCGCCGATGACGCCGGTGCTGGGGCCTGACAGGATTGTCCTCACCGGCTGCACGGCGGCGGTCTCGAAGCTGATCGTGCCGCCATTGGACTGGGTGATATGCGGCGGCGCCTCGATCCCGGCCTCGCGCAATCGCGGCGCCAGGTTGTCGAGATAGCCGCGCATGACCGGGCCGAGAAAAGCGTTCACCACGGTGGTGCTGAGCCGCTCGTATTCACGGAATTCGGGACTGACCTCATGCGAGCAGGTGATGAAGGCGCCGGGACCCAGCGTCTCGGTCAGGATCTCGGCGACCATGCGTTCATGGCTCGGGTCGAGAAAGCTGTAGAGAAAGCAGACCGCGACCGCCTCGACGCCCTGATCCGCGAGACGCGCGGCGACGGCTCGGACCTCATCCGGCGTCGGCACGTGCTCGATACGTCCATCAAAATGAATACGGGCCGCGACCTCGTGCCTCCGGTCGCGCGGCACCAGCGCTGGCGGCTTGTCGGTTTGCAGATCATAGAGATGCGGGCGGCGCTGTCGCGCCAGTTCCAGTAGATCGCGAAAGCCCGCATTGGTCACGACCCCGGTTCTGGCGCCCCGGCCCTGGATCAGCGCATTGGTCGCCACCGTCGTCCCGTGCCCGAAATAGGACACCCCGGAGGAGTGTCCATCCGCGAAACGTTCCAGAATTTCCCGCGCGCCGTTGGCGATGGCGATCGAGGGATCGCCGGGCGTGCTCGGCAGCTTCCACACCGAGATCCGGCCGCTCGTCTCGTCCACAAGGCAGACATCGGTGAAAGTCCCGCCCGAATCCACGCCTATCCGGAAACCCATCCGTCCCCCACAAGGAAATTCGCATCCAGCTTACAGCCGCCACCCCGCGCCGTTCCATCCGGATATGGATGCCGTATCGGGAAACGCGTTTTATCGGCTCCACGCGCCCCGGCGGATTTGACAAGCGTCGGAGGCGGCAACACAGTGTCGGCCTATCCCCAAAGACAGTTGGATCCGGGCCGCATGAACGCTTCCCCCGCCCCGACCGCCGGCGCCATCGATTGCGACATCCATCCCTCGGTTCCCGGCATCAGGGCGCTGCTGCCCTATATGGCGGAGCATTGGCAGGACAGCATCGTCCAGCGCGGCGTGCACGAGCTGGAGACCATCGCCTATCCGAAGAACGCGCCGCTCACCGCGCGGCCCGACTGGCGGCCCGAGAAGGGTCTGCCGGCCTCCAGTCTGGAAGCGGTGCAAAGTCAGGCGCTTGATCCCTTCGCCACCAGCATCGCGATCTGCAATTGCCTCTATGGCGTGCAGTTGCTGATGAGCGAGGACATGGCCGCCGCCTTCGCCAACGCGGTGAACAATTGGATCGCCGCCGAGTTTCTCGACCGGGATCCGCGCCTGCGCGCCTCGATCGTGATTCCGACCCAGAATACCGAGATGGCGGTGGCG